>NZ_CP070332.2:0-331628 GCF_016917835.2 Halobacterium sp. BOL4-2 | reverse complement strand
GTGATCGCACACCGATTCAAGGAGGAGTACTGAGATGGCAGCCGACACCAGCGACGTAACGGCGGGCTTCGGGCAGGTCAGTCGCACCGCGGGTCGCGTGTTCCGCGCGCTCCTGCTTGCGGCGACCCTGTTCGGCATCGTGTTCGTGACGATCCTGCTGTTGTACGTCGCAAACGACGCGATCCAACCGCTGACCGCCGATCCGGGGTGGCATCTCACGTTCTTCCTCACGCTCGTGGTGCCGACCGCCGGCGTTGGCGCGTTCGTCTACCGGCGCAGCCAGGCCGCCTTCCAGACCGGCATGCTTGCGCTCGGGTTCGTGGCCGTCGCGTTGCTGTTCAGCGGCGGCGCGGCGATGCTGTTCATCGACATCGTGCGCCCGCTGACGTGGCTGGCGGTTGTGGTCGCACTGGCGGTGCCGGCCGCCATCACCGTCGGCGTGACCGCCTACGACCAGCGGCTGCCGTTCCTCGCACGGTTCGGCGTGACGACTGCGGCGTTCTATCTCTCGCTGTTCGGTCTGCCCGGCCCGCTGGGGACGGTTGCGTCCTGGCTCTCGCAGCTCGGGCTCCCCATCCCACTGGGAGCGACACTCGGCAGTGTGCGCCTCGTGCCCAGCGTGGTCGACGTGGTGTCCGGGGTGCCGGTTGCGCCGGCCCCGTGGCTGATGCTCGTGGCGACCGTCGGCGGCCCGATCGGGGTCGTCGCGGGCCACGCGGTGGCGCGAGACCGCGGGCGGCGGGCGCGCGTCGCTGCGAGCAGTGCGTTCCTCGCAGTCGTCGCGGTGGCCGGTGTCGTCGGCCCGGCGGTCGGCGTTACGCCGGTGCCGGCGGTGGTCGTCGCGGCGGTCGGGGTGGTGCCGCCTGCTGCGTACGCGGCCGACGTTGCGGTCAACGCCCCGCGCGAGCGGGTCGGACTGGCGGTGCCGGCGACCGTGATCGTGGGGTCGCTGGTCGGCGCCGGGATCGTGTCCGTCGTCGGCTTGGCCGGCCCGCAGTCGTGGGTCGACTGGGCGTTTCTGACGTCCGCGCACAGCACGAACGCCGAATCAGCCGGGTTCTACCCGTCGATCGGTGGGTCGATCCTGCTCATGCTGAGCGTCGCGGTGCTGGCGTTCCCGGTGGGCGTCGGCGCAGCGATCTATCTCGAAGAGTACGCACCGGACAACTGGCTGACGCGTGTGATCGACGTGAACATCTCGAACCTCGCGGGCGTGCCGTCGGTCGTCTACGGGCTGCTCGGGTTCGGGCTGTTCGTCACACACCTCAATCGGCCCGCGGGCACGGTGCTGATCGGCGGCGCGACGCTTGGCCTGTTGATCCTGCCGATCATCATCATCTCCGCGCGGGAAGCCATCCGGTCGGTGCCGGAGGCCCAGCGCGCGGCCTCCGACGGGATGGGAGCAACCAAGTGGCAGACCGTGCGCAACGTGGTGTTGCCGCGATCGTTCTCCGGCATCCTCACCGGCACGATCCTCGCGCTGGGTCGCGCCATCGGCGAGACGGCACCGCTGATCATGATCGGTGCGCCCACGATCAAGTTCTCGCTGCCCACGCAGGTCTCGGAGACGGTCACCGCGATGCCGTTGCAGGTGTACGCGTGGTCGAGCCTCTACGCGACCCCGGATTTCTACACCAAGGTGGTGCCGGCCGGTGTGGTCGTGTTGGTGACGGTGTTGCTCGCGATGAACTCCGTGGCGATCGTGCTCAGGAACAAATACCAATCACATGACTAACCAACGATGACCGAGAACACGGCGGAGACGGCCGACGAATCGAGCGACGGCGGTGTCACGGCGACCACCGGCGCGGCGACGACGACACCGACGACACCCCCCGAGCCGGTGATCAGAGCCAGGGATCTGGACGTGTTCTATGGCTCCGAGCGCGCGCTCGAAAGCGTCGACATCGACATCCCCGAACAGCAGGTCACGGCGATCATCGGGCCGTCGGGCTGCGGGAAGTCGACGTTCCTGCGGTGTATCAACCGGATGAACGACCGCATCGACGCCGCGCGCATCGACGGCGACCTCACGCTGCGCGGGACGAACGTCTACGACGCCGCCGTCGACCCGGTTGCGCTCCGGCGGCGGGTCGGAATGGTGTTCCAGGAGCCCAACCCGTTCCCCAAAAGCATCTACGACAACGTCGCGTACGGCCTCGAAATCCAGGACGTCGAGGGCGATCACGACGAGATCGTCGAGCAGTCGCTGCGGCGCGCGGCGTTGTGGGACGAGGTCAGCCACCAGCTTGACAGCTCCGGGGTGGCGCTGTCCGGCGGCCAGCAACAGCGGCTGTGCATCGCCCGCGCGATCGCGCCCGACCCCGAGGTGTTGTTGATGGACGAGCCCGCGAGCGCGCTCGACCCGGTGGCGACCAGCCAGGTCGAGGACCTCATCGAGGAGCTCGCCGAGGAGTACACCGTGGTGATCGTCACGCACAACATGCAGCAGGCCGCCCGCATCAGCGACAAGACCGCGGTGTTCCTCACCGGCGGCAAGCTCGTGGAGTTCGGGGACACCGACCAGATCTTCGAGAACCCCGAGCACCAGCGCGTCGAAGAGTATATCACTGGAAAGTTTGGGTGATACGTATGGCACGAGACAGCTACCAGGAGAAACTCGACACGTTGCGCGACGACGTCCTGTACATGAGCGAAGTGGTCACCGACCGGCTCCGGATGGCGTTGGAGGCGATGGCCCGGAAAGACGACGACGCCGCCTGGCAGGTCATCGACGGCGACGACGAGATCAACCAGCTGTATCTGGATCTGGAAGACGACTGCATCGACCTGCTCGCGCTCCAGCAGCCGGTCGCGGGCGACCTGCGACTGATCGCGTCGTCGTTCAAGATCATCACCGACTTGGAGCGCATCGGCGACCTGGCGGCGAACCTCGCGGAGTACACGCTTGACGCCGACCGGGACATGTTCCCCGAGGTCGACGTGCAGGCGATCGGCGACCGAACCATCGAGATGGTGACCGACGCGATGGCGGCGTACGCGAGCGCGGACGTCGAGGCGTGTTACGCGATCGCCGAGCGCGACGACGACATCGACGAGCGGTGTCGGAGCGCCTCACAGACGGTGATCCGTGATCTGATCGAGACCGAGATCGACGCCGCCACCGACGACGCCGAGATCGAGGCGCTGATGCAGGACGTTTCGCGGCTGCTGTTGACCGTCCGGGACCTCGAACGCGTGGGCGACCACGCCGTCAACATCTCGGCGCGAACGGTGTACATGGTCGACAACGACGACGAGCTGATCTACTAGCGACGGCCCCGTTAGAACGGCGCGTCGATGTCGGCGTCAAGCGCGGCGTCGTCGGCGGTCGTGTCGACGCCATCGGCGTTGAGTTCGTCCGCGAGGTCGCCGCGGTCGGCGAGCTCCGCGAGGATGTCGCTGCCGCCGAGGAACGACCCGTCGACGAACGCCTGTGGGGTGGTCTCCCAGCCGCTGTGGCGCTCCAGGGCGGCCCGGAACTCGTCGGTGCTCTGGAGGACGTCAACGGTGTGGACGTCCGGCCGGTAGTCGGAGATCAGTCGGATGGCGCGCTCGGAGAACCCACACTGGGGGGCGGCGGGCGTGCCCTTCATGAACAACACGACCTCGTTGTTCTCGATGGCGGCGTCAACGATGTCGTCGACGGCGTCCTGTGCCATCGACGAGTCGAGCGGATCGAAGGCCATGTCCCACCGTCGGGGGGCAGCGAGGAAAGGCCTTGCTCTGTCAGTCGTCGCCGCTGCCAACGCGGATGACCTGCAACAGCGCTTCGATCGGCGTGCCGTCGACGTCACCGAGGCCTTGTTTGTCCGCGAGGACGCCACACGCCACCGGTGTTCCGCCGGCCTCTCGGACGGCCTGGATGGTTTCGGTGATCGTCGTGCCGGAGGTGACGGTGTCGTCGACCACGAAGCAGTCGCGGTCCTCGACAGACGCGAAGTTCCGGGAGAAGCTGCCACCGAGGTCGGCCATGTCGCCCTCGTCCCACTGGTGTTTGCGGGGCGTGTAGGTCGCCAGGTCGGTCCCGAGTTCGTTGGCGGTGGCCGTGGCGAGCGGAACGCCGGCCTTCTCGATGCCGACGACCAGATCGACGTCGTGGCTGTGATCTCGGAGCGCGTCGGCGAGCGCGACCCCGATGGCGGACAGCCGGGCGCCGGCTTCGCCGATGGTGCTCCAGTCGACGTGGACGTCTCGGGGGCTGTCGTCGGTGTCGGTGGCGGCGACGGACGCGTTGGTGTCGGCGCGCTCGACGAGCCACGACGCGGTTTCCCGGGAGACGTTGAGTTCGTCGGCGATTTCGCCGCGGGAGAGGCCGCGGTCCGCGAGCGCTGCTGCGTCGTCGATGAGGTCGTCGACGTTCTTCATCGGGTGTCGAATTGAACGGCCGTCTTGATGGAGGTTTCGCCGTCCCGGAACGCGTCCGCGAACGCTGCGGTGTCGTGGACGCCGGTGACGATGGCGTCACACAGCCAGTCGGGGAGGGCGGCCAGCGTGTCGGCGGCGGCGCGGAAGTGGCGGGCGTTGGAGTTGACGCTGCCGACCACCGCTTTGTTCTCCAGGACGAGGCTGCGGTGGAGGTCGCTGCCCGGGACTTCGAACGTCCAGCCGGCGGCGGGAACGCCGAGGAGGGCAGCGACGCCAGCGGGGGCGAGCGCGTCGATGGCGTCGAAGGCGTGTTTCGCGTGCCCGGTGGCTTCGTACACCATGTCGACGGGCTGGTGGGCGGCGGGGATGTCGGCGACCGGCGTGGTGCGGGAGTCGATGTAGGTCGCGCCGAGTCGCTCGATGATGTCGATCGTCGGGTCGGGGCGGCTGCGGCGGCCGAGACAGTAGAGCGTCTCGGTGTCGTCGCGGGCGGCGAGGATGGCGAGCGTGAGCAGGCCGAGCGAGCCGTTGCCCAACACGAGCGCGGAGTCCGGCCGCCAGTCGAACGCCGACCGCGAAGCGAGCGCGAGTTCGATCGCTTTCTCGGCGACCGACACCGGTTCCGTGAGGAAGCCGTGGGCGGCAAGCGAGTCGGGGAGCGCGACGAGCGCGTCCGCGGGGCTGGTGAAGTAGTCGGCCATGAACCCGTCGGCGCCGTCGATGCCGCGCTCGACGTACGTGCCGGGAGCCGCCATGTCGGGTTGGCCGCGGTCGAACTGCGGGGTGGGGTCGCCCCGCGGTCGGCGCACGGTCGGCGCGACGAGTTGGCCCGCGGAGAACCGGGTGTCGGTCGGATCCGCGACGACGCCGATGGCTTCGTGGCCGAGCACGAGCTCGTCGGCGTCCTCGGGGAAGCCGCCGTGGGTGCCGGCGATCACTTCGTGGTCGGTGCCGTCGACGCCGACGCGGAGCGTGCGCACGAGCACCGAGCCGGGTGTTGGGTCCGGACGGGGCCGGTCGACCAGCCGTGGTGTGCGGTCGGCCTTCGAGACGACGATTGCGTCCATGGTGGGTGTGTTCTCCGTGGACGAATTAAACGGGTGGGACTGTGGGCGGCGGCGGGGGTTGAAGTGGACCCCAGCCCTCGGTCCGGCATGCAGCTGCACGACCGGTTGTACACGCTCTACGACGAGTTCGACACCGAGAGCCTGCGCGCCCACCAGGAGTTCGTGGACCTCGCGCCGCCAGTCGATTCGCCGGTTGCACTGCAGTACTGGGAGTCAGCAAGCGACGAGCTGGCGGCGCACAAAGACGAGATCAGGGCGGCGTTTCCCGCCCACGACGCGTTCGCCGACGTGGCGGCGCGGGCCACCCGCGACCAGGCGTTCACCGCCCTGGACCTCTACGGCAAGTACGGGCGGGCGGTCAACGTGCTGGTCTTGGACGTCGACGAGACGCTGCGGTCGGCGGGCAGCACCGACAACGAGATCCCGCGGGCCACGCTGCATCTGCTCACGGAGTTCCACGAGGCGGGCGTCCCCATCGTCATCTGCACGGGCCAGACGCTGGAAAACGTCAAGGGGTTTTTGAGCCAGGGGTTGGGCAACGAGCTCGTGCATTCCGGGCGGCTGTCGGTGGTGTACGAGGCCGGGACGGGCGTGTTCACGCCGGGCCACGGCGCGGACACGAAGCGGCTGCTGTACGAGGACCTCGGCGACGACGTGCGGGGCGTGTTCGACGACGTGCGCTCGCGGGTGCACACGGCGGCCCCCGAGGACATCCGGCGGGGGTGTCACCTCCAGGGTAACGAGTTCAACGTCACGCTCAAGCCGAACTACGAGACCGGCAGCGAGCGCGCCCGCGGGCTCATCGACAGCGCGCTCGTGCATCTGTTGGGGTTGCTGGCGGACTGCGTGGGCGCGGACCCGGCGGCCGTGCGGGCGTACTACGCGGACGCCGACCCCGAGATCGCGGCGGTCGTCGCGGCGTCCTCGGCCGCCGTCGGCGACGCCGACGCGCTCGGCGAGGCGGCGGCCGAAACGCTGTCGCGGATCGACGTGGGGTATTACGAGGGGGACGCCGCCGAGATCGCGTCCCGGGAACTGAACAAGGTGGTTGGGGTGCAGGCGGCCCTGGACGTGCTCGGGGTGGCGGATCCGTTCGCGCTCGTGATGGGGGATTCGAAAAGCGACCTGCGGGTGATGGAGCACGTCGACGACCACGACAGCGGCATCGCTGCCGCACCCGAGCACGCCTCGACGCGCGTGCTGGAGCACGTGGCGACGACCGACGAACTCGTCTTCGACGCCGGCGCGGCGGACGAAATCCTCCGGACGGCGTGGGCGCTGGCGCAGTTCGCGTAGCGTGCGTGGCCCGCGGCGCTTATGCTGGTCGCCGCACACCACACACGCATGCCAACGCACGCGCCGGCCCCGGGCAGCGGGGACCCACTGGGACTGCATGGCGTCGTTCCGCCGGTTGTAACCGCCTTCGACGCGGACGAGGGCCTCGACGCCGACACCACCGCCGACCACGCCCGCATGGTCGTGGATGCGGGCGTACATGGGGTGTTCCCGCTGGGGACGAACGGCGAGTTCCCGCTGTTGACCCCGAGTGAGCGCGACCGCGTCGTGACTGCGGTCGTCGACGAGGTCGGGGGCGAGGTGCCGGTCATCGCGGGCGTCGGCGCGCCGTCCACGCGCCAGACGGTCGCCCACGCCGAACACGCCGCGTCGGTCGGTGCCGACGGGGTCGTGGTCGTGACGCCGTTCTACTATCCGCTGGACGGCACGGCCGCCGTCGAACACTACCGGCGGGTGGCGGCGGCCGTCGACTGCCCGGTGTACGTCTACCACATCCCGTCGAAGACGGGCAACGAGCTGTCCCTGGAGACGCTGGCGGCGCTGGCGGAGATCGACGCCCTGGCGGGGGTCAAAGACTCCTCGAAGGACGTGCCGTGGCTGGGGCAGGCCGTCGACGCCCACCCCGAGTTGACGTTCCTGGCGGGCTCGGACTCCCTGCTTGCGCCGGGCTTGGACGTGGGCTGTGCGGGGCTGGTGTCGGCCGTCGCCAACGTCGCCCCGGAGCTGGTGGTGGGGCTGTACGAGGCCTACGACGAGGGCGACCGCGAGCGCGCCAGGGCGCGCCAGTCCACCGTCTACGAGGTGCGGGCAGCGCTCAAGCGCGGCCCCTACATGGCGGGCGTGAAGGCCGCCCTGGGGCTGCGGGGGTTCGACGCCGGGCCGCTGCGGTCGCCGCTGCGCGGGCTGGACGACGACGACCGGGCCGCGCTCGAAGCGGACCTCGCCGACCTGGGGCTGCTGTGAGCAGGAGTTTTACACCGTGGCGGGCGAACGCGCAGCCATGAGCGAGGACTACGCGGACCTCCACGATCCGAACGCGGAGTACACCATGCGCGAGCTGTCCGCCGAGACGATGGGCGCGGACAGCGGTCGCCCCGCACCGCGGGATCTCGAAATCACGGACGTCCAGACCACGATGGTGGACGGGAACTTCCCGTGGACGCTGGTGCGCGTCTACACCGACGCGGGCGTCGTCGGGACGGGGGAAGCCTACTGGGGGGCCGGCGTCCCCGAACTCATCGAGCGCATGACGCCGTTCGTCGTGGGCGAGAACCCCCTTGACATCGACCGGCTGTTCGAGCACCTCGTCCAGAAGATGAGCGGTGAGGGCTCCGTGGAAGGCGTCACGGTGACCGCGATCTCGGGCATCGAGGTCGCGCTCCACGACCTCGCCGGGAAGGTCCTGGGCGTCCCCGCCTACCAGCTGCTCGGCGGGAAATACCGCGACGAGGTGCGGGTGTACTGTGACTGCCATACGGCGGCGGAGGCCGACCCCGAGGCGTGCGCCGACGAGGCCGAGCGCGTGGTCGACGATCTCGGCTACGACGCCCTCAAGTTCGACCTGGACGTCCCCAGCGGGCTGGAGAAGGACCGCGCGAACCGCCACCTGCGCCCGGGCGAGATCCGGCACAAGGCCGACATCGTGGCGGCGGTCACGGAGCGCGTGAGAGACCGGGCTGACGTTGCCTTCGACTGCCACTGGACGTTCTCCGGCGGGAGCGCCAAGCGCCTCGCGGCGGAGCTTGAGGCGTACGACGTGTGGTGGCTCGAAGACCCGGTACCCCCCGAGAACCTCGACGTCCAGGCGTCCGTAACCGAGTCCACGGCGACGCCCATCGCGGTCGGGGAGAACCGGTATCGCGTGACGGAGGCGCGCCGCCTCATCGAGAACCAGGCCGTCGACATCGTCGCGCCCGACCTCCCCAAGGTCGGTGGGATGCGGGAGACGCGGAAGATCGCGGACGTGGCGAACCAGTATTACGTTCCGGTGGCGATGCACAACGTCGCCTCGCCGGTGGCGACGATGGCGAGCGCGCACGTCGGGGCCGCCATCCCGAACGCGCTGGCCGTCGAGTACCACTCCTACGAACTGGGCTGGTGGAGCGATCTCGTCGCAGAGGACGTCATCGAGGACGGCTCCATCGAGGTGTCCGAACGGCCGGGACTGGGCATCACCCTGGATATGGACGCCGTCGAGGAACACATGGTCGACGGCGAAACCCTGTTCGACGAGGCGTGACCGCGGCGCGCCGGAACAGCGATCAGCAGACCGACTTGGCGTCGACGCCCATCCCGTTGAGGGCGGCGACGTACTCCTGGTAGGCGGCGTCGACGGCGTCGGCGGCGGCATCGGCGGCGCGCGCCCAGTCGTCGTCGCCGTCGCAACACGACGCCAGCGCGGCGGCGGCGTCGGCGGTGTCGGCGCTGGTGTCGCGTCTGAGGTCACGGAACAGGTCCGCGCGGTCGTGGGCGGCGTCGTTGACGAAAAAGCCCACGAACTGCGCGAGCGTGCGGTCGGCGACCAGCCCGCGGCCGACCACCGCGCCGAGGCGGGTGGTGTCGTCGGGCCGCTCGCGGAGGTAGTCGTGGATCGCGCCCGGGTCGGCCGCCGTGTCGGCGTCGTCGGCGTCGAGCGCCGCCGTGACCCGGTCGTAGTGGTCCCGTTCGGTGGCGGCAAACGAGTTGCAGGCGGCGGCTGCGGCGTCGGTGTCGGCGGCGGCGGCGAGCGCGTCGAAGGTGTCGGCGGCGGCGGCCTCGCTGGCGGCGGCGCGCGCGAGCACCGTCGGCGTGGTGAGGTCCGCGCCCGTGATCGCAACCAGGCGCTTGGATGACCCCAGGCGGTCGAGGGCGGTGCGTGTGCGGTCCGCGACTGCGTCCGGGAAACGCTCGGCGTTCATGGGGTGGGTTGGTCGCCGGTGAACGTGAGCTTTTGCCCCCAGGCGATGTAGGGGCGCGTATGCCTGCACCCACGGTGTCGGTTCGTGATCTCTACAACTGGCTCCAGGCGGACCGCGAGGTAGACGTGCTCGACGTTCGTGACCGCGCGGAGTTCGACGCGTGGTGCGTCGACGGCCCCGGCGTGACGGCGCGACACACCCCCTACATGGAGGTCGTCGCCGCCGGTGTCAGCGGCGACGCAGCGAGCGTGGTTCCGGACGGTCTCAGGGAGCCGGTGGTCGTTGTCTGTGCGGTCGGTGAGGCCAGCGCGGAGGTCGCCGAATCCCTCCGCGCGGAGGGCGTCGACGCCGTGAACCTGGAGGGCGGAATGGACGCCTGGGGGGCGTTCGTCACCAGCCACGACCTCGGCAACGGCGTGGTGCAGTTCGAACGCCCGTCGAGTGGCTGCCTGTCGTACCTGCTCGTGGACGGCGACGCGGCGGCGGTCGTGGATCCGCTGGCGGCGGCCGTCGACGCCTACGTCGAGGCGGCGGCCGCCCGCGACGCGACGATCACACACGCCATCGACTCGCACGTGCACGCCGACCACGTGTCGGGCGTGAGGGGGCTGGCCGACGCGACGGCCGCCGCGCGCGTGCTCCCGGCCGGCGCGACCGAGCGCGGCCTGGCGGTGGACGCCGACGTGCTCGCGACCGACGGGGACGAGATCGCGGTCGGCGACCGCACGCTCGGGGTCACGCACGCCCCCGGACACACGTCCGAACACCTCGTGTTCTCATGGGGCGACGACCTCCTGACGGGGGACTGCCTGTTCTTGGACGGTGTCGGCCGCCCCGACCTGGAGGACGCCGACGCGGCCCGCGAGCTCGCGGGCCGCCAGTACGACACGCTCGGGGCGCTGACCGCGACCGCGGACGAGCGGCGGGTGATGCCCGGCCACGTCACCCCATCGACGACCCACGACGGACGCGACGGCGGGGTCGTGGGGTCGCTGGCGGCCGTTGCGGCGGAGCTGTCGATGCTGGATCTGGATCGAGCGGCGTTCGTCGATCACGTGACCACCGGGCTGCCGCCGCGGCCCGCGAACGACGAGGCGATCGTGGCGGTGAACCTCGGCGAGACGGCGATCGACGAGGACACCCTGGCGTTGGAGCGGGGGCCGAACAACTGCGCGGTGTCGGGTGACTGAGCTCAGTCGTCGTCGGCGGCGGCCTGGTCGGCGACCGCAGCCTCCTCCTCGATGCTGGGCGGATACTTCCCGCGGTCGAGTACGAGATCCGTCTGCGGGCGCGCCATACACGTCAGGGCGTACTCGTCGGCTTCCGCGTCGGTGAGGCCGCGGGCGGCCGGCTGGGTGACATCGCCCGATTCGATTTTCGCGGAGCACGCCAGACACATGCCGACCCGACAGGAGTACTCCTGGGCGATGCCCTCCCGCAGACACGCCTTCAGGATCGTTTCGGTGTCCGACACCTCGATGGTTTCGCCGGTGCCGGCGAACTCCACGGTGTACTCGGTCATACGGCCCACGCTTGCAGGAGTGTGGACAAAACGCTTTCCACCCTGCGAGCGCGGGCCGTCGGTGTCGTCATAAAGAGTTTTGCTCGCGGACGGCAACTCGCGAGTATGCCTGCTCACGAGTACGACGTCGTCGTTGTTGGCGCTGGAACCGCTGGCTGCTATGCCGCGGCGACGGTCGCCGACGCGGGCTACGACGTCGTCGTTGTCGAGCGGAAATCGGCGTCGGAAGCCGGGCACATCGCGTGTGGGGACGCCCTCAAGGGCGCGGACAACTTCCCCGATGTGATCCCGAAATCCCAACTCGAACCCGCGTTCACGAACACCGGCGTCGACCACGGCCGGTTCGAGATCCCCCGCGAGGACACCGTCCTCAACATCCCCGTCCCGGGGGAGCTTGCGGTCATCGACCGCCGGGAGTACGGCCGGTGCGTGATCGACGGTGCCGAGCGCACCGGCGTCACGTTCAGCTACGACACCGTCGTGGAGTCGGTCATCCAGGACGACGACGGCCGGGTCACGGGCGTCACCGGCATCCGTGACGGGCGCGGCCACGAGTTCACCGGCGACATCGTGATCGACGCCGCGGGGTCGCTGTCGATCCTCCAGGACAAAGTCGACGTGTCGGGGGCGACCTTCGACACGAACGTCTCGTACTCGCAGTTCTGTTCGGCGTACCGGGAGATCGTGGAGGTGCCCGAGCCCGTCGAGTGGGACGACGCGCTCGTGTTCAAGCCGACGGATCGCGCCGCCGGCTACCTCTGGTATTTCCCGCGCACGGACACGGAGATCAACGCCGGGCTGGGGTTCCAGATGACCGAGGAGCCGATGACGCTGGTCGACGACCTGAAGGCCGACCTCCAGCAGCGCCCCGAGTTCGAGGGGGCCGAAGTCACCGACAAGCTCGGGGCGGCGCTGCCGACGCGGCGGCCCTACGACTCCGCGACGGCACCCGGGTTCATGGCGGTCGGGGACGCCGCGGGTCACGTCAACCCGACGACCGGCGGCGGCATCGCGGGCGCGGCGTACGCCGGCACCTACGCCGGCGAGCGCGCGATCCGCGCCGCCGAAACCGGCGACGTGTCCGAATCGATGCTGTGGGAGTACAACGAGCACGTCATGGACCACTTCGGCGCGCGGTACGCCGCCCTGGACGTCTACAACATCATGTCGACGGCCATCGACGTCGACGACCTGATGGGGCTGTTGGCGGCGCTGCCCGGCCAGAAGCTGGCCGAAGCGCTCTACGACGGCAGCACCCAGTTCGGGCTCAAGCTCAAACTGGTGACGGCGCTGAAGTCCTTCGGGTACTGGTCGGAGATCATGGATTTCTACCGCGCGAAACAGCAGGCCGACCGGCTGCTCGATCACTACCGGGCGTATCCGAGTTCCCCCGACGGGCTCGCCGACTGGCAGGCCCGCCGCGACGACATCATGCAGTCAGTGTACGACGTGACGGGCGCGGACGCCAAATACTGACGAGGGGCGTCAGGGCCGCGTCTCCGCGACCCGCGTGATCGCGGTGGCGAGCGCGCCGACGCCGATCCGAAGCGACTGCTCGTCGACGTCGAACGTCGGCGTGTGGTGGCCGCCGGGGTGGTCGGTGCCGACACAGACGTAGCACGCCATGCCGCCCGTGTTCTGGACGCGACGCATGAGGTAGGTGGCGTCCTCGCTGCCGCCGAGGGCGTCGCTGTCGAGGACGGAATCAACGCCGGCCCGGTCGGCAGCGACCGCCCCGAAGCAGGCTGCGAGCTCGCGGTCGCTTTCCGCGCTCGGGGCTTGCCCCTCGGTCGCCGTTTCGACGGTGCAGTCGTGCATCTCCGCCGCCGACCGGACGACGCGGTCGGCGTGTGATTTCATGTACTCCATCAGCGCCGTCGTTTCCCCGCGCACCTCCCCCTCCAGGAAGGCGCTGTCGGGGACGATATTGGGTGCCGTGCCGCCACCGGCGCGGCCCGCGTTCACGCGGGTTGCGCCGCCGTCGTGGCGCGGGATCGCGTGGAGGTTCTGGATCGCCGTCGCCATCGCCTGGATGGCGTTGCGGCCGTCCTCGGGGTGGGAGCCGGCGTGTGCGCCGGTCCCCGTGAAGTCGGCGCGCAGGTGGCTGACCGCGAGGAAGCCGTCGACGCCGGCAACCACCTCCCCGGTGGGGTGATCCAGGCCCAGGTGCACGGCGTACAGATAGTCGACGTCGTCGAGGTGGCCGCTCTCGGCGATTGGTTTGCCGCCGCCGGCGCGCTCCTCGGCGGGCTGGAAGACGACCTTCAGCGTGCCCTGGAAGTCGCTGTCGGCGACCGCCGCGAGCACGCCGACGCCGATGGTGGCGTGGCCGTCGTGGCCGCAGGCGTGCATGCAGCCGTCGTGCTCGGATCGAAACCCCGCGGCCGCGGGGTGGTGGTCGTCAGCCTCGCTTTCCGTGACGTACAGCGCGTCGATGTCCACGCGCAGCCCCACTGTCGGGCCTTCGCCGCGGTCGAGGACCGCGATCGCGCCCGTGTGGCCGCCCGCCATCGAGTCGAGCAGCGCCTCGTCGACGCCCGCGTCCCGGGCGGTTGCCCGCCAGTCGGCGAGCGTGTCGTCGTCCGGCACCGCCATGCGCGCGTCGGACGCCACGGCCTGCGGGCCGACGTGGAGTGTGTCGACGCCGATGTCCTCGCAGGCGTCGACGACGCGAGCGGTCGTCTGGAACTCACACCACGCCGGCTCGGGGATCCCGTGGAGGTCGCGTCGGAGTCGAGTCAGCACCGCAGGATCAGTGTAGTCCATACGGTATGTGGCGTCCGGTGACAGTTTAAATGTGGGAGTCGCTCAGAGGCCCAGTAACATATTTCCCGCTGCCAGGGAATTAGCAACCGTAGCAGAATGAGTACTGACCAGACGGACGGGTTCGATGGGGGAGTGTCTGCGGGGGACGACTCCGAGCCCGAAATCGACTTCTACGGCGGCAAACTGGCGAGCGCGTTCCCGCTCGTCTTCTTTGTTGTATGGGCGATCGTACAGAGCGGCGTGCTCCGAGTCAGCGACACCACAGGACTCGTGGCGGGAATGCTGGTGGCGCTCATCTTCGGCATGTTCCTCGTGAAGGGATCGTGGGCCGGATACGCGAACACGATCTTCGCGGGGATGACCCAGCGGGTCGCGGCCACCGCGATCGTCGCGTGGCTGTGGGCGGGCATGTTCGCCGAAACCATCCAGACGGGGCAGTTCGTCTCCGGGCTGGTGTGGGCCGCGGAGGCGGCCGGCATCGGCGGCGCGGTGTTCCCGGCAGCGACGTTCATCCTCGCGGGGCTGCTGGCGACCGGCATCGGCTCCGGGTACGGGACCACCGTCGCGTTCACCGCGCTGTTCTTCCCGGCGGGGGTCGCACTCGGCGCGAACCCCGCGTTGCTGTTCGGGGCGATCCTCTCCGGCGCGGTCTTCGGGGACAACCTCGCGCCGGTCAGCGACACCACCATCGTATCGGCGGTCACGCAGGACGCCGACATCGGCGGTGTGGTGGCGTCCCGATTCAAGTACGCGGGCGTCGCAGCCGTGCTGTCGTTTGCCGCGTACCTGGGTGCCGGCGCGGTGATGGACGGCATCTCGGTTGCGGGCGACGCGAGCGCCATCCTGGGGTCGAACGTCGGGCCCACTGGCCTCCTGCACCTGCTGTCGATGGCCACGGTCATCGGCACCGCCATCGCCGGCCGCCACATCGTCGAAGCGATCTCCTGGGGGATCGTCGTGGCGTTCGTGTTGAACGTCGTGTTCGGGCTGGCGGACGTCTCGGAGATGCTGGTGTTCCGCGCCAGCGACAGCCTCTGGATCGCACGCGAGCTCTCCGTGCTGCCGTTCGTCGAAGCCATCAACACCAGCCCCGAGGGCGTCACCAGCAGCGTCGGTGGCAGCCTGTACGCTGGTGCGCAGGGGTTTTTCCCCCTGATCGTGCTCGTGTTGCTAATCGTGGCCGGCGCACAGATCATGATCCGCGGGGGCGGCTTCCGCGCGATCCAGGACTTCCTGCTTGAGTCGGTGGCCACGACGGTGCGACGCGCCGAACTCACGATGGTGCTTGGCACCGCGTTCGTGAACTCCATGATTACGATCAACACCGCCGCCGAGATCGCGATCGCGCCGTACATCGCGCGCCTCGGCGAACGATTCAACATCAACAGCTACCGGCGTGCGAACATCCTGGACGCGAACACGAGCGCGCTCGGGTACATCTTCCCGTGGTCGGGTGGCGTGCTCGTCGGCTACGCAGCGCTGGCGGACCTGCCCACCAAGTACGACTGGTTCACCCGGGGAATGGTGGTCGACCCCACTGAAGTCGTGCCGTTCGTCTTCCACGGGTGGCTGCTCGTGGGGGTGTTCGTGTTCTCGGCGCTGACTGGCTTCGGCCTGGAGTACATCAGTGACCGCGAGAGCGAGGAGGTGGCGCGCGCATGAGCATCCTCGAGAAGTACCTGGCGGGGTTGACGTTCCGGTCGAACACGCCGCGCTTCGATGCCGGCGACGAACTGGAGCTGTTCGTCACGGGGCGCGCGGACGGCGCGCACGTCGTGCGCGTCGGTGATTCGACACTGCGGTTGGACGGCGCGCCCGCGGACGCGCTCGACACGAAAGTACGACTACGGGTCACGGGCTTCGACACCGACGACCACGTCGGCGAGGCCGACTACCTCGAAACGGTCGGCGAGAGCGCGTTCTAAGCGGCGCGTTTCTTTTTTCGGGCGGCCCGAAGACCGAACGCCAGCCAGCGCTGCCGCTGGTCGAGTGGAACAACGGGAACCAAGGCGGGCGGCCTCAGACGGAGGACCCGAGTGGCTCGATGCGCTCGACTTCGGCCTCAACGTGGACGCTGGCCGGGAAGTCCCGCTCCATGATGTCGCGGGCGAGGTCGTCGTGGCCGTGCAGTTCGACGCGGCGTCGGTAGACCGTGTACTGCCAGTCGTTGGTTTTCTCCGCGGGATCGCCGCCGAGACGGGCGTACAGCGGCACGCGGATCTCGGCCGGAGCGTCGGAGTGTGGGCCCTTGAGTCGAGCGCCTTTTCGTCGACACGTTTCCTTGATGTCGGAGACGACGGCGTCGAGCGCCGTTCGGTCCCCGCTTTCCAGAGAGAGTTTTGTAACGAAGGTCATCGCTGGGGGTGCTACCCCTGAGTGAGGTGACCCACCGTGTTAAACCGTGTGTTTGATCGTGGCGGCGTGCGAGCCACCCCCACTCCGACATTGACTTAACGGCCGCTGCACTACCGGACCGTAATGACGGTCGAAGCGACCAGCGCCGGCGCGATCCTGTTCCGCGACACGCGGGACCGGCGCGAGTACCTCCTCCTGAAGAGCCGTCCCGGGGACTGGGAGTTCCCGAAAGGCGGCGTGGAGGGGGACGAGGAGCTCCAGCAGACGGCGATTCGAGAGGTACAGGAGGAAGCCGGGATCGAGGATTTCCGCCTCGTTGACGGCTTCCGCGACGAGTACGACTACGTGTTCGAGGCCAACGGTGACCGGATCCACAAGACGGTGCATCTGTTCATCGCGAAGTCCTTCGAGGCCAGCGCGGAGCTGTCCAACGAACACTCGGACCTGCAGTGGCGCGACTACGACCAGGCGGTCAACACCATCACCCAAGATGGCCCCCGGGAGATCCTCGAAGACGCCCACGTGTTCATCGACGAGGACGCCGACATCTGACCGCCGCCCGGCGGTCGGCCGACGCACAGTCCGGACAGCGACCAGCCGCGGGGCCGCCGGCGCGCCGAAAGACAGACGCCGGTCCGCGACCGCAGTCCAGCCGTGACCGTCGGCCACGAGTTCGGCTTCGAGCTGCGAGTGTGCGCGTGGGCGGAGGCGTGTTGGCGGCCCGAGCGCGACGGCGCGCCACGGATCGTCGCGCGCCAGCTCGGGACGAAGCGGCGGCGCTGGGACACGATCGTCGTGGAGGTCGACCCCGAGGGACTCCGCCGGCGCGCGCAGTTCGGCGCGCAGCGCCTCGACGCCGACCTCCTGCACGTCGTCCGGCACGCGCCGACGGACTGGGCGTTCTACCGGGACGCGCTCCCCACGCCGGAGTATCCGTGGCGGTACGTGCGGGAGGCCGTCCACCGGGCGAGCGACCGCGGCATCCTGGAGACCCGACGGGACGGCAACAAAATCGAGATCCGGCGGGCGATGGCGTACCCGGAGTGGGTGCGCCGGATCGTCGCCATCGAGAACAAGCCGGACCTCGACGCGTCGGCGGCGGACGCGCTGACCACACAGCTCCGGCGGGACGTGGCGCTGGGGCTCGCCGACGAGGTGTGGGTGGCGACGGCCGACGACGCGGCGGGCGGCGTCCAGCGCGCGCTGCTGGCGGACCTCCCGGTGGAGGCCGGGATCCTGGTGTTCGACGACGACTGGACGGCGACGGTGGAGTGGCTGCCCCACGGGCTGGCCACGGCGGCGTCGGGCACGCGGCTCACCAGCCGGCCGGCCGACGGTGCCGACCGGCCGGCCACCGGCTTCGAGTACGTCGATGCCGACTGGAAGGCACACACGCGCCTGGCGATCGCGGAGCGCGCCTTCGAGCGCGGCTGGCGGTCGTACGTCGACACGATGCGGCCGGACTGCCGGCAGTTCCGGCTTGTCGACGGCGCGCACGGCTACGTGCCGGCGTGCGCGGCGAAAGCCCGCGAGCAGTCGGCGGCCGAATGCGGGGGGTCGTGTGCCGACTACGAGCCGGAGCCGCCGGGGTGGCGACAGCACGGCTGGCCGATCGAGGGCGGGCCTGGGGCGACGGTGCAGGCGGTGCTCGCCGACCGGCGGCAGCGCCGCCGCGAGTGACCGGCGTCAGTCGTCGGCGACGGTGACCTCCTGGCGGGGGACGGCCAGCCGGAAGGTCGGCACGGTTCGGTTCTCCACCTCGATGATGCCTTTGCGCTTGAGCGTCTGGAGCGCGCGCCGCACACCCCCGGCGTCGAGGCCGTCGGCGTCCGCGCCGTGTTCGTCCTGGACGGCGTGGAGCACCGAGACGACGCTCTGGGAGCGGTCCTCGGGGCCGGCGATGACGTCGAACACGAGGCGCTCGGTGTCGGACATGTGAACGGCGGGCGCCTCGTCGGCGTCGTCGCCCACGAGCGTCGACGCTTCGGCGGTCGCGCGGATCATCGAGTCCTCGTCGCGGTAGTAGTACTCCCGCAGGTGGGATTCGAGGTATTGGTGGACGGCGCTGCCGGAGTCCAACCCCCAGCGGTCCTGGAGGTCGCTGTTCTTCGTTGGCTGGAGCGCCACGAGGTCCGCCAGGCGCTCGTGGGCCTCCGCGGAGAGTGTCATGTGGCGTCGTTCGGGCAGCCGGTATATTGGATTTGCGAACCGGACCCCGGAGCCTTTTGCCCGGGGGCCGCGTGCCCACTGTCATGAGCGACACCGTTGCGCTTGCGGTCGACGACGGCGTTGCAACGATCACGATCAGCCGCCCGGACAGCCTGAACGCGTTGAACGTGGCGACGCTGCACGCGCTGCGTGACACCCTCGACACCGCCGAGTCGGAGGGCGCGCGCGCCGTCGTGCTCACCAGCGCCGGCGACGACGCGTTCATCGCGGGCGCGGACATCTCACACATGGTGGAGATGGACACCGCGGAGGCGCAGGCGTACGCCGAACTCGGGCACAGCGTCGCCGACGCCATCGAGTCGTTCCCGGCACCGGTCGTCGCCGCGATCGACGGGTACGCGTTCGGCGGCGGCATGGAGCTGGCGCTGGCCTGCGATCTGCGGGTTGCGAGCGAGGACGCGATCCTCGGGCAGACCGAGATCGACATCGGCATCATCCCCGGCTGGGGGGGCACCCAGCGCCTGCCCCGGATCGTCGGCGACGAGACCGCGCGCCGCATGATCTACTTCGGCGACCGGCTGAGCGCCGCGGACGCCAGCGAGCACGGCCTCGTCGGCGAGGTCGTGCCGGCGGCGGAGATCGACGACCACGTGGCGTCGCTGGCGCGCGATCTCGCCGCCCAACCCGCGGCGGCGATGCGCGCCGCCAAGGACGCCATCAACACCAGCCACGAAACGACCCTGTCGGCGGGCCTGGAGTTCGAGGCGCGGACCTGGGCGGGCCTGTTCGGGAGCCACGACCAACAGGAGGGCATGCAGGCGTTCCTCGAAGACCGCGATCCCGACTTCGAGTAGTCAGTCACCCGTCGACGCCGAGACCGCCGTGGCGTCCGGGACGGTTTCGTACACCTGCGTGTAGACGACGGCTAGCGCGAGCGCCGCCAGCACGCCCCCGATGAGGAACGGTGTCGCGAGGCCGTACGCGGCGAGGAACCCCGACGCCAGCGGCCCGATCGCGGTGCCGAGTCCGAACCCCATCGTGAGCACCGCCAGCGTGCTCCCGGATTCGCCGGCACCCGCGAGGTCGCCCGCGACCGCAAGCGACGGCGCGAACACCGCCGCGACGGCGATCCCCTGCACGAAGCGCGCGAGGATCATGGTGGCGGGGGTCGGCGCGTAGCCCTGCGCGATCGTGGCGGGGATCAGGATGATGAACCCCGCGATGATGAACGGCCGGCGGCCGTAGGTGTCGCTGGCGGTGCCGATGGGCACCTGGAACATGACGTTGGCGAGCGTGACCGCGCCGAACTCCGCGCCGAACAGGATCGACGACTGGTCGAGTTTGCCGTTGATCTTGGCTTCGAGGGTTGCGAACATCGCGATGCAGATCCCCATGGCGACGGTGGCGATGCCGAGCGCGAACACGGGGTCGAGGACGGCGTCGTCGCCACGCACCGCGATCGAGAGGTCGTCGCCGGCGTCCGCGCCGTCGGTGTCGGGTTCGTCGACGGTGAGCTCGACGAGCACGAAGCTCGTGAGCGCGCCGGCGGCGGCGACGCCGAACGCGGCGTTGAAGCTGAACACTTCGAGCACCACGCCGGCGATGATGGGGCCGAACCCGAACCCGATCAGGCGGAAGGTGTTGAACACGCCGAAGTTGCTGCCGCGGGTCTCGGTGGTGCCGAGTTCGCTGACCAGCGCGACCGTGGCGGGCACCGTGAGCGCCGCGCCGATGCCCTGGAGCGCGCGCAACACCAACAGGAGCCGGTAGTCGGAGACGAACGCGTACGCGCCGGACGCGAGCGCGAGCAACACCAGGCCGCCGAGAATGAACGGCTTTCGAACGCCCGTGCGGTCCGAGAGCCGGCCGGTGAACGGTTGCAGGAAGCTGTTCAGGAAGCCGAACGTCGACAGCACGATCCCGATGAGGAGCGCCGGCGTGACCGTCAGCACGGAGACCCCGGCGACCGACAGCGGCCCGGTCAGCGAGTCGACGGCGACGTATCCTTCGCCGATGTACGCCGGCAGTAAGACGATGAGAAACGAGTTCCCGAGCGCGTCGGCCATGCGTGCGAGTGCGAGCGTGAGCACGCGCCGATCCGTATCCAACAATCCCATTGTGCGTGTACTCGGGTTCCCGGCGTTTGATGCTTCGGGACCGGGCAGGCAGTGTGTCTGGTCGGCGCTGAAACACGACGCTTAACTGACCCGCGGTGCTAGCCGGGGAGCATGGAGTTCTGCGACGACTGCGGCTCGATGATGAAAGCCGACGACGAGCTGTGGGTATGCAGCAGCTGCGGGCACAAGCAACCCAAGGACCCGTCGGCGAGTTTCGTCGTCACCGAAGGCCAGGAGGAGACCGAGGTCGTCGACGTCAGCGACGCCCAGGACCGCGGCCTGCCGACGACGAGCGTCGTCTGCCCGGACTGTGGCAACGACGAAGCCCACTGGTATATGCAGCAGATCCGGTCGGCCGACGAGTCCGAGACGCGGTTTTTCATCTGCACGGAGTGCGAGCACCGCTGGCGCGAAGACGACAACTAGGCGGCCGTTGTGTGGCTAGTTTTTCGACGACGAAACACGCGCCCAACAGCGCCACCGGCCGACCCCACCGCCACCAGGCCGGCTTGACCCCGCGGGATTGGTGGCGTGGGTCAGCGCCCGGAACGACCGCTACGGGTTCCGGGCGAACAACAGGTAGCCGGTGTGACCGACGCCCGCGGTCGACGGGCGGCTTCCGCGGTCGTCGAAGTCCATGCGGCGCTGGATCGTCTCCATGGCGTCGATGTCCACGAGGCCGGCGTCGCGAGCGGCCTGGGTCGTGGCGCGCGCGTTCTCCACGAACGGCGAGTAGACGGCGACCTGGCCGCCGGACACCAGGAGCTCGTCGGCGTGCGCGACAACGTCGGGGGCGTCCTGGGTGTCTAGCGTGAGCACGTCGAACGTGCCGAGCGCGTCGAGGTCCGCGGTGACATCGCCGGCGCGCACCGAGACGGCGTCCGAAACGCCGGCAAGCGACATGTTCTCGCGGGCGACGGCCGCGAAATCGGCGTCCTGCTCGTAGGTCGTGACGTCCGCCCCGGCGCGCCCGAGGTACGCCGCCAGCACGCCCGTTCCCGTGCCGGCGTCGAGCACGCGATCCGCGCCCGAGACGCCCGTGTGGCCCATGACGAGGCCGATGTCCTTGGGCATCATCGGCGCGCCCGTGCGCTCGAAGTGGTTGAACAGGTCGGGGCCGCGAAGCTCCCGGACCGTGAACGGTTCGCCGAGATGCGTCTCGACGGTCTCCCCGGGGGTGGGGTCGTCGGGGGCCTCGATGACGCCGAGGTCCGTGTGCAGCTCCTCGCCGGGGGCAACGAGGAACTCGCGGTCCCCCCGCACCAGCAACATCACTCGTCTACGTGGTCGATGGCGGCCGCTAGATCGCCGTCGGCGGCTTCGAGCGCTTCGCGCGCCTCGTCTTCGGGGACGCCCGCCCGCTGCACGACGATGTCAACGTCGCCCTGCGGGATGGCGTCATCGTCGTCAGTGTCGTCGGCGGGGGCGGCCTCGATGGCGTCGGCGGCGTCGCGCTCGACCGGGTCGCCGAGCACCTGGTAGGTTTCCTGCCCGCGGGCGTCCATCTTCGTCACGTCGGGGTCCGAGAACACGACCTCGGTGCCGTCGTCGAGCGAGATGACGACCTCCGTGGCGTCGAGCTCGTCGACGTCGATGCCCATTTGTTCCATCATCTGCTGCATCTTCCGGGGGTTCATGCCGCCGCCTCCAAACATGGGTAGACGCTCGCGGCGCGGGATCAAAAACCCCACGCAGTTGTCGCGGCCAGCGGGGCTGTGTGTCGGATCGGCTGGGCCGTGTGGCTTTGGTGGTGTAGCCCGAACCCACGGGCGTGAACGACACACCACCCGGGCCACGCGGGGACCCAGTGTTCGGAAGCAGCCGCCAGTACGCCGACGACCCGACGGCGTTTCTGGAGGGCGTCGAGCGCGCCTACGACGGGATCGCGGCCTTCGACATGGGACCCATGGAGACGTACGTGGTGACCGAGCCCGCGCTCGTCGAGCGGCTGCTCGTGAGCGACGCCGCCGAGTTCCGGAAGCCGGAGTTCCAGGCCGACGCCATCGACGACCTGCTCGGGGACGGCCTGCTGTTGAGCGAGGGCGAATCGTGGCGCGAGCAGCGCGGCCGCGCCAATCCGGCGTTCTCGATGGCGCGCGTCGCCGGGTTCGACGCGGACATCGCCGCCCACGCCGCCGACAGGGTCGACGACTGGCCGGTCGGCGACACCGTCGACGTGGAGGCGGCGATGACACACATCACCCTGGACGTGATCCTGGACGTGATGCTTGGCGTGTCGCTGCCCGAGGCGCGCGTGGACGCCATCGGGGACGCCCTGGAGCCGGTGGGCGCGCGTTTCGAGCCGGACCCCGTGCGGTTCGCAGTGCCGGAGTGGCTGCCGATGCCCGACGACCGGGAGTACGCGGCGGCGGTCGCGACGCTTGACGATCTCGTCGACGACATCGTCGCTGCGCGCGAGGGGACCGCCAGCGGGGGCGACGGGGACGATCCCATGGACTTGTTGTCGGTGTTGTTGCGCGCCCGCGACCGCGGCGAGCAGTCCCTGGATCGGCTCCGCGACGAGGTGATGACGACGCTGCTGGCGGGCCACGACACGACCGCGTTGACCCTGACGTACACGTGGTTCCTGCTGTCCGAGCATCCCGACGTGGAGGCACGGCTGCACGCCGAACTGGACGACGCGCTCGACGACGGCGCACAGCCCACCGTCGCGCAGCTCCAGGATCTCGACTACCTTGAGTGGGTGCTCCAGGAGTCGATGCGGCTGTATCCGCCCGTCTACAACGTCTTTCGAACGCCGATCGAGCCGGTCGAGCTGGCCGGCTCGGAGGTGCCGGCCGGCGCGCCCATCATGCTCCCGCAGTGGGCGATCCACCGCTCCCCGGACCACTGGGACGACCCCGAGGCGTTCGACCCCGAACGCTGGCGGCCCGAGCGCCGCGCCGACCGCCCGCGGTTCGCGTACTTCCCGTTCGGCGGCGGCCCGCGTCACTGCATCGGCAAACAGCTGGCGCTGCTGGAAGCCAAACTCATCGTGGCGACCGTCGCCAGCGACTACCGGCTGCGGTACGAGGGCGACACCCCCTTGTCGTTCGTGCCGTCGCTGACGATCCACCCCGAACAGGAGATGCGGATGCGGGTCGAGCCGCGGTAGCCCGCCGTTACGCGTCGGTCGCGGGAACGCCGGCCCGCACCGACACCGCCATCCCGGTCTCGAAGTCCCGCATCGACGCGGCGTCGAGTTCGGCGCGCCCGACCGCGAGCAGGCGGCCGTCCTCGTGCACCACCGCGAGCTCGTCGCCCTGGCGGGCGTCGTCGTCGACATCGGTGACGAACTTCGCGAACACGTTCTTGCCGTCGCGCACGAACGGCTCGCTCTCGTCGCCGACGACGACGCGAGCCCGGGGGTGTGCGAGCGCGTCGATCAGTCGCTGGCCGCCGGCGGGGCCAAGCGTGAGGCGGCCGTCGAGCCCGACGGAGACGAGGCGCGCGCCGTCGTCGCGGTGGATCTGCTGGGGGCGACCGGTGCTGGACCGCTGCACGTGGTGGGGTTTGTCTTCGGGGAACAGCGCCCGCCCGGCCGCCGCCCCATACTGGTAGGCAGCGACGGTGCGAAGCGCCGGAATGCCGGCATCCTGCATGTCTGGGCGTGCGTGGGCCGCGCGTAAAGCGGCTTCGAGACCGAGTGAACGCGTTTATGTGGGCTGGCCTGTAACGAACGCGCATGAACGACACCGCGAAGATCGCCGTTGCGGGCGTGCTGTTGCTCGCAAGCGCCGCGATACTCTTCTGGACGAGCCAGACGCCGACCACGTCGACGGTGGTGCTCGTGGCTGCCGGAACCGGAACGCTCGGGCTCGCGTTGGGCTCGATCCTGATGGGGATGACGGGCACCGACGGCCGGGTCGTGTAGCTACAGCAGGAACGTCTCGGTGCGCTCGCTGAGATCGACAAACGAGTCCGCGGCGTCGACGAGTTCCGTCGCCGCCGACTCTTCGAAGGCCATCACTTCGACGCGAACCCCCTCGTGGCGGAGGTGGCGACACAGCCGGGAGAAGTCACCGTCGCCGGTGCAAAGCACGATGGTGTCGATGTGATCGGCCAGCGACACCGCATCGAGGCTCATGCCGACGTCCCAGTCGGCTTTCTTCGAGCCGTCGCCGAACGTCTTGATGGCCTTGATCTTCGTCTCGAAGCCGATGTCCCGGAGCGCGTCGAAAAACCGGTCTTCGTCCTCGGATTGGGCGCGGATCACGTACGCGATGGCGCGCGTGAGTTCGCGGTCCTGAACGCCTTTGTCCAGCAGGGCAGCGTAGTCGATGTTCTGAGAGTAAACGCTCTGTGCGGAGTGATAGAGGTTCTGTGAGTCAGCGAGTACAGCGACCCGCTGGGCGGGCTGAAGCGGCGGCATGGATCTACCTCGGTGGCGCACGGTCTTGAATGTACGTCAGGCGGGCGGCGTGTCGTGGCGGGTGACGGCGAGCGTGTCGGGGTCGACGACGTAGTACGACTCCCAGGCCGGCTCCAGGCCGACGACGTGGGTGTCGCCGTAGTCGCATTCGGCGTGTTGGTGGTGGTGGCCGACCAGACACAGCGACGGTTGGAGGGCATCCAGGATGTCGTCGATGTGCTGGCAGCCCACGTCGTAGTCCTCGTCGACCGGGAGCCCGTTGGGGGCTTCGTGTGCCACGAAGATGTCGATGTCGTCGAGGTCCATGACCGCCTCGACGTCGCTGCGGACGAAATGCCGGCGGCGGTCGCCGCGCAACACCGCCCGGGGTTTGTCGAACTGGGTCGGCGCGTAGTTCCCGGTGAGGCCGGCGACCCGGCGGCCGTCGACGGTTGCGGCGGTGCTGTTCAGCAGCGTGGCGTTGGCGACGTCGTCGCTCTCGACGCGGCCGTTGCGGAGGGCGTCGATGGCGTCGAAGTCTTCGTTGTTGCCGCCGATGAAATACGTCTGCACCGGGAGGTCGTAGTACATGAGGTCGCCAGCCTGCACGGCGACGGACTCGTTGGCCGCGCGATACGCGGCGAACAGTGCCCGGCGCCGTCCGGGGGTTGTGGCGTGCGCGTCTCCGAGGACCAGCATTCGGACGCCGGTACGGGACACGCGGCAAAAAACCCGCGGAACCGGCGACGCCAACGGCGGCGCGTCAGGCGTCGCGCGCGATGTCGGCGGCGACGCCGACGTAGCGCTCGGGGGTCAACGCGAGCAGTTCGTCGCGGGTGTCGGCGTCGATGTCGAGGCTGGCAAACAGCTCCTGGAAGTCGTCCAGGGAGACGCGTTCGCCCCGCGTGAGTGCTTTCACGCGCTCGTAGGCGTCGTCGTGGCCTTCCCGCCGGAGGATCGTCTGGACGGCCTCCCCGATGACTTCGGGGTTGGCGCGCAGGTCCTCCCGGAGCACCGCCTCGTTGGGGGTGACTGCGTCGAGACCGTCCCCGAGCTTGCGGTAGGCGAGCAGGCAGTGCGCGAACGCCGCGCCGATGTTGCGTTTCACCGTCGAATCCGAGAGGTCCCGCTGGAGGCGACTGGTGGTGAGCGAGTCACCGAGGAACCCGAGGTCGCTGTTGGCTTTCGCGAGGTTGCCTTCGGCGTTCTCGAAGTCGATGGGGTTGACCTTGTGTGGCATCGTCGAGGAGCCGGTTTCGCCGTCGGCGGCGTCCTGGCCGAGGTAGCGCTGGGAGACGTACAGCCACGCGTCGACCGCGAGGTCTTCGAGGACGCCGTTCGCGCCCGCGACCGCGTCGAACACCGCCGCGAGGTCGTCGCAGGGGTTGACCTGCGTGGTTGGTTCGGCGTACGCCAGCCCCAGGGAGTCCACGAACCGCGCAGCGAACGACCGCCAGTCCACGTCCGGGAACGCCGCGGTGTGGGCCGCCCAGGTGCCGGAGGCACCGGCGAGCTTGCCCGTGAGTCCGTCGACGGCGTCGGTGATGCGGGCGAGCGCGCGCCCGAGTCGGGCGGCGTAGACGGCCATCTCCTTGCCGAACGTCGTCGGGGTGGCGGGCTGGCCGTGGGTGCGCGCGAGCATCGGGAGGTCGGCGTAGTCGTGTGCGAACGACACGAGGTCGTCGCGGAGGCCGCGCAACTCGGGCGTGAGGACGGCGGTGATCGCGCCGTCGACGAGCAGCCGGTACGCGAGGTTGTTGACGTCCTCGCTGGTGAGCCCGAAGTGGATCCAGGAGTGGGCGCGCGCCGGGGCGTGCTCGCGCAGGAAGTACTCGACGGCTTTCACGTCGTGGTTGGTGGCGGCGTGGCCGAGCGCGCCCTCGGTCTCGATGCGCTTGACGAGGTCGGCGTCGGCTGCGTCGAAGGTCTTGTAGGCGTCCCGGAGCGCGGTGCGTTCGTCGCCAACGAGTTCGAGCGGGACGGCGTCGAGGTCCGCGAGCGCGAGCACGTACTCGGCTTCGACTTCGACGCGCGCCCGCATGAGCGCCGCCTCGCTGACGTACGGCGCGAGCGCGTCGGTGCGGCCGCTGTACCGGCCGTCGAGTGGCGACACCGCGTACAGGGCGTGGTCGTCGGTCATGCCACCGACTGGCGGTGCTCGCCGCAAAAGCCTACCGATCCCGCCGACGCACGAGGATGTACATTTCCCGGCAACGGACGCCCGAAACACGCCGTTAGTATGCGAATTCATGGATACTCGGTCGTGTGGAACCACAACGGCTTTGCGGGAGGCGGCGGGTGTAGTCAGTATGTCCACCATCGCTGGTCTGGCCAGCAACCGTGGCCGAAACCTCCTGCATCTCGCCGACCAACAGCCCGGCGGTGCCGACCTCGGCGTCGTCGTGTCGAACCACGCCGACGCGCCCGTACTCGACGCCGCCGCCGACCGCGACATCCCCACCGTGGTCGTCGAGCGCCGCGCCGAGGAGTCGCGGCGGGACCACGAGCGCCGCGTCGTCGCGGCGCTCGACGACTACGACATCGACGTGGTGTGTCTGGACGGCTACATGCGGGTGCTCTCGGAGGTGTTCCTCGACGCGATGCCCACCACGCTGAACGTTCACCCGAGCCTGCTGCCGGCGTTCCCGGGGCGCAACGCCCACGAACAGGTGCTCGACGCCGGCGTGTCGGTCTCGGGGTGTACCGTCCACGTCGTCACGAACGCCGTCGCCGAGGACGGCAGCGTGCGCACCGGGGACGTCGACGGCGGCCCGATCGTGACCCAGGAATCGGTGCCCGTCTTCGAGGACGACACGGCCGCCACGCTCAAGACGCGCGTGCGACAGGACGCGGAGTTCGAGGCGTACCCGCGGGCGATCCGCCAGTTCGCCGCCGGCGAACTCGACGCCACCACGGACGGCGTTTCGCGCGCCGACAGCGACGACGCAGCCACGTTTCCCGCCCGCCGGCTCACCGGGACGACCCGCGAGGACGTGTTGCGGTACGGCGAGAACCCCCACCAGGACGCCGCCGTCTACCGTGACAACACGCACGCGGCCGCCAGCGTGGTGCACGCCGACCAACTGAACCCGGACGCGAAAGCGCTCTCATACAACAACTACAACGACGCCGACGCCGCGCTCGCGCTCGTCAGGGAGTTCGACGACGGGCCGGCGGCGGCCGTCATCAAACACACCAACCCCGCTGGCTGCGCGACCGCGGACACGCTGGCCGACGCCTACAGCGACGCGCTGTCCACGGACGCCAAGAGCGCGTTCGGGGGGATCGTCGCGCTCAACCGGGAGTGCGACGCCGAGACCGCAACGCGGGTGGCGGACTCGTTCAAGGAGGTCGTGGTCGCGCCCGGCTACACCGACGACGCCGTGGACGTGCTCACGGCGAAGTCGAACCTCCGAGTGCTCGATGTGGGCACACTCGACGGCACGCCCGCACCCGTTACGGAGACGCCGCTGGTCGGCGGCCGCCTCGTCCAGGAGCGCAACACGTGGGCGCCGACGGCCGACGACCTGGAGGTCGTCACCGAGCGCGAACCCACGGCCGCGGAGGTCGAGACGATGCTGTTCGCGTGGCGCGTGCTCACGCACGTGAAATCCAACGGCATCCTGTTCGCGGCCGGCACCGAGACGGTGGGGCTGGGCGTCGGCCAGGTGTCCCGCGTCGACGCCGTCGAGATCGCGGCCAAAAAGGCCGAGCGCGACGCCGACGGCAAGACCGCCGACGGCGCGGTGATGGCGTCGGACGCGTTCTTCCCGTTCCCGGACGGCATCGCGGCCGCCGCCGAGGCGGGCATCGAGGCCGTGATCCAGCCCGGCGGCTCGAAAAACGACGACCAGGTCATCGAGGCCGCCAACGAGCACGGCATGGCGATGGTGTTCACCGGCCACCGGGCGTTCCGCCACGACTAGGGCGGCGGCTCCGACAACCTGATACTGGCAGCGTGGCTGGGCTGGTGTATGCGCTACGACGAAGCGGCGAACTTCCTGCTGGACCTCCGGCGGTACGGGCCGAAACCGGGGACCGAGTCGACGGCGGACCTGCTTGCCAGCCTCGGCGACCCACACCAGGACGGCCCCGACTACGTGCAGATCGCGGGGTCCAACGGGAAGGGATCGACCGCACGGTTCACGGAGTCCATCCTCCGGGCGGCCGGCCTGGACGTGGGGCTGTACACGTCGCCGCATTTCGACGACGTGCGCGAGCGGGTGACCGTCAACGGCCGCCGCATGTCGAAGGCGGCGCTGACGACGTTCATCGAGACGATCACGCCGTACGTGACCGAGCGCGCGGCCGACGGGGCCGCGCCGACGTACTTCGAGGTCGTGACCGCGATGGCGCTGTGGCAGTTCAGCCGCGCGGACGTGGACGTGGCGGTGCTTGAGGTCGGGATCGGCGGCCGCCTGGACGCGACCAGTGTGGTGGACCCGTCGGCGAGCGCCGTCACGTCGGTGACCCTCGAACACACCGACGTGCTCGGGGAAACGATCCCCGAAATCGCGCGGGACAAAGCCCACGTCGCGCCGGCGGGCGATACGCCGCTGGTGACCGCGACCACCGACGATGCGCTGGCGGCCGTGCGCGACCACGCGGGTGCCGTCCGCACTGTCGGCGACACCGCGGGGCGCGACGTGACCGCGACCTACGAGGGGCGCACCAACCACACCGAGGCCGCGGTCTCGATCACCGGCGACGACTGGTCGGTGGCCGCCGAGATCCCGCTGCTGGGCGACCACCAGGCCGAGAACGCGGGCGTCGCGGCGGCGCTGGCGCGACAGACGGCGGGCGTCGACGACGACGCCATCGCGCGCGGGCTGCGGAGCGCGCACTGGCCGGGGCGCTTCGAGGTGATGGGGGCCGACCCCGTGGTGGTGTTGGACGGCGCGCACAACCCGGGGGCGTGTGGTGCCGTCGCGGAGACGGTCGCCGAGTTCGACTACGACCGCCTACTGACCGTGTTCGGCGCGATGCACGACAAGGATCACGGGGCGATGGCGGCCGCGCTCCCGACGCCCGACCACGTGTGGGCGTGCGAGCCGGTGCCCGACCGCGCGGAGGACGCCGACGTGCTCGCGGCGGTGTTCGAGGACGCCGGCGCGGGAGCCGTGAGCGTGACGCGGGCCGTGGAGTCGGCGGTCGCGGACGCGATCGCGGAGGCGACCGCGGACGACCTCGTGCTCGTCGCGGGATCGCTGTTCGCGGTCGCGGAAGCCCGGACCCGGTGGACGCGCACGTTCGCGGAGACCGACGTCGACAGCCTCGACGACGCGCGGGACGCGCTTGAGCGCGCGCACGTGACGCCGCCGGGGGTGTGGCGGATGCGCGGGAAGGGCGTCCACCGCGTGGTGAAAACCAGGGTGCAGACGCGGCAGGCCCAGTACCTCAAAGAGGAGCTGTTGAGCCTCGGCGGGGAGTGTTCGGTGTCGGGGCTGAACGCGCAGTCCGGGGCGATGGTTGACGCCGTCATGATGGCGACGATGGCGCAGTTCAAGCGCCTCTGTGAGAAACTCGACGGGCAGCCCTACGGCCTCAGCGAGGTCGGCGCGGACCTCCGGGAGTCACTGGGCATCCAGGCGGCACCGGCCACGCATGGCTACCCCTGGGAGGGCGAGCGCACCGCCGTGATGGGCATCCTGAACGTCACGCCGGACAGCTTCCACGACGGCGGCGAGTACGGCGCCCTCGAAGACGCGGTCGCGCGCGCCGAGTCGATGGCCGAAAACGGCGTCGACGTCATCGACATCGGCGGGGAGTCCACGCGCCCCGGTGCCGACGCCGTCAGCGTCGCCGACGAACTCGATCGGGTGCTCCCGGTGATCGAGCGGATCAGCGACCTGGACGTGTTGCTGTCGGTGGACACCCGGAAAGCCGAGGTCGCGCGGCAGGCCCTGGAGGCGGGGGCGGACATCCTCAACGACGTGACCGGGTTGGACGACCCCGAGATGCGGTTCGTGGCCGCCGAGTACGACGCCCCGATCGTCGTGATGCATTCGATCGACGCGCCGGTCGACCCCGACAGCGATCCCGACTACGACGACGTGGTCGACGACGTCATCGCGGAGCTCACCGAGCGCGTGCTGCTCGCCGAGAAGGCCGGCGTCCCCCGCGAGCGGATCATCGTCGACCCCGGGCTCGGGTTCGGCAAAAGCGCCGCCGAGGGCTTCGAGTTGCTGGACCGCGCCGACGAGTTCCACGCGCTCGGCGGCCCCGTGCTGGTCGGGCACAGCCACAAGTCGATGTTCGGCGCGGTCGACCGCTACCCGGACGAAGGCGGGTACGCGACCGCGGCCGCGTCGGCGCTGGCGGCCGACCGCGGCGCGGACATCGTGCGCGTCCACGACGTGCCCGAGAACGTCGCCGCCGTCCGGGTCGCCGAGGCAACCCGGACCGGTGCGGACGCGGAGTGACGCGGCGGGCAGCGCCCGCCCTCAGAACAGTCCGGTCGCGGCCTGTGCGTCCGCGTACGCCGTGAGGTAGGTGTCGAGGAACTGCTCGTGGTCGTGCTCGGCGAACGACTCGTCAACGGCCTTGCGTTCGAGGTCGCCCGCCTGCACCAGGCATTCGGTGATCTCCTCGTCGCTGGTCGCGCGGAACCCACGCGGGTACGTCTCGATGAGCTCGTGGGCCGACGACTCGGCGTGGTACTCGACGATCCCGACGCAGCCACACGCCAGCGCCCGCAGCAGGTCGTGCGCGAACGGCGTTTTCTCGGCGGTGTGAACGTAGACGTGAGCGTTTTTGAATATCTCGACGCGCTCGTCGACGGCGCAGTCCCCGACGAAATCAACGCGGTCGGCGATCCGGAGGTCGCGGGCCTGGCGCTCGTAGTCGGCGCGAGCCGGGCCGTCGCCGACGATGGTGCAGTTCCAGTCGTACTCGCGGAACTCCGCGAGCGCGAGGAACAGGGATTCGACGTTGGCGTCGCCGTCGAGGCGGCGGCTGCAGACGATGTCGCCGCCGCCACCGGGGACGGCGTGCCGGATGCGGTCCATGTCGATCCCCGTGGGGAGGACGCGGATCGCGTCGGTGCGCCCGCCGTGCTCGCGAACCGCCGTTTTGACCGTTCGGGACGGCGTCACGACGACCGCGGGCTTGCGGGCGGCGTAGCCGTACGCGCGCCCCGTCAGGCCGCCGTGCGCCTCGGGGGTGTCGTACCAGTCGACGACGAGGGGCGCGCCGGCCAGCAACGCCCCCCAGCGCGCGCCGTAGACGTGGCCGGGCGTTCGGCTGGTCGCGTGCACCACATCGGGGCCGAGCGTGCGCACCATGCCGGCGGCTTTGGGCGCGAACCACCGCTGGCCGTGGTCGGGCGTCACCGCGTGGTACGTCACCCCGTCGTAGTCGAAGACGTCGGGCTGGCCGTCCCACCACTGCGCACAGCAGACGTGGACGTCGTGGCCGCGGTCGAGCAGGCAGTCCGCGAGCAACGCGAGCCGGTCGAGGTCGTCGCCGTGCTCGTGGTGGGTGGTTGTCTCCGAGACGAACGCCACGCGCATACTCTCGGGGACGAAACACGGCGATAAAAACCGTTCCGTTCGGGGCCGCCAGCGGGCTGCCGGAACCCGAACGGATAACGCGTGGCCCCGAGACGCGTGCGTATGGCATACGACATCGAGCGGTATCTCGACATTCGGGGGGCCGGCGACCCGACGTACGGGCCGACGGGCGAGTTGGCGTTCACACTGGGCACGACCGGGACCGCACAAGTGTGGGCTCTCGGTGCCCCCGGGGCGTGGCCGACACAGCTGACGTTTCACGACGAGCGCGTGCAGTGGGCGTCGTTCTCACCGACCCGCGAGGAGCTCGCCTACGGGATGGACACGGGCGGCGACGAGTTCACGCAACTGCATCGGGTGTCCGGCGACGGCAGCGAGGACGTGCAGTTGACCGCGTTCCCGGACGCGAAACACGACTGGGGTGGCTGGAGCCACGACGGCGACCGGATCGCGTACACCGCCAACCGCCGTGACGCCAGTCGATTCGACGTGTACGTCCAGGGGCGCGACGAGGCGGGTGCCAACGCAGACTGCGTGCGCGTGGGGGACGCGTTCGACCTGCCGTCGGTCGTGGGGTGGAGCCCCAGCGACGACCGCCTGCTGGTCGTCGACACGCACTCGAATTTCGACCAGGACGTTGCCGTGCTGGACGTGGACACGGGCGAGATCACGCGCGCAACCGCGGGGCTCGACGCCGACACGCGGTTCTCATGGGTGGCGTGGGCACCCGACGGCGGCGGCGTCTACGTCACCACCGACCACGACGCCGACACCCGGTATCTGGGGCTGCTCGACCCCGAGACGGGGGCCATCTCGCGGGTGGCTGACGGCGGCGACTGGCCGATCGAGGCGGTCGTCACGGCCCACGACGCCGGCCGGCTGGCGTACGTTCGGAACCGTGACGGGTACAGCGAACTCACCATCGCCGACGCCGCCGGAACCACCCTCACCGAGCAGCCCACCCCGGAACTCCCCGACGGCGTGATCAGGGGGCTTTCCTGGGGGCCGGACGGTGACACGCTCGCCGTCGTGGTTTCGGCCGCCACCGAGAACCCGAACGTCTTCGTGGTCGATGTCGCCACCGGCGCCGCCACACAGTGGACGAACGCGGCCACGGCCGGCATCCCGAAGGCGACGTTCCGCGAGCCGGAGTTGGTCCGCTACGAGACGTTCGACGGCCGCGAGATCCCGGCGCTGTTCACGCGCCCCGACGGCGACGGCCCGCACCCGGTCATCGTGGACTTCCACGGCGGCCCCGAGGGCCAGCGCCGCCCCTCGTTCCTGTCGCTGCGCCAGTACTTCGTGGACAACGGCTACGCCGTCTTCGAGCCGAACGTGCGCGGGTCGTCGGGCTACGGGGCGACGTACATGAACCTCGACAACGTCCGCAACCGGATGGACGCCGTCGCCGACGGGAAGGCGGGCGTCGAGTGGCTCACCGCCCGCACCGACATCGACGCGGACCGCGTGGTCGCGTACGGCGGCTCCTACGGCGGGTTCATGGTGTTGGCGTCGCTGACCGAATACCCCGAGCTGTGGGCGGCCGGCGTCGACATCGTGGGGATCGCCAACTTCGTGACGTTCCTGGAGAACACCGGCGACTGGCGGCGCGAACACCGCGAGTCGGAGTACGGCAGCCTCGACGCGGACCGCGAGTTCCTCGAATCCATCAGCCCGACGAACAACGCCGACCGGATCCGCGCCCCGTTGCTCGTGTTACACGGCGCCAACGACCCCCGGGTGCCGGTGGGGGAGGCTGAACGCATCGTCGAGCAGGCCAGCGCCCACGTCCCCGTCGAGAAGCGCATCTTCGACGACGAGGGCCACGGGTTCAGCAAGCGTGCGAACAAGCAGGCGGCCTACCGTGCGGTCGTGGACTTCCTCGACGACCACGCATAGCTTTAGTGGCCCGGGAGCGACACACCGACGTGATGCATGCGGTCGTGCTCGGCGTGCTGCCCGGCCTCTCGTACGCCGTTGGCCGCCTGGCGGCGCGCGCCGCCATCCGCCGGCCCGGCCGAGCGGCCGCCACGGCGCGGCTGCGGCGCGCGAACCGCGCCCTCCAGGCGGTCGCTGCGCTGACCGGGCTGGCCGTCGCCATGGAGTCGCTGCTCGCGGACGCCGTCCCCGCAGCCGTCCCCGGTCCCCCGGGAGGTGGCGTGCTCGTCGGCCTCGCGAGCATGGTGGCTGTCGGGGGTGTGGGGCCCGCGCTGGCGGTTCACTTGGGCACCCGGCCGGCGTGGGCGACGATCACACGGACGGCCGTGGACTACCGCCGCACCGTCCGCCGGTATCTCCTCGTCGTGTGCGCGGTGGCGCTGCCGGCGTTCGCGGTGGTTGCCGCGTGGGTCGCAGCCCCGGCGGGCCTCCCGAGGCTCGCCGCGATCCTGGCGGCGGCGGTCGGGATCGCGGCCGTCGGCCCCGTACTCGCCGGGGGGCATCCCGCCGTTGGCACCCCGACCGAGCGCGAGCGAGCGTGCGTGCCGGCATGCGCGCGAGACCTCCGCCTCCGCGTCGTGGATGCGTCGGGCGGCCTCGGCCCGAACGCGGTCGCGACCGGTGTGGTGCCCGGTTTCCGGTGTGTGTTCGTCACGGCGGCGGTGTTCGAGCGCCTCGACGACGGCGCGGCGGCGGCGGTGATCGCCCACGAGGCCGGCCACCACCATCGCGGCCACCTCGGGCTGCGGCTGCTCGCCGTTGTGACGGCGCTGGCACCGCTGCTGTGCGTCGCCAGCAGCGCCGTCGCCGTGGGCGCGGGTGGCGCAGCGGTGGCGTCGGCCGTGCTCCTGGTTGCGGTCGGCCCCGTCATCCGGTGGACGGAGTTCGACGCGGACGCGTACGCTGCCCGGCACGTCACGGCGGTGGCGATGGCGCGCGCGCTGGCGGCGGTCGCACCACGGGACGCCGCGGCGGCGGAGCGCGGGCGGGTGGCCGGCGCGCTCGCGCTTCACCCGCCGGTCAGCGCCCGGCGGCGCCGCCTCAGCGACCACAACGCTCATTGACCGACGGCGTGACCCACGCGTGTGGCTGGTTTCCGTCGCCGCACAGCGTCCCGTTGGCGCCGCGCAGTCGCCAGGTTCGTGGTGGCTGGCAGTGCAGTCGCCGGGCTGCTGTACGCCGTCGGCTGGCGACAGGTGGCCGCGGGCCTGGCGAGCGCCGAGCCGGCGGTCGTCGCGCTCGCCGTGCTGGCGTCGCTTGCGGGAACGGCCGTCAGCGCTGACGGGGTCCGGGTTGCGATGGGCGTGTCCCGGGTTGCTCCCGATCGGCGGCTGGCGTGCCGGGCCGCGGTCGGCGGCATGTTCGTGGGCGCTGTGCTGCCCGCCGGCGGCCTCGGGAAGGCTGCGTTCACTGCGTACGTGGTGGGGCGAAGCGACGCCGCCACCACGGCGCAGGCTGTCGGCGGCGTCACCGGCTGGGAGGTGGCGAAGATGGCTGCGTCGGCGACGGTGGCGGTGGCTGGGGTGGCCGGCGTGCTCGCGGCGGGCGGGGCCGTCGAAACCGCGGGACTGGTGGCCGCCGCGTTCGGCGGCGTGTGTGTGACTGGCGTGGCTGCGGGGGCGCTCGTGGTTCGGCGGCGACGCCTCGTGGTCGGCCTCGCGGTGTGGCTGCTGGCGGGCGTCGCGCGCGTGCTCCCTGGGCGCTGGGAGCCACCCCCGCGGGAGCGCGTCCGCGCCGGGCTGGACGCCGCCCTCGAAAGCGTCGGCGTGCTCGCGCGAACCCCACAGCGGCTCGCCGCCGTGACCGGGGCGGCGCACGCGGCGTGGCTGTGCAGCGCGCTGGCGCTGGTGTTGTGCCTCCACGCGGTGGGGTTGTGGGTGTCGCCGGCGGTGGCGCTGGTGGCGCTCCCGGTTGCGGGGTTCGCGCACGTCGTCCCCGTGCCGGGCGGTCTGGGTCCGGTTGACGCCGCGCTGGGCGGCGTCATCGCGGCACTCACCGGGCACGCGCTGGCGACGTTGGCGTCGGCGCTCGTGTTGTTCCGGGTGGCGACGTACGGCACGCGCGTGGTCGTCGGCGGGGTGGCGCTGTGGCGGCTGCGCGCCGCGCTCAGATGACGCCCGTGCGGCTGGCGGCCTCGCGGGCGGCCACCTCGCTGATGCCGCCCCCGAGGATCGTGTATCGGTCCCGGATCTCGTGGGCGGAGGTGAGTGCCGCCAGTACCTCGTCGTCGGCGACGCCGAGCTCGTCGGCGGTCGTCGGCGCGTCCAGGCTCGCCAGCGCGTCCCGGACCGCCATCCACTGCCCCTCCTGGCCGGAGTGGAGGTACTCCGCGAGGATGGAGCCGACGCCCACCTGGTGGCCGTGGAGGGCTTTCCCGGGCGCGATGCGGTCGAGTTGGTGGCTGAACAGGTGCTCGCTGCCCGAGGCGGGCCGCGAGGAGTCCGCGATCGACATCGCAACGCCCGAGGACACCAGTGCCTTCACCACGACCCACGCCGACTCCTCGAGTTCGGGCTTGATGTTGGCGGCGTTGTCCACGAGCATCTCGGCGGTCATCTGGGAGAGCGCGCCGGCGTACTCGCTGTACGGGACGTGCTGGAGGCGGTTGGCCAGCCGCCAGTCTTTGACCGCGGTGTAGTTCGAAATGATGTCCGCACAGCCGGCCGTCGTCAGCTCCCAGGGCGCGTCGGCGATGACGCCGGTGTCAGCGATGACCGCCAGCGGCGGGGCGGCCGACACCGAGTGGCGGGTGTCGCCCTCGGGGACCGACCCCCGACCGGAGACGATGCCGTCGTGGCTCGCCGCCGTCGGCACGCTCACGAACCCGACGTTCAGGTGGTCGCTGGCCAGCTTCGCGATGTCGATCGCTTTCCCGCCGCCGACCCCCACGAGGTAGCCGGGGTCGACGGCCTCGGCCTCACCGAGCACCCGCTCGACGGACTCAAACGTCGCCTCCTCGACGACCACGACGGCCGGGTCGTCGCCGACGGCTTCGAACTGCGCGACGACGTTCTCCGCGGCCACCGTCTTCGGCGTCGGACTCGTCACCACGAGTGGCCGCCCCGTCAGGTGGGTGTCGCGGACGACCTCCACCGCGTCGTCGAGCACGCCGTGCCCGACGACGACGTTCCGCGGGAGCCGGATCCACGTCGACTTCTCGAACATACCGGGACTCCCTCGGGGACGAGTAAAAACCTACTCGTCGGCGAGCCGGTCGCTCCCCGCGGCGGTCGTCGGGTTTCACGCAGAGGCCGGCGAGGTCGCCGTCGACGGGCGGCAAAAGCGCTCCGGCAGGTTCGTGACTGCGGCTCGTGTGTCGCCCCTCAGACCGTGTCCAGCACGTCCAGCAGCCGGTCTTCCGTTTCGCGGTCGGGGCCGTTGTCGTCACCGGTGCGGCCGTGCTCGCGGTGGGCATCGACCGTGCGCTGCATCGCCTCGGCCGGCGGCGTCGACTCGTAGCCCAGCTCGGCGATCTTGGTGGTGTCGAGCACGTGGGGGGCGTCGCGGTACAGCGGGAACTCACCGGGGCCGAGGTCGACGATGGAGAGTTCGCGGGGACTCGTATACGAGCGCTCGACGCTCGTGTCGAGGGCGTCCGCGATCAGATCGAGCATGCCGTCGAGGGTGACGGCGTTGCGGTCGCCGACGTTGTACGCCTCGCCCGGCTCGCCGTCCTCGGCGACCAGCCGGAGGCCGCGAGCCACGTCCTCGACGTAGACGCGCTGCCAGAGGTTCGTGCCGTCCCCGGGCACGACGATCTCGTCGCGTTCGGCGACCCGCTCGACCCAGTACGCGAGCCGTTCGGTGTAGTCGTGGGGGCCGTAGACGACCGGCGGGCGCACCGCCATCGCCGGCACCCCGCGGGCGGCGGCCTCGAAGACGATGCGGTCGCCGGCGGCCTTCCGCGCGCCGTAGGTCGCCGACGAGTCGTCGGTGGCTTCCTCGGCAGAACAGGACTCCAATCGGGTTTCGCCCTCGCGTTTGGGCACCTCTTCGGCGGCGTACGCCGCGCCGCTGGAGACGTAGACGTAGGCGTCGACGTCGCCGAAGATGTCGGTCGCGGACTCCACGTCACGGGGCTTGTACGCCACGCAGTCGAAGACGGCATCCGGATCGACCGTCCGCTTGGCGTCGAGGAGGGCGCGGCGCTCGGTGCGGTCGCCCTCGACGCGGGCGACGCGGTCGTCGTCGGCGAACGGGTTGTCGTGGGTCCCCCGATTGAACGTCGTCACGTCGTAGTCGTGGGCCAGCAGCTCCGCGACGAGGTGGCGGCCGATGAACCGCGTGCCGCCGATCACAAGTGCCGTGTCCATACGCCGGGGGACGGCGCGGAACCCAAAAGTGGTGGCTATTCGACGGTGAACGGCGCGACCAGGGCGGTCTGCTCGTCGTCGACGTCGACGATGGTCGAGAACGCGTACCGCGACCCCGACGCCAGATCCAGCACGTCGCCGTAGACGGTGTCATCGCTGGTGTCGGGGTCCGCGTCACCGACCCCGACCCGCCAGTGGATGCGGTCGCCCGCGGAGAGCGTCGTCCACGGCTGGATGACGGGGTCCTCTCTGACCGTCTTCCAGCCGCTGTCGGTCTCCCGGTAGACCGTCCAGTCGTGGGGGTTCAGTCCGATCTCGTCGGCGTCGTCGTTGCCCAGCGTGACGGGGACGACGCCGCCCCTGGAGACGGTGGTCTGGTCCTGGGTGAACGTGATCGGGTGGCCGTCGGACGCGCCGGCACACACCACGGTGTCGACGGCGTCGTTGTCGCTGTGCATGGTCGGACAGTCGTCGGTGTCGTCGGAGTCACTCACGCTGTCGGTTCGACCGAGACAGCCCGTTGTTGTAAGCACTGCGGCCGTCGCGAGGAATGCACGTCGTTTCATACGTCGACCATCGTCCCACACGCAATAAACGGTTGCGTGGACTCAAACAGTCGCTGAACACACCCCGGTCGGCGGGGCGGCGTCAGTAGGACTTCGCGAAGTACGCCGTCTGGGTGGCCTCGTCGCCGCAGACCGCACAGTCTTCGCCGTCGTGGTCGGGCTCGGGCACGCGCTCGCCCTCGAACTCGGAGGCCGCGCGCGCCGCGGAGTCCTCGCCCAGCGGCACCATCACGATCTCGGCGGCGATCTGGTCTTTGATCTCGGCCTCACAGTCCTGGTCGCCACACCACGGTGCCTTCACGTAGCCGCCGTGCTGGCCGATGGTGCCCAGGATGTCGGCGCGGTTGTCCGCCTCCCGGACGTTCTCCGCAAGGCGGTCGGCGGCCGCGTCGTAGAGCTTGTCGTAGACCTCGTCGAGGTGGTCGTGGACGCGGTCGGCGATGGCCGCCCGGTCCTCGACGGTGCGTTCCCCGTCGGGCCGGTGGACCACGGTGACCTCGTCGTCCTCGACCTCGTTCGGCCCGATCTCGAAGCGCACGGGCACGCCGTTGAGCTCCCACTCGTTGAACTTGAAGCCGGGGTTGCGGCCGTCGCGGTCGTCGAAGTGCACGCGCACGCCCTGTGCTTCGAGCTCCGCGGCGATCTCGGCGCCGTACTGCTCGACGTCGTCTTTCGTGTCCTCCTGCCAGATGGGGACGATGACGACCTGCTTGGGCGCGACCGTCGGCGGCAACACCAGTCCCTGGTCGTCGCTGTGGCTCATGACGAGCGCGCCGATGGCGCGCCAGGACAACCCCCAGGAGGTGGTGTACGCGGTGCGTTCGGCCTCGTCCTCGTCGGCGAACGTGATGTCGAAGGCGTCGGCGAACGACTGCCCGAGGTGGTGGCTGGTGCCGCCCTGCACGGATTTCCCGTCGGGCATCAGCGCCTCGACGGACATGGTGGTGTCCGCGCCGGGGAACTTGTCGTGGTCGGGCTTGCGCCCGCGCAACACCGGGATGCCCAACACGTCCTCGTAGAGGCGGTGGTACTGGTCGAGGCGCAGCGTCGTCTCCGCCCACGCGGCTTCGTCGGTGGCGTGGGCGGTGTGGCCCTCCTGCCAGAGGAACTCCTTGGTGCGGAAGAACGGCTTGGTCTCCGTGGCCTCCCAGCGCACCACGGAGTTCCACTGGTTCACGCGCAGCGGGAGGTCGCGGTGCGAGCGCACCCACTGGGAGAGATACGGCGCGATGATCGATTCCGAGGTGGGACGGACCGCGAGGCGCTGGTCGAGATCGTCGTGGCCGCCCTGTGTCACCCACGCGACCTCGGGGTCGAAGCCCTCCACGATGTCCTTCTCGCGTTCGAGGTAGTCCTCGGGGATGAACATCGGGAAGTAGGCGTTCTCGACGCCGGTGTGCTTGAACCAGCCGTCGAGGTTGTCCTGGATCGCTTCCCAGAGGGCGTAGCCGCGGGGCCGGGTAACGATGAACCCGCCCATCGGCGCGTAGTCCGCCAGCCCCGCCTTCTGGACGACCTCGGCGTACCAGTCGCCGGGGCTGTGTTCCTTGGACTCGGTGATGCCGAGTTCCTGATCGTCGTCGCTCATTGCTGGAACACTCGCCTGACGCGCTCTTAAATCCCGTGAAGCGTCTCCCGCCCGCCAGCATCCATGTGAACAATGCACATCCACCACGAAGACTAAGTAGTATGGTTACGTGCCACACAGTATGGGCGACACGAAACGTGGTCGCGAACGCACTGGCAAAAAGAAGCGCGAACAACTCCGCAAGCGCGACGTAGAGCGCTCCCTCCAGGCCACGAACGAGCCCACGGACCCGCCGGAGTTCCCGGACGGCGAACTCACCCTCGGCGACCGCTGACCGTCCCCGAAACGGTCGACGGCGCTCCGCGAACGGTCACTTCGTCCCACGCTGAGCGGCTGCGATCCGCCATGTCGGATCGCACACATGGTTTGCCAAGACTTTTATAACCTGACTGTCTACCAGGTTGCAAGCGGGTTCTTCCACATCGTTCCCGCGGCCCGGCCGACGGCCGGCCGGGAACAGCATCTCACTACTGCCAATGATACCGCTGTGGTTGCCACCGTGCCCCCTGGGCCCCGCGCACACCGGCCCACATCGTCGCAGGTCCGTTACGGACGGTGTCGCCACACTCGGGAACCCCGTGTTAACCGATTATGAGTACTGTAGACCGTCAACTTGAGGAGTTACAGGACGAAATCGTCAGCGAAATTCCGGCGGACATCTCGGTCACCGATGTCAAATACGAAGGCCCCGAGCTCGTCGTCTACACCCGGGACCCCAAACAGTTCGCACAGGACGGCGACCTCGTTCGCCGGCTGGCGTCCAAGCTCCGGAAGCGCATCACCGTGCGGCCGGATCCGGCGGTGCTCTCCAGCCCGAAGCGCGCCCGCGACCGCGTCCTCGACGTGATCCCCGAGGAGGCCGGCGTCACGAACCTGGATTTCCACGAGGACACCGGCGAGGTGGTCATCGAAGCCGAGAAGCCCGGCATGGTGATCGGCCGCCACGGCTCCACGTTGCGGGAGATCACACAGGAAGCCGGGTGGACTCCGGAGGTCGTGCGCACGCCACCGATCGAGTCCTCGACGGTCTCGAACGTCCGGAACTTCCTCAAACAGGAGCGCGACGAGCGCCGCGACATCCTCGAAACGGTCGGGCGCCAGATCCACCGTGAGGAGATGCAGGACGACGAGTACGTGCGCGTGACGACCCTGGGGTGCTGTCGGGAGGTCGGGCGCGCCAGCTTCGTGCTTTCGACGCCGGAAACGCGGATTCTCGTCGACTGCGGGGACAAACCCGGCAGCGAGGACGAAGTCCCGTATCTGCAGGTCCAGGAGGCGCTGGCGGGCGGCGCGAACACGATCGACGCGGTGATTTTGACCCACGCCCACCTCGACCACTCGGCGTTCATTCCGCTGCTGTTCAAGTACGGCTACGACGGCCCGATCTACTGCACGGAGCCGACCCGGGACCTCATGGGTCTGTTGACCCTGGACTACTTGGACGTGGCCGCGAAGGAGGGGCGGGCACCGCCGTACGACTCCGAGATGGTGCGGGAAGCGATCAAGCACTGCATCCCCCTGGAGTACGGCGATGTCACTGACATCGCGCCGGACGTGAAACTCACGTTCCACAACGCCGGTCACATCCTCGGGTCGGCCGTCTCCCATTTCCACATCGGGGACGGCCTCTACAACGTCGCGTTCTCCGGGGACATTCACTACGACGACACCCGACTGTTCAACGGCGCTGTCAACGACTTCCCGCGCGTGGAGACGCTCGTGATGGAGTCCACGTACGGCGGCCGCAACGACTACCAGACCGACCAGGAGGACTCCGAGCGCAAGCTCAAACGCGTCATCAACGAGACCTACGAGGACGGCGGCAAGGTCCTCATTCCGGCGTTCGCCGTCGGCCGGTCCCAGGAGATGATGCTCGTGCTCGAAGAGGCGATGCGGGAGGGCGAGATCCCCGAGATGCCCATCCACCTCGACGGCATGATCTGGGAGGCCACTGCCATCCACACCACCTACCCCGAGTACCTCCGGGACGACCTCCGGGATCGCATCTTCCACAGCGACTCCAATCCGTTCCTCGCGCCCCAGTTCAACCACATCGACGGCGGCGAGGAGGAACGCCAAGCGGTCGCCGACGACGACCAGTGTATCATCCTCTCGACGTCGGGGATGGTCTCCGGCGGCCCCATCATGTCGTGGCTCGAACACATCGCGCCGGACCCCGATTCGACGCTGACGTTCGTCGGCTACCAGGCCCAGGGCACGCTTGGCCGCCGCATTCAGTCCGGCCGGGACAAGATCCCGATGCCCGACTCTCGGGGCGGCGGCCGCACCGAGCACCTCCAACTCAACATGGGCGTCGAAACCGTCGACGGCTTCTCCGGACACGCCGACCGCCAGGGCCTCGAAGACTTCGTGCGCACGATGAACCCCCGGCCGGAGAAAGTGCTGTGCGTCCACGGCGACGAGTCCTCCACACAGGACCTCTCGTCGGCGCTGTACCACGAGTTCAACATGCGGACGTTCGCGCCGAAGAACCTCGAAACGTTCCGGTTCGTGTAGCCGGCCACAGCCGTGGCGGTGGTCGCGGTGACCTATCAACTGTGATCGGTGTTCCGACAGGTCTATTATCATACCACCGGTATGTGTTGGCGTGAATCGCCCGCCGCTTCGCGCGATCGGAATGGCCATCGTCGTGCTCGTCGCGTTCACCGGCGGTGGTGCCGCCCAGCAGGCGGGCAGCGGGCCGAAAGTCGACGGTGACGGCGGGTACCGGTTCGACGTCGGGGGTGACAGCCCCCACATCACGTTCTGGCTCCACCTCGATCTGTTGACGAACCTCGGTGGTGCCGGTGATCTCGGGTTCAGCGCGGTCGGAACCGCGCTCGACACCCGGGTCATCGTCATCGACCTCCAGTTGCAGTTCGACGGGATCGGGCCCCTGGAGGAGTTCCTCTCTGATCCGTTCTCGCGGTTCTCCGTGAGCGCGGAGTGGGAGCTCAACCTGCCGTTCCTCAGTGCCGGCCCGGCGTCGGACACGGAGTTCAGTTACGAGGGCAACGAAACGATCGCCAACAACACGTCCCTGGAGAACGCGACCATCGGCACCGACACGCTGAGGAACGTCACCCGCAACGCCACCCAGTCCTGAGTTAGTCGGCGTCGGCGGGGTCGACAACCGCGCCGGTGGCGGCGTCGACGCCGACGCGATCGCAGTGTTCGGCCAGCGGGCACGCCGCAGGATCGTCGATGCAGGCGGGGTCGCGTGCCGTGCAGTACTCCCGGCCGAACTGGATCATTGCGGTGTGTCCGAACCCGCAGGCGGCGTCGGGAACCGCGGCTTCGAGCGCGGCGCGGACGGCCTCGTGGTCGGCGGCCGCGGGCGCGATCCCCATGCGCCGGGCGATCCGGTGGACGTGTGTGTCGACGGGGAACACGCCGGGAGCGCCGCCGGCGAACAGTAACACGCAGTCGGCGGTCTTCGGCCCCACGCCGGTCATGTCCAGGAGCGCCGCCCGGACGGCGTCGGGGTCGCCCTCGCGCACGAACGCGTCGAAGCCGTCCGCGCCGCCGTACTCCTCGCAGACGCGGCCGGCGATCCGGATGATCGTGGCCGACTTCTGGTTGTAGAGGCCCGCCATCGAGATCGTGTCCGCGAGCACGTCTTGGTCGGCATCGGCGAGCGCCGCCGCGAGGTCGTCGGCGGCCGCGCCGTAGCGCTGCATGAGCGCGTCGTGGGCGGGTTGGCTGGCTTTGTCGCTGGTGTTCTGGCTGAGAATCGTGCGCACCAGACACTCGAAGGCGGCCCGGCCGCCGTAGGTTTTCTGCCAGTACAGCTCCCCCAGGCGGTCGACCACGAGCGCTGCCTGCGTCGGGTCCGCGCCGGACGCGAACGTGGTCGGGCGGCTGTCGTCTCCACCGGCGATGTTCTCGGCTGGCTCATCAGCCATACCGAACGCTCGGGGCGAGCCACCCCTAAATCCCGGGTGTTCGGGGCGGCTGTACCGTCAGTCGACGCGCAGCGTGGCGGTGAGCGGCGCGCCGTCGGCGAGCGCAGCGACCAGCTCGCGGTCGACGTCCGCGGCGGCCTTGTCGGCGTCCACGAAGACCGTGCGGTCGTCGACGTACGTGCTGGTGCGGCCGACCATGCTGCGGTCGTTCGTGAAGGTGAGGTCGGGGTGGCCCGAGCCCGTGATTTCGTCGCGGTGGTGGGGCGTATCGAGGACGAGCGTGATGGTGGCGGCGGCGTCCTGGCAGGCGGCGACGAACGCGTCGCTGAACGCCGCTGGCGAGCAGTCAGCGTCGATGCCGAGGATGCAGTCGCCGGCCGGCGTGAGGAAGTCGTCGGTGGTGAGTTCGAGCGTGCTGTCGTGGCGTGCGGTGACGTTGTCGTGGCCGGTGGCACTCACGGAGACATCCATACGCCCGGGCAGCAGCCGAACGCACTTGTGGACGGCGTTCGGGGGCGGGGTCACGGACAGCGGGGGTGGCAGGCACGGGGGCCGGACACACGCAAACGTTAAGTGGTATCCCGGAGTACTACTTGTCACCTGAACGCTGCGAGCGTTCGTGTACAGCCCGAGAGAATGACAGGACGTTCTCCTTCCGACCGGAACGGACGACCTCTCGAGCGACTGCTATCGCGAGCGCGCCAGCGGAATGGCATCGAGGTTTGAACAATGGCTGAGGAAGAAACAACCATCGAGGTATCGACCGCCGACGAACTCATTACTGACGACGAACTCCAGAACAAATCCAAGGGCCAGCTCATCAAGAACGCCGGCCAGTTCCGCGACCGGCGCAACGAGCTGAATCAGCTCGCGAGCTCCCGGGCGTCGGAGCGCGACGACCTGAACGCCAAGACCCGAGAGAAGGTCGACGAAGCCCAAGAGCACCGCGAGAAGCGCGACGAGCTCAACGAGCGCGTCCAGGAGCACAAGGAGATCCGCAACGATCTGAACGCGGACGCCAACGAGCTGTTCGACGAGGTCGAGCAGCGCAAAGAGGACCTCGAGCTCGACGAGGGCAAGGACCTCGAACAGCTCAAAGAGGAGATCGAGGAGCTGGAGTTCAAGCAACAGACCGAAGTCCTGTCCACCGAGGACGAGCGCGAACTCATCGAGAAGATCGAGGGGAAGCGCGAGGAGTACCAGGACCGCGAGGAGAAACTCGACCAGTCCGGCGACCTGGAAGGGCTCGTCGAGGAGGCCGAGTCGGTGCGAGCGGAAGCCTCCAAGCACCACGAGAAGGTGACGGAGCTCGCGGACAAGGCCCAAGAGCACCACAACCAGATGATCGAGGCCTATCGGGAGGCCGACGACATCCGGGACGAGGCCGACGAGATGCACGAGGACTTCGTCGAAGCCCAGGAAGCGGCCGACGCCCACCACGAGGCGTTCGTCGAGGTCCAGAAGCGACTGCGTGAACTCGACAAGCAGGAAGAAGAAGAGGAGAAGGACAAGCGCGCCCAAGAGCAGGAGGAAGCCCGCGAGGAAGCCGAGGAGATCTACGAGCGGTTCAAGGAGGGCGAGACCCTCGACACCGAGGACCTCCGCAAGCTCCAGAAGTCCGGCCACCTGTAACGGGTTCGCGTGCCGTCGGCCGTGGCAGCCCCGCGAAGTTTTTGTGATGGGGACGTAACCGTCGAACCGAGAGATGCGTACGCTGGTGGTGTGCGTCGACCGGGCCGGTGATATTTCCCGACAGACCGGACTGCGGACGCCGATCGCCGGCTGGGAGGCCGTACAGTCGTTGGTCACGGATATGGGCGTTGCCGATCCGGAGGACGCGAGTGTCAACTGCCTCCTGGAGGCGTTGCGCGTGACGCGGGACTTGCGGGACGGCGCGGACGACGCCGTGGTGGCGGCGGTGTCGGCGACCGGGGATGGGGTGACCGCGGATCGGTCGGTCGCCCAACAGTTCGACAGCCTCGTGGACCGCCACGACCCGGACTCCTGTGTGGTCGTGGTCGACAGCGCGGCCGACGAGCGCGTCGTGCCGATCGTCGAAAGCCGCATTCAGGTCGACGCGGTCGATCGCGTGGTCGTGCGCCAGGCCCGAGACTTGGAGTCGACGTACTACCTCCTGAAGCAGTTCCTCGCCGACGAGGAGCTGCGCCAGACCGTGCTGGTTCCGGTCGGGATCGTGTTGCTCGTGTTCCCCGGGTTGATGATGGTGACGGGCAGCCTCGCGGTTGCAGCGGCCAGCATCACCACCGTGATCGGGTTGTTCTTACTGTACAAGGGCCTGGGGGTCGACGAGTACGTGGCCGCGCTCCCCGGGCAGGCGCGGGACGCGTTGTACTCCGGGCGCGTGTCGATTGTGACGTACGTCGTCGCGGGCGGCCTCGGACTCGTGGGTGTGTTTGCGGGTGCGCTCGGGCTCACGAACCAGGCCGCAGGGCTGTCCCGGCTTGTGGCCGCGATGACGTTCACCTACTACAGCATTCCCTGGGTCACGTTGGGCGCGCTCACCGCCAGCGGCGGCCGGCTGTTCGACGAGTACATCCGCAACGACGACGTGCGCACGTCGTTCGTGAACCTGCCGTTCGGCGTGCTTGCGGTTGGTCTCGTGGTTCGCGGGTTCGCGGTGTACTTCATGGAGCGCGCCGGCATCGTGGCCCCGTTGACTGCCCCGAGCGCCGCGCTGGGCGCGCTCTCCGTGCGGGGGTTCCGGGTCTCCCCCGAGCAACGGCTCGCGGTGTTCGTCGTGTTGGGGGTGTTGGTGAGCGTTGCGGGGATTCGCGTTGCGACGTACGTCTCGGGCGTGACGATCCGCGACGTGGAGCGCTCCGCCGAGCAGTGACGCCGCGAAGAGCAAGTATATCGGGCTGGTGGGACAACGCGTCGGCATGACTGACGGACAATGGGTGGGCCTGTTCTCCGGGGGCAAAGACTCCTCGTGGGCGCTCTACCGGGCGCTTGAAGCCGGCTTGGACGTCGGCCGGCTGGTGACGGTGCATCCGGAGAGCGACTCGTACATGTACCACGTCCCGGCGACGCGGCTCGCGGAGCTCGCCGCCGAGAGCATCGGCATCCCAGTGGTGAACGTGACGCCGGACGCCTTCGAGACGGCGGACGTAGCCGACGCGGGCGCGCAGGGCGACACCGAGCTCGAACCGCTGGAGGACGCCGTGACCGACGTAGCCGATACCCTGGACGACGGGCTCGCGGGCGTGATCGCGGGGGCCGTCGAGAGCGACTTCCAGACCAGCCGCATGGAGGGAATGTGCGACCGGCTTGGGTGTGAGTTGTACGCGCCCCTCTGGCAGCAGCCGCCCCGCGAGCTGGCCGATGCGATGCTCACAGCGGGGTTCGAGATCCGCATCATTCAGGTGGCGGCCTACGGGCTCGACGAGTCGTGGCTGGGACGACGCCTCGACCGTGACGCGCTGGCGGCGCTCGCCGCGCTCAACGACGAGTACGGCGTCCACGTGCTCGGCGAGGGCGGCGAGTTCGAAACGCTGGTGACCGACGCCCCGCATATGGACCGCCCGATCAGACTCGATTACGAGACCGTGTGGGCGGGCGACCGCGGGCACATCGAGATCACCGAGGCGTGCCTCGGGCCGTAGTTAGCGGCCGTCCGCGTCGTGGCCGTTCTCGATGGTGGTGTGGGCGCCGATGAGCGCGCCCGAGAAGTCGATGGAGTCCAGGACGGTGTCCTCGTCGATGATGGAGTTACGGACGTCGCAGTCCCGGAGCGTGGCGTCGGGGAAGATGACGCTGTTGGAAACCGTGGAGTTGGTCAGCTCGGCGCCGGGCAACACGTGGACGTTCTCGCCGATGGTGGTGTTGGAGATGGTGGCGTCGTCGGCGACGATGCTGTCGCCGTCGAGCGTCCACGCGACGGCGTCGAGGTACGACTCCGGAGTGCCGATGTCGAACCAGGCGCCTTCGAACGTGAACGCGCGGACGGACTGGCGGTCCTGTAGCCACTCCACGAACCACCCGGGTTCGTCGGGGTTGCCGTCGGCGGCGAGGTACGTGTCGATGTCCTCGACGACCGATTCGGGGTAGGCGTAACACGCGATGGAGACCAGCGTGCTGTTGGGGTCGTCGGGCTTCTCCTGGAAGTTGATGACCTCGTCACCGTGCAATTCGACCAACCCGTAGGACTGCGCGCGCTCGTAGCTGCCCACGTCGTAGGCGGCGATCGCGGGGTTGTCGGCGTCGTCCGCGGCGAAGAAGTCCACGAACGCGGAAACGTCGAAGGAGATGAGGTTGTCGCCGGCGATCACGACCAGGTCGTCGGTGATGGATTCACGGTCGACGAGCTGCGCGAGCGCGCCCATCACGCCGAACTTCTCGTCCTCGTCGGTGGTGTCTTCGACGGACAGCTGCGGCTTCTCGAAGGAGCGCTCCGCGAGGTGGCTGCGGAACTCGTCGGCGAACCGCTCGTTGGTGGAGACGTAGACGGTGTCGATGCGGTCGTCGGATTCGAGATCCGCGAAGATGCGATCGATGACGGTGGAGTCGCCGACCGGCAGGAACATCTTCGGCCGGTCTTTCGTGATCGGCCAAAGCCGGGTCGCGTATCCGCCGGCGAGCACGACGGCTTTCATATCAACCAGGTCCACACGGTCCGGTAAGTCCTTTTTCATCCGGCGACACTGGCTACGTATGGACGACCGAACCACCCGAGAGCGCGTCCGGGCGGCGCTCCGCGAGCAGCCGGCAACGCCGAGCGAGGTCGCGGCGGCGTTCGACGTGGCGCGCGGAACAGCCCTGACCCACGTCAGGCATATCGCCGAGAGCCTGGACAGCGCCGACGAGGAGTTGCTGGTGCGACCGCCGGCGTGCCGGGACTGTGGCTTCGAGGACTTCGACGACCCCGTGAACGTGCCGTCGCGGTGTCCGGAGTGCAAAAGCGAGTCGATCGCGGAGCCGGCGTTCGTCGTGGAGTCGGCTTAGAACCCGATGCGGGAGCCCGGGGACGTGGACAGGTCCGCGGGGTCGCCGGGGTCGACGCCCTGCATGACGAACTCGTAGTCCGGATCGGTCAGCGAGACGGTGCCGTCCTGGACGGTCACGTCGACGGCGGTGAGTGTCGCCCCCTCACACGGGCCGTGTGTGCAGACGCCGGAAGTGGGGTCGAAGGTGGCTGCGTGTTTCCGGCAGACCAGTTCGCCGTCGCGGACTGCGCCCGACCCGGAGTCGAGTGTGACGTCCGTCCAGTGCATGCAGTAGTTCAGCCAGCCCGTGATCGAGCCGTCGGACAGCGCCACGAGGATCGCCTCCTGTTCGTCGCCGCTGTCGCGGTCCCGGACGGTGAACCGGAAGCTGTCGCCGGCCTGGAGGTCCGTCACGGACGCGATCTGTGCGCCGTCGCCGGGGGCCGGCTCAGCGGCGTCCCCACCGTCGGTGTCGCCGTCAACCATTACCAGTGCGTATTGGCGCGGGCTGCTTGAACGCACTGGTGGCCCCTAGTAGTGGCGGCGTTCGATCTCGGCGTTGTACGCGCTGGCGAGGGCGGCCCCGATCCGGCACGTGTCGTACGTGGCGTCGTCGACGCGCGCGATGGGGCGCACCTCCCAGGTGGTGTTCGTGAGGAACGCCTCGTCGGCGTCGTAGAGCCGGGACGGCGTGTACGCGCCCGTGTGCACCGTGAGCCCGTGCTCGGCGGCGAGTTCGGCGACCGCCCACCGCGTGATCCCGGGCAACACGTCGAGATCGCCGCTGGGCGTGTAGAGGGTGCCGTCGGCGACGAAAAAGAGGTTGCTCGCAGCGCCCTCCGTGAGGTGGCCGTCGGGCGTGACGAACAGCGCTTCGTCGGCGTCGGCGGCGATGTCGCGGCGGGCGAGCACGCCGGGCAGGTAGTTGTGGGTTTTCGCGGTGCTGGGGATGGTGGTGTCGCGGTGTTGGGTGACCGTCGTGGTTTCGACGGTGGCGGGCATCGACCAGACCGGGTCGCCGTCGACGCCGCCGCGGGGGAGCGTGTCGACCACCACGACGACGGTCGGATCGGTCGTGTCCCGCGGGGTGAGCCGGCCGTCCTGGACGCCCCGAGTGATCGACAGCCGGACGTAGGCGTCCGCGAGGTCGTTGGCGGCGAGCGTCTCGTGGACGCGCCCCCGCAGCGCCGCCTCCGAGAGGCCGTGGTCGATGCCCAGCGAGTCACAGGTGGCCTGCAGGCGGCGGTAGTGGGCGGTCCAGGCGAACGTCTGGCCGCCGTACGCGCGCATGGTTTCGAACGCTGCGTCGCCGTACTGGAAGCCGCGGTCGCGGACGCTGACGGTTGCGTCGGCGGCGTCCACGAGCGCGCCGTTTACGTGGTATCGCATAGGGAGAGGAAGTTGGTGATGAGGTCGGAGCCGACCGGTGTGAGGATGCTTTCGGGGTGGAACTGCACGCCGACGTGTGGCGCGTCCCGGTGTCGGACCCCCATGAGGACGCCGTCGGTCGTGCGCGCGGTCGGCACCACCGCATCGGGCAGCCCCGATTCCGGGACGGACAGCGAGTGGTACCGGCCGGTGTCGAACGTGTCCGGGAGCCCGGCGAAGACGCCCGTTCCGTCGTGGCGGACCGTCGAGGGTTTGCCGTGGACGACCCGTGGGGCGGCCGTGACCGTGGCACCCGCGGCGGCGCACAGCGCCTGGTGGCCCAGGCACACGCCGAGCGTCGGGTACGACAACTCACGGAACACGGGGACGGTGACGCCCGCGTCGGCGGGCGTGCCGGGGCCGGGGGAGACGACGATCCCGTCCGGGTCGAGGTCGCGGACGGCGGCGGTGTCGATGGCGTCGTTCCGCCGAACGACCACGTCGTCGGCGGCCGCGCCGACGTACTGCACGAGGTTGTACACGAACGAGTCGTAGTTGTCGACGACGAGGATGCGGGTCACGAGTTGTCGGGCGTCGTGTCGGCGACGCGCCCGATGCCGCCGGCGTCCCCCAGCGCGGTGACGAGTGCGCGGGCTTTCGCGAGGGTTTCGTCGTATTCGGCTGCGGGCGTGGAGTCGTGGACGATGCCGGCGCCGACGCGCAGGTGGTAGGTGGCGGCGCGTCTGACGAGCGTTCGGATGGTGATGCTGAGCGTGGCGTCACCGTCGAACCCGATGGCGGCGAGGCTGCCCGTGTAGGGACCCCGGCGGGTGGCTTCGGCGGTGTCGATGAGCGCCATTGTACGGGGCTTGGGCGCGCCGGTAATAGTTCCGCCGGGAAAGACCGCGGCGATCGCGTCACGGAGCGAACACGACTCGCGGAGCCGGCCCGTGACTTCACTGACGAGGTGCAACACCTCGCTGTACGCGTCCACGCGCCGGTAGTCCGGGACCGCCACGGAGCCGTACTCGCTGACCTTCCCGAGGTCGTTGCGCTCCAGATCGACCAGCATCGCGTGCTCGGCGCGCTCCTTGTCGTCGGCGCGGAGCGCCGCCCGGGCGGCGTCGTCCTCGGCGGGGGTGGCCCCGCGGGGGCGTGTGCCCGCAATCGGCTCGGTGGTGAGCTCGCGGCCGCGCCGCGCGAGCAGCAGCTCCGGGCTGGCCGACACCAGATCGACGCCCGGGAACTCGACGATCCCCGAGTAGGGCGCGGGGTTGGTGTCCCGGAGCGCCTCGAACACCGCCACCGGGTGGACGGCCGCCGGGGCGTCGAGGCGGTGGCTGACGTTCGCCTGGAAGGTGTCGCCGTCCCGGATGGCGTCCTGGATGCGACGGACCCGCGCCTCGAACGCCGCGCGGCCGGCCGCGCTCTCGAACGGCGCGGGGGAGTCGGCGGGTGGCGGGCCGACCGCGGGGTCGCCGTCCCGGATGGCTGCCGCAAGCGACTGCACGCGGTCGCGGCCGGCCTCGAACGCGCCGTCGGGGGTGTACTCGTCGACCGGGACGGCGGCGATCAGGCGGAGGTCGTCCCCAGGCGTGAACGGCTCGCGCCACGCCGCGATCGTGGGGTAGACGCCGAGTTGGAGGCGGGGCAGCCCGCGCGCGTCGGTGGTGGTGTCAGGGATCGCTTCGAGTTCGCGGGCGATGTCGTAGCTGAGCCAGCCGAACAGGCCGCCGGGGTGTGGGACGTCGCAACCGACCCGAGCGAGGCGCGCGCCGACGGCGGCCTGGACGGTGTCGAGCGCGCCCGCCCCGTCGGCCCGCAGCATCGACGCCGGATCGACGCCGAAGTAGCCCCAGCCGTCGCTGCCGCCGGTGGTCTCGTAGTGGAACGACGGGGCGTCGCCGCGGGCGCGCCGGTACGCCGCGAACGGGTCGGTGACCGGCAGGCGCGCCTCGACTACGGCACGCGTCGGTGCTGTGGCGTCGCCGGCGGCGTCGCGGAACGCCGCGGGGTCGGTCGCAAGCGCCGCCGAGTCAGGCATGCGGTGTCGCCACGTTACTGGTCGCCGACGCGGTCGCGCCAGCGCCGGATGCGTTTCGGGGAGAGATCCGTCGCCGCCGCGATGTCGTCGGTGTCGGCGGCGGCCAGCTCCTGTGGTGTCGTGACGCCGGCGTCCGCGAGGCGGCTGGCGTACGCCGGCCCGATGCCCGTGATGTCGGTGAGATCGCCGGCGGCCGGCTCGGCGTCCGCGGGCTGGCTGTCGTCGGCGGTCTGGGGCGTCGACTCCGCGCCTTTGACGGCGCGCTCGGTGGTGGCGTCGGGCTCGTGCTCGACAGTGATGTCGACGCCACTGCCTGGCGGGTGGTCGTTGTCAGCAGCCCCGAACAACGACTTGAGTTTCGAGAGCAGACCCATTGGTCGCACATATACCCCCGGCGGACTTAAAGCCGTGCACGGAGGGCGGCGCGCATCGCCGCCACGGGGGCGTCCAGGCCGGTCCAGCGCTCGAACGCCTCGACACCCTGATAAAGCAGCATCCACGCGCCGTCGATCGTGGTTGCGCCGGCGGCCGCGGCGTCCCGCAGCAGCCGCGTCTCAACCGGCGAGTACACAGCGTCTAGGACGGCGAGATCGTCGTGGAGGGCGTCGGCGGACACCGGCGACGTGTCCGGGTCGTCCATCCCCACCGTGGTGGCGTGGACCAGGACCGTCGCGTCGGCGAGGCTCCGCGGCAGGTCACCGAGGCCGACGGCCGTGCCACCCACGTCGGCGGCGAGTTCGTCGGCGGCCGCCCGTGTTCGGTTGGCGATCCGAACGGTCGCCCCGGCGTCGGCGAGCGCGAACGCGGCGGCGCGGCCGGCACCACCCGCGCCGACGACCACAGCCTGCGTGCCCGACAGCGACACGTCGTGGTGGGCGAACGCGCGCTTCACGCCCGCAACGTCGGTGTTGTACCCGCGGGGCGCGGCCCCGGAGAAGTCGATGGTGTTGACGGCGCCCACCCGGGCGGCCATCGAGTCGGTCGCCACCGCCGACGCGGCCGACTGCTTGAACGGCGCGGTGACGTTCAGCCCCGCCACGCCGAGCGCGCCAGCCCCTCGGATGGCGGCCGCGGCGTCGTCCGGTGCCGGCTCGAAGGTCACGTACCGGGCGTCGAGCCCGCACTCGTCGTAGGCGGCCGCGTGCAGCGGCGGCGACAGCGAATGCCCGACCGGGTTCCCGATCAGTCCGTAGACGTCCATGCGCCGGCTCGTCGCGCCAGCAGCATAACTGGTCGCACACCGAACCGTTTTTTACTCGCTGCCTGGTTTCGATCCGTATGGCCGACTCGCTGCTCGTCAACGGGGGCATCCTCGTTGCCGGCATCCTCCTGTTGTACGTGGGGGCGGAGTTGCTGGTGTCCGCCGCCTCCGCGCTCGCGCTCTCCCACGGCATCAAGGCCGCAACCGTCGGCGTCACCGTCGTGGCGTTCGCGACGACCGCGCCGGAGCTGTTCGTCAGCACGGTCGGCGGCATCACCGCCGGCGACAGCATCGCGCTGGGCAACATCGTGGGGTCGAACATCGCGAACATCGGGCTCGTGTTGGGAACGGCGGCGCTGCTCCGGCCCATGGACGTCGACAAGACGCTGCTGTACCACCACGGGCCGTTCATGCTTGCGGCCGCGCTGGCGCTCGTCGGGCTGTCCCTGGACGGGACGCTTGGCGCCCTCGACGGCGTCGCGTTGCTCGCGCTGTTGGCGGTGTTCACGGCGTACATATACCGCCACGCCCAGCAGGATGACGAGGTGTCGCTGCCCGACGACGTGGACATGGACGACGACGCGACCGCCACCGCCCGCGACTACGTGGTGCTCGTGGGTGCGATCCTGCTGTTGCTCGGTGGCTCCCGCGCGCTCATCACCGGCGGGCGGGGCGTCCTCATGGAGTTCGGGTTCAGCGACCTGTTCATCGGGCTGACGGTCATCGCGTTCGGCACGTCGGTCCCGGAGCTCGCCACGTCGGTCGTGAGCGCGCTGCGCGACGAGGCGGATTTCTCCATCGGGAACGTGGTCGGGTCGAACATCTACAACGTGCTCGCGGTGATCGGGATCGTTGCGATCCTGGTGCCGATCACCGTCACGAAGGGCACGCTGGCCTTCGAGTTGCCGGTGATGCTCGGGTTCACCGTGTTGGCGCTGGGGATGATGGCGGTCGGCGACCGCATCACTCGCGTCGAGGGTGCGGTGTTGATCGGGTCCTACGGCGGGTTCGTCTACTTCCTGGTGCCGTAAGTGCCGGCGGCATGAGCGGCAACCGGGAGGCGTTTTACCGGGGCTGTCGAAGGCGTGTGCGTGATCGGAATCGTTGTGAGTCGCGCCGACGAGGCGTCCACACACATCTGGGCGCAGCTGCGTGCAATCGAGGACTTCGAGCGCATCGGCCCGGACGCGTACCGCGCCGACGGGATCGAAGTTCGGGTGTTCGAGGAGCTCCACACCACCATCGACGACGCCGCCGACGCCTTCGAGGCGGCGGTCGACATGGTCGTGGTGGTGTCCCGGCACAGCGGCGACACCGGCCCGTTGTTGTCCGCACACTACACGGGGAACTTCGGAGCGGCGGAGTACGGCGGCGCGGACCGGTCGGTCGCCCCGGCGTGCCCGAACGCCCACCACGCCGTCGTTGACTCGCTGCGGTCGTACGCGCCCCCGGAGTACGACGTGGCCATGGAATGCACCCACCACGGCCCGACGAGCGTCGGCGCACCGTCGATGTTCGTGGAGCTGGGGAGTTCGCCCGCCGAGTGGCAGGACGACGCGGGGGCGCGTGCGGTCGCACGCGCAGTGCGTGACCTGCGGGGCGTCCCCCCGCATGGCGACCGCGCGGTGGTGGTGTTCGGCGGCGGCCATTACACCCCGCGGGCGACACGGATCCTGGCGGACACCGACTGGCCGGTGGGCCACGTGGCCGCCGATTGGAGCCTCACCGAGCTCGGCCGCCCGGACGCCCACCGCGGGGTCGTCGACGCGATGTTCACTGCCAGCGGTGCGGCGCACGCGCTGGTGGAGGGGGACCGCCCGGAGCTCACGGAGACGATCAGGGACCTCGGGTATACGGTCGTCTCGGAGACGTGGGTGCGGGAGACCGACGGCGTCCCGCTGTCGCGTGTGGCTGCCCTGGAAGAGTCGCTGACGACCGTCGACGACGGGCTGCGCTTCGGCGAGCCGGCGGCCACGCACACCGGCGGCTATCTCGTCGTGGAGCTGCCGGACGCCGTGCTCGACGCCGCCCACGCCGTCGACACCGCGGCGACGGTTGCGGCCGGCCGCAGTCACGCACTCGCCGTCACAACGGTGAACGCAGGGCGCCGCCTGGCCGGATCAGCGGCGTTCCCCGATGCAGACGCCTACGAGGCGTTTGTCGACGACGTGGCGGCGGTGCTCGACGCCGAGTACGCGTCGGTGTCGCGGGCGGACGGCGAGCTGACCGCCACCCGGGAGGTGTTCGATCCGGAGGCCGCGGCGGCCCTCGGTGTGCCCGAAGGCCCGGCGTTCGGGCGGCTCGCAAGCGGGGAGGCGATCGAGCACGACGGGCGGACCATCGCGCCGGCAGCGGTCACCACGACCGAAACCGTGCGCGCCGACGTTGCCCTCCACGAGCGGCCGCGAGAGCGCGTGCGACGCCCGTCCGACGATGAGGGGAAAGGTAATTAAGCCTCACACGCTACCCGTTAGCCAACAATGGACTCGATTGTACAGGACGCCATCGACGAGGCCGAGGAGTCCGAGGACTCGGCTTCGGAGCCGGCCGACGTCGCTGGCGGTGGGGGCGATACGGTCCCGACCGGCACGATGACTGACAACGAACTGGAGGACGTCCTCCAGGAACTGCAGACGAATATTACCGTGGTTGGGTGTGGCGGTGCCGGGTCGAACACGGTCGACCGGATGGCTACGGAGGGGATCCATGGCGCGGACTTGGTTGCGGCGAACACTGACGTCCAGCATCTCGTCGACATCGAGGCCGACACCAAGATCCTGATGGGGCAACAGAAGACCAAAGGCCGGGGTGCTGGGTCGCTGCCACAGGTCGGTGAGGAGGCCGCAATCGAGTCCCAAGGCGAGATCCGCGATTCGATCGCGGGGTCGGATATGGTGTTCGTGACCGCCGGCCTCGGCGGCGGTACGGGAACCGGGTCGGCGCCGGTCGTGGCGAAGGCCGCCCGCGAGCAGGGTGCACTCACGATCGCGATCGTCACCACGCCGTTCACCGCGGAAGGCGAGGTGCGGCGGACGAACGCGGAAGCCGGCTTGGAGCGGCTCCGCGACGTCGCGGACACCGTGATCGTGGTGCCCAACGACCGGCTGCTCGACTCGGTCGGGAAGCTGCCGGTGCGCGAGGCGTTCAAGGTGTCCGACGAGGTGCTGATGCGGTCGGTGAAAGGCATCACGGAGCTCATCACGAAGCCGGGGCTGGTGAACCTGGACTTCGCGGACGTGCGCACCGTCATGGAGAAAGGCGGGGTGGCGATGATCGGGCTTGGCGAGGCCGATTCGGACGCGAAGGCCGCTGATTCGGTGCAGTCGGCGCTGCGGTCGCCGTTGCTCGACGTGGACATCTCCTCGGCGAACTCCGCGCTGGTGAACGTCACGGGCGGCCCGGGCATGAGCATCGAGGAGGCTGAGGGGGTCGTCGAGCAGCTCTACGACCGGATCGACCCGGACGCCCGCATCATCTGGGGAACGAGCATCGACGAGCAGATCCAGGAGGAGATGCGGACGATGGTGGTCGTGACCGGCGTCGATTCACCCCAGATTTACGGCCGAAACGAGGCCGCCGAAGGCGACGGCCCGGCACAGGAGTCGACGCCCGAACCGGAGCCGGAACCCCAAGCGGGCTCGGAGATCGAGGACATCGATTACGTGGAGTGACGCGGGGTCTGTGCCGGCCGCAGCATCAATAGATAAAAAAGTTAGCGTCGTCTGACCCCCTGTATGGACGTTCCCCTAGAGCTTTCGGCATACACCCGGGTGCTCCGGCTGGCGAGCACGCCGTCCTGGGAGGAGTTCTCCCAGATCGCGAAGATCGCCGGCGCAGGCATCCTGCTGATCGGCGCCATCGGGTTCGTTGTGTTCCTCATCATGGGCGGGATCGTATCGGTGATCTGAGATGAGCGTGTTCGCAGTGAAGACCACCGCCAGCCAGGAGCAGACCGTCGCGAGCATGATCGCGAACCGCGAGGAGGACACGATCCACGCCGTGCTCGCGCCCGACGCGCTGACGAGTTACGTGATGGTGGAGGCCGAGGACACGGCCGCCATCGAGCGCACGATGGACGAGATCCCACACGCCCGGAGTCTCGTCCCGGGTGAGTCGGGGATCTCGGAGGTCGAGCATTTCCTCTCGCCGAAACCGGACGTCGAGGGCATCGCCGAGAACGACATCGTCGAGCTCATCGCCGGCCCGTTCAAAGGCGAGAAGGCCCAGGTGCAGCGCATCGACGAGGGCAAAGACCAGGTGACCGTGGAGTTGTACGAGGCGACAGTGCCGATCCCCGTAACCGTCCGGGGCGACCAGATCCGCGTCTTGGACAGCGAAGAGCGGTAGGCCCGGCGGTCACTTCGTGGTGACCGGGTCCGGCTCGGTGGTGTCCAATGCGTTCGCGCGCTCGTCGCTGAGCAGGTCTTTGAGCACCGCCGGATCGAGCGCGTCGTTGACGGCGTCGAGTACCTCCTCGCGTTCGCGCACGGCGGCGGCGTCGCCGTCGTAGTAGCGCACGTACTCGGCGCGCGTGTGTTCTTCGAGCCCGTGCTTGATCGCGAAATACCCCTCCGGGATGGTTTCGTCGCAGACCTCACACGTGTGGGCGTCGTGGTCGGTGACCTGGTGGGCGAGTAGTCCCTCGACGGTCCCGAACGTCGACCCGCAGCCAGCGATCGCGCACTTCCACCCAGACATGCACGGTACTAGCCTGAGTGCTCGCATAAACGTTGTGACAACGGGCTGAAAACGAGCACGCAACGCCACCACGTGGTGGATGCCGGCGTTGTGTGGGTGTTGGTTACTGGTCGCCGGACTGCCGGTAGACGAGGTTGCGCTGGATCTCGTTTGCGCCCTCGTAAATGACAGGGATGCGAACGTCACGGTAGACGCGGGCGATGCGGCGGTCGGTGAAATTCGACCGGCCGCCGTGGAACTGCATCCCCTGTTCGGCGTTGGCGGTTGCGACCTCGGTGGCTTTGGTTTTCGCCATCGCCGCCCACAGCCCCGGTTCGTCGTGGGCGGCCACCTTCTCGGCGGCCCGGTAGGCGAGCGCGCGCGCCGACTCGAACTCGATGCGCATGTCCGCGAGGCTGTGCTGGACGGACTGGAAATCCGAGACGGTGCGCCCGAAGCCCGCGCGGTCGTGAACGAAGTCCCAGGCCTCCTCGAAGGCGGCAGCCGCAAGTCCCAGCCCGTGGCCGGCGACGACAACCCGGCCGTGGTTGAAGAAGTCGGTCAACATCATGAACCCGCCACCCTCGGTGCCGATGAGGTTGGCCTCCGGAACGCGGCAGTCGTCAAGCACGATGTGCGCCTGCTTGGAGGCGCGCATGCCCATCTTCTCGGGGATGTGTTCGGCCTCGTAGCCGTCGGTGTCGGTCGGCACGGCGAACAGCGAGTAGTTCATGTACCGGTCGTCGGTGTCGCCGGTTTTGGCGTACACCGTCACCCAGTCGGCCTCGACGCCGTTGCCGATCCAGTACTTCTCGCCGTTGAGCACGTACTCGTCGCCGTCCCGCTCGGCGGTCGTCTGCATGCCGGCGAGGTTCGAGCCGACCTCCGGCTCGGAGACCGCCAGCCCGGTGAGCTGGTCGTTGTTCGCGACGGGCGTGAGCAGCCGGTCTTTCTGCGCGGCGGTGCCGTACTCCTCGACGAGCTCCGCTCCGAAGCTCGCGAGCTGGAGGGTCAACGCGATGCCGGCGTCCGCGCGGAAGAACTCCTCGGCGATGGCCAGCATCTGCGTGAGATCCAACCCCCGGCCGCCGTAATCCTCGCCGATGTCCTGGGCGACCAGCCCGGCGTCCATGGCGGCCTCCAGGACCTCCCAGGGGTACTCGCCGGACGCGTAGTACTCCTCGGCGTGGGGCGCGATGTGCTCGGCTGCGAACGCACGCGCGTCCTGTTTCACGGCACGGGCGTGCTCCGGGACGACATCATCGGACAGCAACTCGACGTCCATACGCCGCGGTTGGACTGCAGCCGGATAAGTTCGATAAAACCCCTGACATCGGGCAACGCGTTCACCGCGACCGAAAGCGGCTAACACCGCGCACGCAAACGAGTGTGCGTGCCGACGACTCGGGTTGACTTGCACGTGAAAGTGTTGAACGACACGGTGATTCGGCGCGCGAAAGCCGCGGACATCGACGTGCTCGTGTACGCACCGCATTTCACCCGCCTGCCAACCATTCGTGAGCGCGCGGCCGCGTACAGCGACGACGACATCCTGGTGGTGCCCGCCCGCGAGGTGTTTACCGGATCGTACCGGGACCGCAAACACGTGCTCGCGATCGGCCTCGAAGAGTGCGTGCCGGATTACATCACACTCGACGGGGCGTTGACCGAGCTGGCGCGCCAGGACGCGGCGGTGCTCGCGCCACACCCCGGGTTTCTGACCGTGAGTCTGACGCCGGCGGACATCGAAGCCTACCGCGACCGGATCGACGCCGTGGAGACGTACAACCCGAAACACGCCCCGCACAACAACCGCCGTGCGCGCCGGCTGGCCGACACACACGGGATGCCGGCGTTCGGGTCGTCGTACGCCCACCTGGCGGGCACCGTCGGGGAAGTGTGGACGACCATCGACACGACGATCACGTCCGGCTCGGAGCTGACGGCTGCGCTCCGTGATGGGGTGTCGCGCACCGTCGACCACGACACGGGACTGAGTCATTACCGCCAGCGGATCGCGGAGAAGCTCCACCTCGGGTACGAGAACACCTGGGAGAAACTCGACCGAGTGGTGCTGTCGGGCATGGAGCGAACCCACCCCCGGCAGGTGGCCTACGACGGCCGCTTCGACGACGTCGCGGTGTACTGAACGGCTAGTAGGGCGCGGGAAGCGCGTTCAGCGGCACCGTCGCGGGGACCACGCGAACCAGGACCGCGATCACGGCCACCTCCAGGACCGTGATGAGGACGGTGGCCGTGCTCGCCCACTTCGAGGACGTGGTGACGCCGACCGGAAGTCCGTACTCCGCGCTCGACAGCGGGTAGAACAGCGCGATGCCGCGCTTGCTCCCGACGACGTCCAGGACGTAGTGGCTGGCGACCCCGACCCAAACCCACGTGAGGTTCCCGGTAAAAAACGGGAACGCGTACAGCACGGCGAGCACGGGCAGGTTGTGGAGTGTTTTGCGGTGTTTCCCGAAGTCGGTGTCGACGTCCGGGAACAGCGTCCCGAGCACGACCGGAATGAGCGTCGCGGCGATCGTTTCGAGCGTGCGAACGCTGCCGTCCGGGTGGATCGCGAACCCGAGGCCGACGGCGAGCAGGATCCCGTTCAGCACGTGGTCGCCCTTGTTCACACCGCGGCCGACGCACGGAGGTCACGTCACCTTTTCGAGTTCCGCTGCGAGCACGGTCAGTGCGGCGCGCGCGATCCGCGTTTTGATCGCGCGGCGGTCGCCGTCGAACTCGCGGCGCACGACCGTCGTCGCCGAGGTCGCAGTCCCCCAGTCACCGGCGTACGCAGCCCCGATGTAGGCGGTGCCGACGGGCTTCTCGGGGGTGCCGCCGTCGGGGCCCGCGATCCCGGTCGTGGCGACCCCCCAGGTCGTGCCGGCTTGGTCGCGGACGCCGCGGGCCATCTGGCGGGCGACCGGTTCGCTGACGGCCCCGTGTTCGTCGAGGTGCTCGCGGGACACGCCGTGGTCGAGTTTCGCGTCGTAGGAGTACGTGACGTAGCTGCGGTCGAAGTACGCGCTGGCCCCGGGTACGTCCGTCAACAGCGACCCGATGAGGCCGCCCGTACACGACTCCGCGGTCGCGACAGTGTGGCCGGCGTCCCGGAGTGCGTCGCCGAGTGATTGCTCGGTCGGCGGATCGGGGTCGGAGTCGTCCATGACAGCCCGTTCCCAGGGTACGAGCAAGAAGCTACCGCTGCCGGCCTACACGGTGTCACGGTCGGTGTACGTGTGGCGCTCCGTGATCGCGCCGTCCCGGATGACGTGGAAGTCGGCAAACCCGAACTCGACGGGGTCGCCGGCCTGCTCGCCGGTGAACGTGCCACGAACGGCCACGGTATCGCCGTCGACGGTGAGCGTGTGGACGGTGTGCGTGCCGGTGAGCGCGCGCTCGGTCCGGTAGAACTGCCCCAGGTCGTCGGTACCGACGATGGTGGGGGTGCCGGGGCGCTCGTAGACGATATCGTCGCTGAACAGCGCCAGGACAGCGCTGATGTCGCCTTCGTCGACGGCGTCGTAGTACGCGGTCACGAGGTCGGAGCGGTCCATGCGCCACCAATGCACGGGGACCACTGTAACAGTACGTGTCGGGCGGCCGCGACCAATGGATTGACCCCCGTGGGGCGTCGACTACCGGCATGGACGAAATCGAGGTCGAGGCGGTGGACTCGCTCGACCCGGGTATCACGGTCGACACCGCCGAATACGTGCTGTACGGTGGGAAAGGTGGCGTCGGGAAGACGACCATGGCGGCGGCGACGGCGGTGGCGTCGGCCAGCGACGGCACGAACACGCTCGTGGTCTCGACGGACCCCGCACACTCGCTGTCGGACACCTTGGAGGCCGAGATCCCGAGCCGGCCACACCGCATCCGCGAGAACGTGCCGCTGTGGGCGGTGGAGATCGACCCGGACGACGCCCTCGACCGGACCGGCATGTTCGGCCAGGACGGCGCGCTCTCGGGGACCCTGGAGACGATGCTCGGCGGCGACGCCGGCGCGCCGGGCGGCGGTGACGGGAGCGCGGCGATGATGCCCGGTGCCGACGAGGCCGCGGCGATGCAGTTGCTGCTGGAGTACCTCGACGACGACCGCTTCGATCGGGTGGTCGTCGACACCGCGCCGACCGGGCACACGCTCCGGCTGCTCGAGCTCCCGGAGGTGATGGACTCGATGGTCGGCCAACTGATGCAGGTCCGCGAACGACTGGGCGGCATGATGGACGGGCTCACGGGCATGTTCGGCGGTGACGACGACGCGTCCGCCGAGCAGACGATGGGCGACCTCGACGCGGTCAAGGAGCGCGTCGAACAGCTGCGGGCAGTGTTGACGGACCCACAGCGCACCGACTTCCGGGTGGTGCTCGTGCCCGAGGAGCTCTCGGTGGCGGAGTCGAACCGCCTCATCACGCGCCTCGACGAGTACGGCGTGCCCGTGAACACGGTGGTTGTGAACCGCGTGATGGAGCCGCTTGCCGACGTCGCCGACGTGCCCGCGGACGCGTTCGTCGCCCCGAACCACGAGGACTGTGCGTTCTGCGCGCGCCGCTGGGACGTCCAACAACAGGCGCTGGCCGACGCCCAGGACATCTTCCGGGGGCACACGGTGAAACGCGTGCCGCTGCTCGCGGAGGAGGTGTGCGGAGAGCGTCCGCTGCGCGTCGTCGCTGCCTGTCTGGCGTGATCGGACGACGACGGGCTACGTGAGAACGCGCAACAGAACCCGGTAGCCGGCGTCGAGCAGGCGGTCCGGGAGGAACCGCGCCAGCACGCCGACGCGACCGGCCTGCGCGACCGGATACCGGGCCGCCGGGTTCGGGCTGACGGCCGCCATAGTGATCACGTCGGCGACGCGCTCGGGAGACACGGCCCCGACGCCGTTGACCGCGCTGGCGTCCTCGAACCACGAGTAGATGCGCTCGTAGCCACCGCTGCGGTCGAGGGCGTCGAGTTCGGCGTCGGCGCGGTCCTGAAACCCGGTGTCGACCGGGCCGGGCTCGACCACGGCGACGTCGATGCCGTGCTCGGCGACCTCGCCCCGGAGCGCGTCGCTCAGCCCCTCCAGGGCGAACTTCGAGCCGTTGTACGCGCCCATGCCCGGCGTGGCCACGCGCCCGGAGACGCTGGAGATGTTCACGATGGTACCCTCCCCGCGCTCCCGCATGTGGGGAAGCGCGGCCCGGACCAGCCGGTGGGGCCCGTAGACGTTCACGTCGAACTGCCGGTGGAGCTTCCGGGGCGGAACGTCCTCCAGCGGGCCGAGCTGTGCGAACCCGGCGTTGTTCACCAGGCAGTCCAGCCGGCCGTGGTCGTCGACGGCGTCGTCGACGACGGCGCGGCACTGCGCGGGCTTGGTCACGTCCAGTTCGGCGGTCTCACAGCCGGTCTCTTCGGCGAGCGCCGCGAGGTCGGCCGTGTCTCGCGCCGTCGCGACGACCCTCCACTCCTCGTCGGTCAGCGACCGTACCGTCGCCGCGCCGACGCCCGACGAACACCCGGTCACGAGTGCGACCTTCTCCATGCGGTGACCCTCGGGGGCCGGGTAATTAACGCTTGAGTAGTCGGCCGGCCACCCGCAGTCACGTCAGGTCGGCAGCGTACTGATCTGCCAGTCGGGTCGGGGCGGGGAGCTTGTATTGGGTGCAGGTAGCTTCGACGAGGTCGGCCGCAGTCCCGGCGCTCACACGGTGGCCGGGGCTAACGTAGAGCGGGTTGATGTGGCGCGTCTCCGGGGTCGGGTACTGGCGGGACTGGAGCGCGTAGCCGACCACGGCGCCGTCCGGGGCGTCCATCGAATCGTCAGCCTCGATCGCTACCCGGGTGCCCGCCGGCAGCGGGTCGGCGAGCGCCGCCGCAGGCGTCCCGCAGAGGAGGCTCTTCGCCACGCCGACCGCCGGCACGTCGAAGAGCACGCCGACGTGCGTGGCGAGACCCGCCTGTCGGTAGTGGATGCGCCCGCTGCCGTCGACCACGAGCAGGTCCGGCTCGACCGACAACGACGACAGCGCGTCGATGACGGCGCTGCCCTCGCGGAACGCCAGCAACCCCGGCACGTAGGGAACGTCCAGCGGCGCGTTGCCCGCAGCGCGCTCGATGACGGCGCCGTCCCGGATCGCGACGGCGGCGCTCACCGAGACCTCGTCGTCGCGGAACGCTTGGTCGACGCCAACCACCACGGGGGCCGCTTCGCCGCTGGTGGTGGCTCCGCCGAGCGCCGCCTGCTCGCCCGGCGGTTCGTCGAGACCGATGCGCTCGGGGGTCAGGCCGTGGTCGTCGGCGAAGTCGGCCACGGCCGCGATGTCGCGCTGGCGGGACGCCATGGCGTCGGTGTCCAACCCGGGGGCCGGGCGGAACTCGGGACGAACGACGCGCATGCGGTCAGCGCCGCCGCCCAGGGCCGCCGGGGCCACCCGGGCCGCCCATTCCGCCGCCGGGACCGCCCCCGAACTGCAGTTCGTTGGGGGCGCGTGCGCCCTCACGTTTGAGCTTCGCGCCGTACAGCAGGCCGATGCCGAGTCCGGCCAGGTGCGCGAGCTGCGCCACACCGCCCGCGCCGATGCCACCGGTGCCCGAGACGAAAATGGAGTACGCCGCGAACAGGCCGGTGGCGAGCCACAGCGGCATCGGGATCACGAAGTAGAGGTAGATGCGAAGCCCCGGGTTCAACAGGGTGAGCACGCCCATCAGCGCCGCGATCGCCCCGCTCGCGCCGAGCGTCGCGGAGAACGCGTCGCTGATCAGGAGCCGGCCGTTCTGGGAGGCGATGACTGCCGGCCCCGGGTTCGCCAGGAGGCTCGCGCCGACTTGCGCCAGTCCGGCCAGGATGCCGGCACCGAGGAACAACGCGACGAACTTCTTCGACCCGATGCGGTCCTCGACGATGGGGCCGAAGAAGTACAACACGATGCTGTTCAACACGATGTGGGAGAACCCACCGTGGGCGAACACGGACGTCACCCACGTCCAGACGTACTCCGGGTGGGCGGTGTTCAGCGTGAAGAGGTTGTACCACGTCGGGGAACGGTCGGTGATCCCGGCCAGGGGCGCGATGCCGTACTGGATGACGAACGTCACCCACATCACCCCGAGGAACAGGAACGCGGCGTTCCCCCGGAAGTACGCCACCAGCCCGCCGGGCCCGGTGTTGATCGGAATCGCGTCGGCGATACCCCCGCCGCCACCACGGGACTGCTGGGTGGCCTGCCCGTCGACGGTGTCGTCGAAGCCGCTGTCGAAGACGCCGTTGGGGTCGCCCCAGTTCTCGAGGCCGGGGCAGTCGTGGTTCTCCGGCAGGCGGTGGTCAGAGCAGTAAGTGCCGCCACAGAGCCGACACTGGTATGGCATCGGTTCCTGTGTGCCACACCGATCACACGTCGCCATCGACACACCGTAGGCGTGGGCTGTGGTTATGGCTTTGGGTCGGCGCGTTGATAGGAGCCGCGTTGCTTTTGCGGGTCGCAGGGCAACCCATCGTATGCGCGAATCAGAGCGGAAACAACTGCTGGCGCGGATCGACAAGGAGACAGCGACGGTGGGCACCTCGATCCCCGACGAGGTCGAGGTACAGGGAGAGACGATCGAGTTGGCGTCGTTCGTCTTCGACGTGAAACGCCACGACACCATCCCCGACGACCTGGAGACGGAGGTCGAGCACGCGAAACAGTCGCTGCGCCGCGAGCGCAAGCAGCGCCGCGAGCGGATCGAAGACGGCGACATCGGCTACGAGACCGGCGACCGGGAGGCCGACGTGATCATCGGGATCGACAGGGCGTTGCACGCCCTGGAGTCACTGGGGGAGACGAACATCGAGGCCGAGGAGCGCGCCCGGGAGACCGCCGACAAGAAGCGCTGGGTGTCGTTCGTTCAGTCAGCGCTCGGCAACTCCTGAACGGTGTGGCGTTCTCGGGCCGCCCCCACGGGGGGCTGTCAGTCGCTGTTTTGCTCCCACCACTCGCAGGCCTCCATGTCGTCCATGCGCTCGTCGTAGAGGCCACAGTACGGCTGCATGCCGTCCTCCGTGTCGACGTAGTCGAAGTGCGTGCAGTTGCCACAGTATTCGTCCGGCCCCGGACCGTCACGGGAGTCCGAGCCGTCGAGCGGCGAGGAGATGTCGGTCTCGGTCGCGCCGCCGTCAGAGACCGACGCTCCCCCGGGCGGGGAGGGTTGCGAGCGCGGGGTCGACTGCGCGCTGGGTTTCGGCTCGGAGGCGTTGGCGCGGGTCTCCTGGGCGGGGTCTTCGACGCCGCCGAACACGCCGACCCCGCCGAACCCCTCGGCGTCGAGGGCTTCCCGGGCGGTTTCGACGTCCGTCGTTGGCACCTCGACGGTGCGCGTTTCGCCGTTCTGTTCGACGGTCATGGTCACGGTGCCGCCCGGATCGTTGCGGGTTTTGAACGTCGCGACCGCGGTGAACAGACACCAGAAGGTGGTGATGATGCCGGCCGCGTAGACGACGATGAACGCCAGCGTCTCGGTGCTGGCGGCCCCGGCGTCGTACCACTTGTAGGGGTAGGCGATGCGGAACAGCATCACGCCGAGAACGGTCAGCCCGGAGCCGAGAGCGGCGGCCGCGCGCTGGAGGCGGTTGGCGGGCAACACCGTGAAGATCCCCACGAAGACGGCGGGGATGCCGAGCCCGCCGAGCACGCCCGCGATCTCACGGCTCTCATAGGTTCCGAACCCCCGCGATAACAGGAGTTCGGTCGCGCCCGCGAGGATTCCTCCGGCCACGAGCAGCGCGCCCGCAGCGAACAGTCCCATGCCGAGATACACCCGGCGGGTGCTCGCTTCGCCGCCACGGCTGTCGTACGCTTCCCCGAGGCTCGTCATGCATTCGCCTTGTCGTCGCAAGGTAAAAACACTACGTCAGACGCGGCCCGCTTCGAAAGCTTGAATCCGAGGCCTCCCGAAGCCGCGGACATGAGCGATGACAACGACGAGGACGCACCCGCCGTCGAACTCGGGGAGGGGGCGCGCGTCGCTGGGGCACCGATCGCGCGCGTGGCGTCCCGGCTGACGTGGGCGCTCCAGAAGAGCGAGGTCGTCCGTAAGGAGGGAGACACGGTGGTTCGGACGCCCGACGGTCCCCGGGATCTGGACGCCGTGCTCGAAGACGTATCGACGCCGTATTTCGAGACGCGCCGCGAGTTCGAGCGCGACGTGCGTGCCGCGATGGGTGCCGGCCCGGTGCCGACTGAGTAACGGCACGAGACGGGACGCTGGTTCCCACCCCACGGGAACCACAGGATAACCATTTTGTCGGGGGACATAGACGATTAGGCATGAACATAACACAGGCATACAAGCGCTCGCTGTGGTGGTCGATGGACGTGGTGGGGGCGACCGGCAGCGTCGAGCGGAAGATGCTGACCGCCGTTGGGCTGCAGTTCCTCGCAGCCGGCGGGATGGCGTTCCTGACCGTGTTCACCGCCGGCACCGTGCAACTGATCGGTGTCGGTGGGATGCTCGCGTTGTCCGTCGTGGCGTTCTACAACACCTACCTCATCGCCGAGGCGGACTTCGTGGAGCCCCTGGTTGCCCTGGAGGACGCCGCCGACGACATCGCGGCCGGGGAGTTCGAGCGCGCGGACATCCCGTCCTCGAAGCGCGACGACGAGATCGCGAGCCTGGTCGCGTCCTTCGATGGGATGCAGTCGAACCTCGAAGTGGCCTCCCGGCAGGCCGACGCACTGGCGCGCCAGGCGTTCGACGACCCCGCACTCGACGAGTCGGTGCCGGGGGCGTTCGGGGAGAGCATCACGGAGATGGCCGACAGCCTCGAAGCGTACACCGCAGAACTGGAGGATAAAACCGCCGAGTTGGAACACCAGCAGGCGGAACTAGAGCGCCAATCCGAGCAGCTGCGGGCGCTGGTGGATGCGCTGTCGGAGGCGACCGACGCCGCGCGCGCCGGGGACTTGACCGCGACCGTGGACGCGGCCGCGCTGGACGTCACCGACGACCATCGGGCGGCGGTTGAGGACTTCAACCAGTTGCTGGAAACGCTTGCGGACACCATCAGTGACATCCAGTCGTTCTCGGACGCGGTGCTTGCGGTGTCACGGACGACCGACGAGCGCGTCGACGCGGTGGCGGACAGGAGCGCGGCCGTGAGCGAGAGCGTCACCGAGATCGCGGACGGCGCGAACCAGCAGACCAACCAGTTGAACAACATCGCCGCCGAGATGGACACCGTCTCCGCGACCGTCGAGGAGATCGCGGCCAGCGCCAACGACGTGGCGAAGACCGCGCAGGCGGCGGCGGACCGCGGCGAGGACGGCCGCGGCGAGGTCGAGGAGACCATCGAGGCGTTGCGCGCGCTGCGCGAGCAGAGCCAGGCCGTCGCGGAGACCGTCGAGTCACTGGCTGCGGAGGTCGAACGCATCGACGGCATCACGGCGCTCATCGAGGACATCGCCGAGGAGACGAACATGCTGGCGTTGAACGCCTCCATCGAGGCCGCCCGCACTGGCTCCGACGGCGACGGGTTCGCGGTCGTCGCCGACGAGGTCAAGGACCTCGCCGAGGAGACCCGCGAGCAGGCGGCCGACATCTCCGAGATCGTCGATGCCGTGACCGAGAAGGCCGAAGACGCCTCGATCGCCATCGGGGAGGTCGACGCCGAGGTCGAGCGCAAGATCACGAAAGCGGAGGGCGTGTTGCGGGATTTCGAGGCGATCGTCGACGAGGTGGCGAACGTCAACCACGCAGTCCAGGAGATTTCGGACGCCACCGACCAGGGCGCGCAGTCGGTCACTGATGTCGTGGGGATGGTCGAGGAGGTCGCGTCGGTCAGCGAGGAGACGGCCGCCGAGTCGGATACGGTGGCGGACAACGCCGCCGAGCAGACGGACGCCACCGACGAGGTCGCCGACCAGATGGACGAGCTGGCCGAGCAGACCGCGGCGCTGGCGGGGATGCTGGATGACTTCACGGTGCCTGCGGACGCGGGCACGGCCGACCAGTCGGTGGCTGATGACAGCCCGACTGCACAGCCTCCGGCGGCGGACGACGAGCCGGCTGCCGCCGTTGTTGACCAGCCACAGCCGGCGAGCGACGCCGAGGACGAGGAGGGGGTTCCGGATTCGGGTGGCGAGTCGGTCGCCGTCAGCGACGGCGGCTGGGCGGACGACAGGTCGTCGTTCACGTGGGCGGACAGCCAGTAGCGGCCCCGCCAGTCAGAAGAGGTGGATGAGTTCGGGTGCGTCGACAGTGGTCGAGAGGTAGGTCAGCCCGAACAGAGTGCCGTTGTAGAGGCCGTGTGTGAGTGCGGGGACAGCGAGGTTGCCGGTTTTCTCGTAGAGCACGCCGAAGACGATGCTCGGCACGAACAGGATGGCGATCGTGGCGGCCGCCGCCGGGAGGCCACCGGAGAGCGCAAGGATGTGTATCGGTGCGAACATCATCGACGCCAGCAGGATCGCCGGCCCGGCGCTGAACCGCTCGCGCAGCGAGCCCTGAATGATGCCGCGGAACAGCAGCTCCTCGCCGGGGCCGACGAGCAGGAACTGGCAGACCACGAGGAGGGGGATGATGCCGGGGTTTTGGGCTGCCGTTTCGCCGACGGAGTTCGGCGCCGTCTCGACGGAGAGCGCGGTGAGCACGATGCTGATGATGAACAGACCCGTGAACGACGCCAAGAACCCGCCGAGGGCGTAGCCGATGTCGCGCAGTGACGGCACCGAGACGTTCAGCAGCGACCAGCCGTCACCCCGCCACCGGAGGTACGCCCACGCGACCAGCGGGAACGACAGCCCTTGGAGTGCGATCAGGGAGACGCCGATCTCGACGATCGGGCCGACGTTCCCCGTGGCTGCCGGGGTGAGCCGCATGTATCCGATCAAGAGTGAGACCGCTAGGATCGATCCGAGGGCGATGGCGACGATAGTGAGGAGGACCGCAATCCCGACCGCCCGAAGCTGTGGACGATACGAAGTGGCCGAGGTCATGCACCAGCGTTGGCGGCGGTGCTCAAAAAACCCCAGTGCTACGGCTCCTCGCGATTGCGGCGGTCCTCGCGCAGCGCCGCGACCTCTCCTTCGAGGTGCTCGACGCGGGCTTCGAGGTCGCTGCCCCCACGATCCGAAACGGCGCGGACGACCCAAACGGTGCCGTAGGCGACTGCTGCGATCAGAATCAGGAGGAAGGCCATGACTGCGAGCTCCATGCCACTCGGGACACTACCGATGAACACTGGGGGGACCATGTGGTCAGCGATGGACAGGGAACTAGATAAAGGTTAGGCGAACTCCGAGAGCGCGCTTTGGACGCCGGCAACCATGTCGGACTTGCGGCGGAGGGCGGCCAGCGAGACCGGGAGGTGGTCGCTGATCTCCGCGACCGCGCCGTGGAAGGTCTCGGCCTCGCCCGGCTGGCCGTCGAAGGCGTTGCGGACGCTCTCCCGGACCTGCCAGACGCCGACGGGTGCCCAGTAGTCGTCGCTGACCTCCCGGAGCACCAGCGCCTTCGCCTGCCGGCCGATGTCCGAGAGGTGTTCAAGGACGCCGAGGCGGGCGGCGTAGTACGCGCCCGCCGTCTCGTCGACGTAGCCGGTCCGGCCCTCGTAGCCCTCGCTGGCGGCCGCCATCCAGAGGTCCCCACCCGGATCCGGGTTCCAGATGCTGCCCGGGGCTTTCATCTCCACGAGTTCGTGCTCCCAGCGACCGGGCGCCAGCACCACCCAGTAGCGGTTCCCCATGTACTCGTTGACGTGGACGGTGACCTCATCGACGCTTGGTGCGTCCCGGATCGTTCCGCGGAGGTACTGGCCGACCGTGTCGTCGACGGCCGTGATCGACCACCGCGTGGGGACGAGGCGGCGGTGGTGGCCCTGCCCGAGCGCGCCCACCGAGAGCACGCGGTTGATCTGGTAGACGTCTAACCCCCGCCGGTAGAGGTACGTCATCGCGCCCTCGGCCGCCCAGTCGTCGTCGGCGAGGGTTTTCTCCACGTACCGCGGCACGTGGGGGTTCTCCCCGAGGGCGGCGGATTCGGCGCTTGCGTTCGGCCCCGACGGCGCGTTCGCCGCCGGGCTCGTGTACTCCTCGCGGTCGAACGTCGGGGCGTCCGACAGCCCGATTTCGACGTCCACCGGCCGGTCGGCCATCGCGACTTCGCGCTGCGTGCCGACGAAGCCGTCCCAAACGTCGTCGACGTTCACGTTCGCCGCCCGACGGGAGTTCAGCAGGCCCGTCCGGTACTGGAGGACGTTGTCGATGCCGAGGCCCTGCTGGTACCACTCGCCGCTCGTCGCGAACTCCGCGGGGTCGGCGTCCCCGGCGACCGGCGAGAGGATGCCCGCCGAGACGTCCGGGTACGCCGACCGCCCGACGAACACCGACGGCGCGGTCGCCCCAACGAGGGTGTCGCCCTGCAGCGCCTCGGTGACGCCCTGTTCGACGTCCGCGACGAAGTCCAGGATCTCGTAGGATTTCTCGGCAGCGAGTTGCTGGCGGCGCTGGTGCTCGCTGTCCGGCTGGAGGTCGTCGATGTACTCGTCGAGGTGCACGCCCGACCGTAGTGTGGCCATTCACTTGACCGCGGCGCTACTGGCGGCCCGTTCCGCCGCAACCAGAACACACCCATCACGGGGGCACGTAGGCGACGATACGACACGCAATCCGTGTCGTATGTCACACGCTTGGCGGCCCGGATCGAGCGGGCGGCTGTCAGTCCGCCTGCGCTTGCCACTCTCGGATCGTGTCGGCACTGACCCCCGAGACCGCGTCGGCGATCCCCTCCGGGTCGGCGTCGGCGAGCGCGCCGACGTCCTCGACCCCGGCCGATTCGAGTTTTGCAGCGGTTTTCGGACCGACGCCGTCCAGTGCTTCGAGTCCCTGCTGGCGCTGGCGGGCCTGGTACTCCTCGTAGTTGCAGATGGGGCAGCCGAGCTCCCAGGGGTCGTCGTCGTCCTCGCCGTCGTGGACGACGAGTTCGGGGAGGTCGTGCTCGTCGCAGTACGTCTCCGTGACCTCGATGTCGCCGCGTCGGGGCAGCGGCAGCGAGTACTCGCAGTCCGGGTAGCGGTCGCAGCCGACGAGCCGGCTGCCCGACTGGAGCTGCTTGATGGCGAGTTCGCCGCCGTGGGGTTCGCCGCAGTCCGGACACGGCCCGATGAGTCGGTCCTCGGACTCGTCGGCCGCCTCGGCCGCGCACAGCGGGCAGCCGTGGACGAACGTGTTCCGGCCGGCGAGCATCTTCACGTCGTGGAGGTCGTGGTCCTCACAGACGGCGTCCATGACGAGTGGGTCGCCGGTCGACGGCAGCGGGAGTGTGAACTGGCACTCCGGGTAGCCATCGCAGCCCACGAAATGCGATCCGGTGCGGGACTGCCGGAGCAACAGCGTGTCGCCACACTCCGGACAGGGGCCGAGTGATTTGTCGGCCTTCAGTGACGTGCGGAGGTGGTCGCCGATCTCAGCCCGGGAGGCGGTGAGTTCGTCGAACACCCGGTCGAGCATCTCCCGGGACTCCGTGGTCACGTCGTCGAGTGTCGTTTCGCCGTCGGCGATGGCGGTCATGTCCGCCTCCAGTTGGCTGGTCATCTCCTCGCTGACCACGACATCGGCGTAGTCCTCGGCGGCCTCCACGACCGCCTCCGCGAGCGTCGTCGGCCGCGGGGGGTCGTTCTCGATGTAGCCGCGGTCGTAGAGCTTCTCGATGGTGTTGTGCCGCGTGGACTTCGTCCCGATGTCCATCGACTCCATCGTCTCGATGAGCCGACTCTGCCCGTACCGGCGCGGTGGCTGGGTCTGTTTGGCGTCCAGTCGGGCGTCGGTGATGGCGAGCGTGTCGCCCTCCTCGACGGGCGGCACGTGGTTCTCGGAGCTGTCGTAGTACGGGTAGACCGCGTGGTAGCCCGACTCGACGAGGCGTTTCCCGTTGGCCTTCAGGGACTCGCCGTCGGCGTCCGCGGTGACGCGGAGATGCGCCCACTCGGCGGGCGCGGCGACCGTCGCGAAGAACCGCCGCACGACGAGTTCGTAGACCGCCCATTCGTCCTCGGAGAGCTGATTGCGGTCGGGGAAGTCCGTTGTCGGATGGATCGGCGGGTGGTCGGTGGTCTCCTCGTCGCCGCTGGTCGGCGAGAGGCGGTCCTGGTCGAGCAGCGAATCGGCGTCGTCGCCGAACACCGTCTGCTGGAAGGCTTCCAACAGGTCGCGCTCGTCGAGGTCGTCGGGGTAGACGGTGTTGTCGGTGCGGGGGTACGTGATGTAGCCCGCGGTGTAGAGGTCCTCGGCGATGCTCATCGCACGGCCCGCCGAGTAGCCAAGCGAGCCCGCGGCGCGGATGAACTGCGTGGTATTGAACGGCGCGGGCGGATCGTCGGTGCGAGTCCGGCGGGAGACGGAGTCGACGACCGCCTCGCCGGCCTGCCGGAGGGCGTCGAACGCGGCGTCGGCGTCGCCCTCGTTCCAGACGCGCTCGGCCTCGGTGCCGTCCGCGGGGTCCTCGTAGAAGTACTGCGCCTCGAAGGTCGTCTGGTCTTTCCGGAGGTCCGCGAACAGCTCCCAGTAGTCGTCGGGGTCGAACGCCTCGATCTCGCGTTCCTTGTCCACGATGAGCTTCAGCGTGGGCGACTGCACCCGGCCCACGGAGATGAAGTCCTCGCCCATCTGGCCCGCCGACAGCGACAGGAACCGGGTCAGCGACGCCCCCCACATCAGGTCGACGATCTGGCGGGCTTCGCCGGCGGCCGCGAGGTCGAAGTCGATGTCATCGGGGTCCGCGAACGCCGACCGCACCTCGGTGTCCGTGATCGAGGAGAACCGCACGCGGTTGACCGGTGCCTGCTCGTTCACCTCGCGGACGAGCTCGTAGGCCTCCTTCCCGATGAGCTCGCCCTCGCGGTCGTAGTCGGTCGCGATGACCACGTCGTCGGCCTCCCGAGCGAGCCGCTGGAGCGCGTTCACGATGTCCTCCTGGGTCGGGTCTTTCACCACGTCGGCGTGGATCAGTTCCGCGGGCTCGACGTCCCGCCAGTCGTTGTACTCCGGCGGGAAATCAACCCCGACGACGTGGCCGGACAGCCCGATGCAGCGCCGGCCACCCCACTCGTAGACGTTCACGCCCGCGGTCTGTGTCGTCGACGCCCCTCCCTCGGAGAGGATGTCGGCGATGCGCCGCGCGGCGTTGTTCTTCTCTGTGACGATGAGTTCCACGGTGTGCTACCTCCACCCCTGCGGGTGTCGTTGGGGACTGTACGCTGGGACTCCGGGTAAAGATTTCGTACGCGAGAACCGCAGGCAAGCGTCGGGACAAGGCGCGCTCGGGCGTTCGCGATGCCGGGTGGCCGTGGGTGCGCAGGCGAGTGCTCGCGCGGCCGCTCGCAGCGCCTGCGATCGCACGAAAGAACTACCCCCATGGGTTGTCTCACCACGCGTATGAACCGCTACCAGTACGCTCGCGTTCTCGGGCTCGTACTCGCCGTGCTCGGGGCGTGTGTCGTCGCCCTCTCGTACCCGCCGCCGAGCTGGCTCGCCGCAGAAGCCGTGCTTCTCATCGCCGCCGGTGTGCTCATGATACTCTCCGGGACGCCGAGCGCGCTCCGTGACCGCGTCGGTCCCCACCGACTGCTCGGCGCGGGGAACGCCGTACTCGGCGCGTGGCTGGTCGTCTCCAAGCTGGGTGACACCGGAACCGACGCCGAGCTCGCGTACGCCATCGCCGTCGGGCTGGGCGGCGCAAGCCTTGCGTTCGTCGGGCTGGCGTACGTCTTCCGGCCGGGCGACTTCGGCCTCGGGTCGGACGGCTTCCCCGAGTGATGTCGGTCGGGTCCAGAGGCACAGCAGAGTTATCCCGACGCCGGCTGTCGTCGCCACCGTGACGTGGAGCGAAGCGACACCGGTGTTCGGGGCGTTCCTGGTGTGTCTCGGGAGCGGGCTGCTCGCGGTGTCGGCCGTCTCGGGCCACCCAGCCGGACTCACCGAACAGTCGGGGCTGCTCGTCGCGGCCGGCGTCGCGTTCGTCCTCGCTGGCACCCCGGAGAGACGCCCCGAGTTCGTCGACGAACACTGGCTCGCGGGTGCGGGGTACACCACACTCGGCGTGGTCATGCTCATCTCCGGATACACCAAAACCGGGTTTGGAGCCACGCTGGCGGCGGGGACCGGCACCGGCTGGCTGCTCGCCGGCTGCCTCAGTGTCGCTCTCGGTGTCGGCACTGGTGTGCGGCCAGCAGTCGTCGGGTCCGACCGGACGGACGCAGGATCGTAGCCGCCAGCGGCGGCGAAGGCGAGCGATGAGAGGTCGCGGCGAGGGTTACGCCTGCGCCAGTTCGTCGCGCAGCAGTTCGTTGACCTGGCCGGGGTCGGCGCTGCCGCCGGTCTTCGCCATCACCTGTCCGACGAGGAAGTTCAAGGCGTCGCCCTCGCCGTCATGGTAGTCCGCGACGGCGTCGGGGTTCTCCGCGATGGCCTCGGCGACGGCGTCCGCGACCGCGTCCCCCGAGGTCTTCCCGAGTCCCTCGGCATCGACGATCTCGTCCGGGGCTCGGTCCTCGTCGAGCATCGTGCGCAGCACGACTTCCTCGGCGTTCTTCGCCGTGATCTCGTCCTCGGCGACGAGCTCGACGAGGCGTTCGAACTCGTCGTCGCGGTCGGCCACGTCGTCCAGCGAGAGGTCGCGGTAGTTGAGCTCGCCCAGAACGTTGTCCGCGACCCAGGTCGCGGCGAGGGCGGCGTCGTACTCGTCGGCGAGTTCCTCGAAGAGGTCCGCGACGGCTTTCCGGGAGGTGAGCTTCGACGCCGTCTCGTCGCCGACCCCGTACTCGGTCCGGAAGCGCTCGCGGCGCGCGTCCGGCAGCTCCGGGATCGGGATCTCGTCTTTCCAGTCAGAGACCTCCAGGGGCGGGATGTCGGCCTCCCGGAAGTACCGGTAATCTTTCTCCTCCTCCTTGGAGCGCATCGAGACGGTGACGCCGCGGGCCTCGTCCCAGTGGCGGGTCTCCTGGGCGACCGCCATCCCGCGTTCGAGCTGGTTGCGCTGGCGCGTGGTCTCGTAGGCAAGCGCCTTCTGGGCGGCGCGGTGACTGGAGATGTTTTTCACTTCGGTCCGGTTCGCGGCTTCGAGCACGTCGTCGCTGGGACCGCCCTCGCCGGCGAGTTCCGCGCTGTCCACCATCGAGATGTTGGCGTCGACGCGCAGGCTGCCGTCGCGTTCGGCGTCGAAGACGCCGAGGTACTCCAGGACCGACGTGAGCTTCGCGAGGAACGACCGGACTTCCTCGGCGGCCCGGAAGTCCGGCCGGGTGACGATCTCCATCAGGGGCGTGCCGGCGCGGTTGTAGTCCACGAGCGTGTAGTCGGCGTCCTCGATGCTGCCGCCGACGTGCTGGAGGCTGCCGGGGTCCTCTTCGAGGTGCGCGCGCTCGATGCCGATGGCGCGCCGGTCGTCGGCGGTGCCGACCTCGAGTTCGCCGTCCTGGCAGATCGGGGCGTCGTACTGCGTGATCTGGAACCCCTTGGGGAGGTCGGGGTAGAAGTAGTTCTTCCGGTGGAAGCGCGTTCGCTCGGGGATGTCGGCGTCGATCGCTTTCCCGAGTTTCACGGCGGCTTCGACGGCCCCCTCGTTCAGTGTCGGGAGCGCCCCCGGAAGCCCGAGGCAGACCGGACAGGTGTGCGTGTTCGGGTCTGCGTCGTCGGTGTCCGTCGAACACCCACAGAAGATCTTGGTGTCCGTCTCCAGTTGCACGTGGACCTCCAGCCCGATGATGGCCGTGAGATCCCGTTCGGCTGCCTGCGCACTCATTACCAACGGATTCTCGGTGCGTCCGCTTAGGAGTAACGAAGCCCCGAACCCACAACCAGTCGAATCTCTAATAGGTGTCTGACGCACGTCCGATACATCCTTTTACGTATCGAGGCCGGTTCCCAGGATATGAGCGACGACGCCACCGACCTCGAAGACCGAGTCGCTGAACTGGAAGCGACCGTGCGCGGCCTCACCGAGGAGCTGGTCGATGCGGGCGAACGCATCCGGGCGCTCGAAGCCGAACTCGACCAGCCACCGTCAACCGACGCGCTCAGGCAGGCCCGCGACCAGTCCGCCATCGAGCCGGCCGACGACCAGCCAGCCGACGGGACGGACGCCGACGACACCGAGGACGACGCCGCCACCGACGACACCGACGACTCCGGGCTCGACGACATCATCGTCGCTTGAGGCTGGCCGCCCCCTTTGCACATGTACATAGAGGAACTCGTCGTTGAGAACTTCAAGAGCTTCGCAGGGACCACCCGAATCCCGTTCTACGAGGACTTCACGACGATCAGTGGTCCCAACGGCTCCGGGAAGTCGAACATCATCGACGCCATACTGTTCGCGCTTGGGTTGGCCCGCACCACCGGGATGCGCGCCGAAACGCTCACTGATCTCATCTACAACCCCGCTCACGAGGGCGCTGATGGAGCCGCGGGGCCGACGGAGGCCAGCGTCGAAGTCGTGTTGAACAACGACGCGGGCGTGGTCTCCCGGTCGCAGGTGACCACCGCCGCCGGCTCCGAGAACGTCGGCAGCGTGGACACCATCACGATCAAGCGCCGCGTCAAGCGCACCGACGACAGCCACTACTCGTACTACTACCTGAACGACCGGTCGGTGAACCTCGCGGACATCCAAGAGCTGCTCGCGCAGGCCGGGATCGCCCCGGAGGGATACAACGTGGTGATGCAGGGTGACGTCACTGGCATCATCAACATGACCGCCGGCGAGCGCCGCGAGATCATCGACGAGATCGCGGGTGTCGCGGAGTTCGACGCGAAGAAGCGCGACGCGTTCGAGGAGTTGGACGTCGTCGAGGAGCGCATCGGGGAGGCGGAGCTGAAGATCGACGAGAAGCGCGACCGCCTCGACCGCCTCGCCGACGAGCGCGAGACCGCCCTCGAATACCAGGACCTGCAGGAGGAAAAACAGGAGTACGAGGGGTACGCCAAGGCCGCCGAGTTGGAGGAGAGGCGCGCCGACCTGTCGTCGACGCGGGCGGACATCGACGAACAGGAGCGCGAGTTGGAGGGGCTCACCGCCGAGTTGGACGAGCGCCGCGACACCGTGGGCCGCATCGAAGCGGATTTGGCGGCGTTGAACGCCGAGATCGAGCGCAAGGGTGAGGACGAACAGCTCGCGATCAAGCGCGAGATCGAGGAGATCAAAGGCGAGGTGTCGCGGCTCGAAGACACGGTCGCGGCCTGCGAGGATCGCGTCCAGGACGCGGACGCCGAGCGCCGAGAGGCGGTCGTCGAGATCGACCGCAAACGCGAGCGGATCGACGCCCTTGAGACCGACATCAGGGAGGTGAAAGTCCAGAAGGCGTCGGTGACCGCGGAGATCCAGGAGCGCCGCGACGAGCTCGCCGACATCGAAGCCGAGATCGAGTCCGTGGACACCGAGTTCGACGAGCTGAAAGCCGCGCTCGCGGACGAGAAGACCGCCCTGGAGGACGCCAAACGCGAGCGCAACGACCACCAGCGGGAGCAAGACCGACTGCTGGACGAGGCCAAACGCCGCAGCGAGGAGCTGGCCGACGCCGAGGCCGACTTGGAGGACGCCCGGGCCGAGCTCCCCGAGGTGGACGCCACGCTGGACGAGCTCGCGGACGAACTGGAGAAGGCAACGCGGAACCGCGAGCAGATCGTCGACGTGGTCGAGGACCTCAAACAGGAGAAACGCCAGCGCCAAGAGGACCTCGCGGCGGTCGAGGACGAGCTGTCGGCGGCCCAAGAGGAGTACGCGCGCCTGGAGGCGCAGGCCGACCAGTCGGGAGATTCCTCGTACGGGAAGGCGGTGACGACGGTGCTGAACGACGACCGGGACGGCGTGCACGGCACTGTCGGCCAGTTGGGTGGCGTGCGCGAGCAGTACGCGACCGCCTGCGAGACGGCTGCGGGCGGGCGGCTGGCGAACGTGGTGGTGGACGACGACGGCGTCGGGCAGCGCTGCATCGAGTACCTCAAGCAGCGCAACGCCGGCCGCGCGACGTTCCTCCCGATCACCGAGATGCAGCAGCGGTCGCTGCCGAGCGCGCCGGCGATGCCCGGCGTGGTGGACTTCGCGTACGACCTCGTGGACTTCGACGAGCGGTACGCGCCGGTGTTCTCGTACGTGTTGGGGAGTACGCTGGTCGTGGAGAACATGGAGACCGCACGCGACCTGATGGGCGAGTTCCGGCTCGTGACGCTGGCGGGCGATCTCGTCGAGAAATCCGGTGCGATGACCGGGGGGAGTCGGTCGGGGTCGCGGTATTCGTTTTCGAAATCCGGGAAGGGGCAGCTCGAACGGGTCGCCGAGCGCATCCAGGGTCTCGAAGACGACCGCGAGGACTGCCGCCAGGAGGTCCGCGAGATCGACCAGCGCCTGGATTCGGCGCGGGACCGCCGCCAGGACGCCACCGAGCAGGTGCGGACGATCCAGGCCGACATCGAGGCCGCCGAGGCCGACCGGGAGGCCGCCGTGGAGCGCATCGCGGACCTCGAAACGCGCATCGAGGAGCTGCAGGACGAGCGCGAGGCCGTCGACGCGGAGATGCAGACCGTCGACGCGGAGATCGACGCACAGCAGGAGACGATCGCAGCCATCGAGGCCGAGATCGAGTCGTTGGAGGCGGAGTTGGCGGAGTCGAGGATCCCCGAGCTCACCGCCGAAAAGGAAGACATCGAGGCGACCGTCGCGGACCTAGAGGGTCGTGTCGACGAGCTCGATGGCGAGCTGAACAGCCTCACGCTCGAAAAAGAGTACGCCGAGGACGCCGTCGAGGACCTCCAGGCTGACGTGGCCGACGCCGAGAGCCGGAAAGCCGACGAGCAGGCGCGAATCGAGGCGTTGAACGGCGACATCGAGGCCAAGCAGGCGGAGCTCGCTGAGAAGGAGGCGGCGGTTGAGGACCTCGAAGCCGAGCTGGCGGACCTGAAACGCGACCGCGAGGAGCGCAAGGCCGACCTCAGTGAGGCCGAAGACGCCCGCGACGAGCAGGCGGCCGCGGTCGAGGACGCACGACACCGCCTGGAGCGCCTGCAGGCGGCAGCGCAGACGCTCAGCGAGGAGGTCGCGGAGCTGGACGACGCCGTCGGGGAGTACGATCCGGCGGAGATTCCGGACGCCGACGTGGTCGCCGAGAACGTCGAGCGCCTCGGCGCGCGCATGGAGGCGTTGGAGCCGGTGAACATGCTCGCGATCGACGAGTACGAGTCGGTCGCCGACACCCTCGATAGCCTGGAGGCGCAGCGAGCGACGCTCACCGAGGAGGCCGACGGGATTCGGGAGCGCATCGCGCGCTACGACGAGCAGAAGAAGTCGACGTTCATGGCGGCGTTCGAGGCGATCAACGACCACTTCCAGCGCATCTTCTCGCGGTTGTCAGCCGGCACCGGTGGGCTCGAACTCGAAACCCCCGACGACCCCTTCGACGGGGGGTTGACGATGAAGGCACAGCCCGGGGACAAACCCGTCCAGCGGTTGGACGCGATGAGCGGCGGCGAGAAGTCGCTGACCGCGCTGGCGTTCATTTTCGCCATTCAGCGCCACACCCCCGCGCCGTTCTACGCGCTGGATGAGGTGGACGCGTTCCTCGACGCGGTGAACGCGGATCGCGTCGGCGAGCTCGTGGACGAGCTTGCGGGCGACGCGCAGTTCGTCGTGGTCAGCCATCGGTCGGCGATGCTCGACCGCTCCGAGCGCGCCATCGGGGTGACGATGCAGGCTGACAACCGCAGCATCGTCACCGGCATCGACCTCTCGGCGCAGGGGGCGGTCACGGATGACTGATCGGGACGCGGTGCCGGTGGCCAGTCCCGGCCACGAGGAGCGGAGTGACGCCGACGGCGATGCGGTCGAGCCGGTGGCGGTGCTGGTGCGGTTGGCCGAGCGCGGCGAGATCGAGCCCTGGGACATCGACATCGTCGCGGTGACCGACAAGTTCCTGGCGGCACTCGACGAGGCTGATCTGCGGACGTCGGGGCGGGCGCTGTTCTACGCCAGCGTGCTGTTGCGGATGAAAAGCGAGGCGATGCTGGACGACGACGACGACGAGGACGCCGACGACGGTGACGACGAGCGCGCGCCCTGGGAGCCGCCGGACGGGGACGACGCACAGCCGGCGTCGGATCCGGTGGCGTCCCTGGAGGCCGAAATGGAGCGGCGCCTGGACCGCAAGCAGGCGCGGGGCAGCCCACGGACGCTGGACGAGCTCGTGCGCGAGCTCCGGGAGGCCGAGCGGGGGTCGTGGTGGAAGGAGTCCAGGGAGTACGACACCAGCGACAGCCCACAGGGGTTCCGGCGGGGCGTCAATGAGATGGAGTACCGCAGCGGTGACGCGGGCCGGATGGCTGACGAGCCAACCACCGCGGAGACGCTCGGGAACGCCCACGGGGAGGACATCGAGGCCACGATCACCGACGTCCGGGGGGCGCTCGCCGCGCAGTACGAGGCCGGCCGGGACGAGGTGTTGTACGCCGAGATCGCGGCTGCCGGGCCGTCCCGAGTGGAGACGTTTCTGGCGGTGTTGTTTCTCGCACACCGGGGCGCGGTCACGCTCGCCCAAGACGAGTTGTTCGGCGACCTCTGGGTGCAGGCGACCGAGGAGTTCCCCGCGCAGGCGGCGACAGTGCCGCCGGCGTGAGAGGCTACAGCTGGAACCAGCCGGTCTCCCGGCCGGAGCTGTGGAGGTGCCAGCGCTGGCGGGCGTGTTGGCCGGCCGTCGTTTCGATCTCGACGGTCGCGTCGAACAGCGGCTCGATGGTTCCGAGCACGTCGTCGTCGGCCGACGCCGAGACGTGGACGTGGCCCATGCCGTCGACGCGCCGGATCGCGCCACAGAGCAAGTGTAGGAACCGGAACAGCTCGGTTTCCGCGATGGTGCCGGCGGTGGTGGCGTCGATGTAGGTGTCGAGGCGGTCGAGGCAGACGCGGAGCTCACCCGGGCCGTCGGCGTCCGCAGCCACCCGGTCGATGGCGGCCTTGGTTGTGGTGTAGACGGCCTCCAGATCCAGGTGATCGGGGGCGCGCTCGTACCACTCCGTGGTGGCAGTCGGGCCGGTGGGGGCGGCGCTGGTCGTCGTGGTTGTGCTTCGCGTGTCGGAAGTGGCGTCGACGACGGCGAACGATCCGGGATCCGTGCGTCGTGGGCGGTGGCGCGTGAGGATCGTCGGAACGTCGACTGCTGTCGAGAGGAAGACGTGGCTGCGGTCGAGCTCGGGAGCGCCGAGCAGGCGCTCGCAGGCGGTGCCGTGGCCGGGCGCGTCACTGGCGACAAGCAGTGTACAGCCGCCGCGTTTCAACTCGGCGAGCTCCGCCGAGAACGCCTGTGCATCCACGTCACCCTGCATATACACTAACGAAGTCGGCTCACGTATTTACATTTTATGTCTACGGATCCGAATCTTAGTGTATTGTGACCGCTATATGTGGTCGCCGAGCAGCGGCGCGACGCGGTCGCGGGTCTCCTCGGGGATGGCCTCCGGGGGCGTGTTGACCGTGCCGTCGAGGCTGTGGCCGCAGTCGCAGTCGCGCTCGTCGGGCAGCGTCTCGATGGCGCGCTCGACGGTCGCCTTGATGGCGTCCTCGTTGGCGGCGGCGTTGGCGAGCACTTCGTCGAGCGTGACTTCGCTGTCCGCTTTCCAGACGTCGTAGTCGGTGACGCCGGCGACCGTCGCGTAACACATCTCCGCCTCCCGCGCGAGCTTCGCCTCGGGGATGGCGGTCATGCCGACGAGGTCCCAGCCCTGGGCCTTGTAGAACTCCGACTCGGCGCGCGTCGAGTACTGGGGGCCTTCGATGCAGACGTACGTGCCGCCCTGCTGGGTGTCGGCGTCGGTGGCGTCGGTGGCGGCGTCGTGGAGGTGCTCGACCATGTGCGGACAGTAGGGGTCCGCGAACGGCTGGTGGACGACGACGCCGTCACCGAAGAACGTCGCGTCGCGGTGGTTCGTCCGGTCGAAGATCTGGTCCGGGACGACCAGCGTCTGGGGGGACAGCTCGTCTCTGAGGCTGCCGACGGCGTTGGACGCGAGGATGCGCTCGACGCCGAGCTGCTTGAACGCGTAGATGTTGGCGCGGTACGGGAGGTTCGTCGGCGACCGCTGGTGGTCGGAGCCGTGGCGCGGCAGGAACGCCACCTCGGTGCCGGTGTCGCCGAACTCGCCGATGGTCACCGGCGCGCTCGGGTCGCCGTACGGCGTCGAAACGGCTGTTTCCCGGACGTCGTTCAGTGGCAGTGCGTCGTAGATGCCGGAACCGCCGATGAAGCCGATCACACCAGGATGTGAGCGGGCCCCACACCTAAACGATGCGGTGGCGGCCGGCGGGCGTCACACGAGCGCCCAGCGGTCGGCGTCGGTGGCGGCGAGCACGTCCCGGCGCACCATCTCGGAGCGGACTTCAGTGAGGCGGTCAGGCTGTGCGATCTCCATCTGGATGCGGTCGACGTCGTGGTAGTCCGCGAGCAGGTCGCGGATGCCGGCCGTGGTGTAGGGGCCGTCGTCGTCGGTGGCCATCACGCCGGCGATGATGTCGATCATGTCCTCGATGAAGTTCCAGGGGTAGACGATCCACGCCCACTCGTCGAGGCGTTCGCCCACGTAGTCGGGCTCGAAGGCGCTGGTCTGCAGCAACTGGAGGGTTGCCGTTCGGACCGCGTTGGCGTCCCGGTCTTGGACGTACTCGTGGGCGTGTTCGATGGAGCCGCCGGTGTCGGCGATGTCGTCGATGATGAGCACGTCCTTGTCTTCGACGGAGCCCTCCGGCATCGGGTACCGGACTTCGGGCTCGGCGGATTTCTCCGCGGTGCCGACGTAGTGCTCCATTTTCAGGCTCGTGAGGTCGTTCAGGCCGAGGAAGTCACAGAGACACCGGCCCGCGAACCAGCCGCCGCGGGCGAGCGCGACGACCACGTCGGGCTCGAAGTCGGCGGCTTTGACCTGGTCGCTGACGTCCCGGCAGAGTCCGTAAATATACTCCCAGTTGGTGATCGTGCAGTTGAAATCGTCCGGGAGGTCACTCATTGCGTGTCAGCACTCGCTCGCGTCGCTACTTAACGGTTTACAGGCCGGCCGAGCGGACCCTGGGCCCGAACCGAGCGCGCTCGGGCCCAGGAACGCAGAAGTGGCCTCCACCCGGGAGCGGGCGTATGACGGCACCACGACGGACCGCCTGCGGAGATCAGTCGGCGGCGGTCGTCGCGGCACTCGCAGGCTGGCTGGATCGGAGTGACGCCGCGGGGGGCCGGAGCGACGCGAGGAGGAAAACAGGCAAGCCCGAGGACCCCGAATCGGGGCCATGACCGAGACGCGAGCGCTGCTCGTGGACGCGTTCACCGACGACTCGTGTGCGGGCAACGCCGCGGGTGTGGTGCCGGACGCCGGGGGACTGACCGACGACCAGATGCAGGCGATCGCGGCCGAGCTCGGCGCCAGCGAGACGGCGTTTCTGCGGCCGAGCGACGCGGCCGACCGCCGACTCCGGTATTTCACACCGACCACTGAGGTCGACCTCTGTGGGCACGCGACCATCGCGAGTCACGCGCACCTGTACGACGACGGCGCGCTCGCCGCCGGCGAGCACACCCTGGAGACGAACGTCGGGGTGCTCGACATCGAGGTGGCCGAGGACGGGACCGTGTGGATGGCCCAGAACCCGCCGACGGTCCGCGAGGTGGAGCTGTCCTACGAGCGGGTCGCGGAGGCGACCGGGACCGAGGCGGCCGCGCTGCGGGGTGCCAGCGACGACATCCCGCTTGCGGTCGCCGACACCGGGCTGCCGTTCCTGATCGTGCCCATCACGTACCTCTCGGATCTCGGCGACGCCGACCCCGATTTCGATGCCGTCGAGGCGCTCGCCGACGACGTGGGCGCGGCGGGCGTCTACATGTTCTCGTTCGACGCGCTCGACCGGGCGTCGACGGCGCATGGGCGGGCGTGGGTGCCTGGTGTGGGCGTCGATGAGGACCCCGTGACGGGCACCGCGAGCGGGGCGGCGGGCGCGTATCTGGCGCGGTTCGGGGCGTTCGACGGGGACGCGCCGGATGAGATGGTGTTCGAGCAGGGGCATTTCGTGGATCGGCCGGGGCGGGTTCGGGTGCGGGTCGCTGGCGATGCGCCGATGGTCGGCGGGCGTGGCGTGTCGACGCTCGACGGGACGCTGGCGGTGCCGGCCGAGACCGAGGAGGAGATCCTGGAGGCGTAGTCAGTCGTCGTCGCGCTTGAGCTCGCGGAGTTCGCGGTTGGCCGACTGGAGGTCGGTCTGCATGTCCGAGAGGCGGTCGTCGAGCACGCTGACGATGTCGGATTTCACGCGTGCGGTGTCGAGGGTGTCGTCGAGTGCGTCCTCGTGGGCGGCAGTGAGCGTCGTGTACAGCGCCCAGGATGCGCCGAACCGGTAGATGACGACGCCGGCGGCCGCGAGCGCGAGCCCGGGAACGGCGTCAGCGAGGTGGGGGCCGGATGGGAGACCGTGTTCGAACGCGGGCTGTGCGAGGACCCCGCCGTAGCCGATGAGCGCGAGCGCGACGATGCCGAGGATCGTCGTGGCGAGGAAGTATTTGCTTGAGTGTGTGGCGGCGCGTTTCGCGTCCATGCGCGGTCTCACGGAGTGCGCCGGGTAAAACCCATCGAGTAGAAACGACAACTCGGTTCCGAGTACCATATGTCAGTTCTCCAGAGGGGTTCGGAATATTCATAGGGGCATTGCGTGACTGTACAGACGCCACATGGCTGTACGCTGGCTGGAAGACGTACGCGCCGACGACATCGACAGTGTCGGCGGCAAAGGGGCATCACTCGGCGAACTCACGGATGCCGGGCTCCCAGTCCCACCGGGCTTCGTCGTGACCGCCGGCACCTACCGGACGTTCATCGAGGAGGCAGGGATCGACCAGGAGCTGTTCGACGCGGTGGGCGTCGACGCCGAGGACTCCGACGCGCTCGCCGACGCCGCGGCGCACGCGAGCGACCTCATCCTGAACACCGACTTCCCGGCGAGTCTCCGCGAGGACATCCTCTCGTCGTACGACGCCCTCGACGACGGGGCGGCGTTCGTCGCGGTCCGGTCCTCGGCGACCGCCGAGGACCTCCCGGACGCGAGCTTCGCCGGCCAACAGGAGACGTTTCTCAACATCACGCGTGAGGCGCTGCTCGACCACGTGAAACGCTGCTGGGCGAGCCTGTTCACGGAGCGCGCGATCTACTACCGACAGGAACAGGGCTTCGATCACGACCGCGTGAACATCGCCGTCGTCGTCCAGCGCATGGTCGACGCGGAGAAATCCGGGGTGTTGTTCACCAGCCACCCCTCGACGGGCGCACACGAGGCCATCGTCGAGGCCGCCTGGGGGCTCGGCGAAGCGGTCGTCTCCGGGGCGGTGTCGCCGGACAACTACGTCGTCGACCGCGACACGGACACCGTCGAGGAGGCGACGGTCGCCGACAAGAAGGTGATGCACGTCAAGGACGACGACACCGGCGAGACCGTGTCCCGCGACGTGCCCGACCGGAAGCGCACCCAGCGCGTCCTCGACGACGCCGAGATCAGCGACCTGGTCACCATCGGGGAGCGCGTCGAAGCCCACTACGACGCCCCACAGGACGTGGAGTGGGCGATCGTCGACGGCGACGTGTACATGCTGCAGTCCCGGCCGATCACGACCATCGAGGACGACACCGACGGGGCGGTAGCGAACACCGACGGTGGTGGCGGCGACGGCGACGCCGTCGTCACCGGACTGGGCGCGAGCCCGGGTGTCGCGTCGGGGCCGGCACGCGTCGTCACGAGCCTCGACGAGCTCGACAAGATCGGCGAGGGCGACATCATCGCCACCGAGATGACGACCCCCGACATGGTGCCGGCGATGAAGCGGGCGGCGGGCATCGTCACCGACGAGGGCGGGATGACCAGTCACGCCGCCATCGTCTCCCGCGAACTCGGCTGTCCGGCGGTCGTCGGCGCGACGGACGCCACGGCCACGCTGTGCGACGATCAGGCGGTCACGCTCGACGGTGACCGTGGCGTCGTCCGCGACGGCCGCGAGGAGACCACCACCGAGCACGACCCCATCGAGGACGCGCGACCGACGACGCCGGTGAAGCCGATGACCGCCACCGAAGTCAAGGTCAACGTCTCCATCCCGGAGGCCGCCGAGCGCGCCGCCGCGACCGGTGCCGACGGGGTCGGGCTGCTCCGCATGGAGCACATGATCCTGTCCACGAACAAGACGCCCAAGCGGTATATCGACGACCACGGCGAGGACGCCTACGTCCAGGAGCTCGTCGACGGCATCCGGGGCGTCGCCGAGGAGTTCTACCCGCGGCCGGTGCGGGTTCGCACGCTCGACGCACCGACCGACGAGTTCCGGCAACTCGAAGGCGGCAACGACGAGCCCCACGAGCACAACCCGATGCTCGGCTACCGCGGGGTTCGGCGCAGCCTCGACCGCCCGGACGTGTTCAAACACGAGCTGTCGGCGTTCCGGCGGCTCTACGAGATGGGGTACGACAACGTGGAAGTGATGTTCCCCCTGGTCAACGACGCCCAGGACGTTGCGCGGGCCCGAGACCTGATGGCGGACGCCGGCATCGACGTCGAGAAGCGATCGTGGGGCGTCATGATCGAGACGCCGGCGGCCGCGCTCGCCATCGAGGAGATCGCACAGGAGGGCGTGGACTTCGCGAGCTTCGGTACGAACGACTTGACCCAGTACACGCTGGCCGTCGACCGCAACAACGGCAGCGTCGCCGACCGGTTCGACGAACTCCACCCGTCGGTGTTGACGCTCATCGAACGCACCATCGACGCCTGCCGCGAGCACGACGTCGCCACCAGCATCTGCGGGCAGGCCGGCTCGAAACCCGAGATGGTGGATTTCCTGGTGGAGACCGGCGTGTCCTCGATCTCCGCGAACATCGACGCCGTTCGCGACGTCCAACACGAGGTCAAGCGCGTCGAGCAGCGACTCCTGCTCGAGTCGGCCCGTGAGTGACCGCCGGGATTAGGGAGGCGCGGAACCGACACTGAGGGGATGCTCGTCCACCACGTCGTCTTCCTCGCGCTCGTCGCCGGGACGACGCTGTTGTTCGCGTCGCTGGCGGCACTGAACGTCCGGTACGCGGAGCGCACAGTCCGCGAGCGCAGCGCCTGGCTGGCCACGCATATCGGCGTCGACGACCCCGGGGAGCTGCTGGCGTACCACCGACTCGGGACGGCGGTGAGCCAACTCCGGTCGGTCGTGCTGGCCGGCGCTGTGTTGGGTGTCCTATACACCGGCGCGTTCGGGGCCGCCGTGGCGTTCGTCTACGACACCGTCGGCAGCGACGTGCTGGCCGGCGTCGCGCTGCTCGTGGGGGCGACGGTCGCCATGCAGGTGGCGCGCGTGCCGTTCGACGCCGTCGAGACGTTCGGCGTCGAGTCGGCGTTCGGGTTCAACGAGCAGTCGCCGGCGCTGTTCGCCCGGGACGCGCTGTTGAGCGCCGGGCTGGCGGGCGTGTTCGTCGCAGTGCTTGGCGGGGCCGTCCTGGTGGCTGTGGCGGCGCTCCCCGAGTGGTGGTTCGTCGCCGCGACCGGGATCGTGGGGGTGTTCCTGCTGGCCACGCAGGTGCTGGTGCCCCGGGTGGTGATGCCGTTGTTCTACGACTTCGACCCCGTCGACGAGGGCGGACTGCGGGACGCCATCGAGGACGTCTTCGACCGCGCGGGGTTCGCCTGCGAGCAGGTGTACGTCATGAACGCCTCGTCGCGGTCGGGGCACTCGAACGCGTTTTTCACGGGGTTCGGCGCGACCAAGCGGGTGGTGTTGTTCGACACGCTCATCGACCAGATGGGCGAAACGGAGCTTCAAGCCGTGCTTGCCCACGAGCTCGCCCACTGGAAGAACGGCCACATCTGGCAGACCATCGGGGCGGCCACGCTGCAGGCTGGGGTGGTGTTGTTCGTGGCGTCCCGGCTGCTCGATGCCGGCTGGCTGTACGGCATGTTCGGGGTGCCCGAGCAGCCCGCGGCCGGGCTGTTGCTTGCGGGGGTGTGGTTGCAGCCGCTGAGCCGGCTCACCGCGCCGCTACAGAACAGACTCTGGCTGGCAAACGAGCGGGAGGCCGACGCGTTCGCCGTGGACGTGATGGGGGACGGTGAACCGCTCGCGGACGCCCTGGGGGCGCTCACGAGCCAGAACCTCGGCAACCCGTTCCCGCATCCCTACTACGAGGCGTTCCACTACCAGCATCCGCCGGTGCCCGAGCGCATCCGGTATCTGACCGCGGCCGACAGCGGGGCCGCTGCGGAGCGGTCGGCGTGCCGAGAGCGGAACCGCTAAACGGCTGCTGTCGTTGCATGCGGGTATGACGCGTGGGGAAGCGCGGCGGCCGCCACAGGAGTTCGACCGGGTGCTGTCCTCGATGTGCACGACGCCGCATCCCGCGGCCCGCGAGGCTGCACAGGCGTTTCTGGCGACCAACCCGGGCGACCCGGAGACGTATCCGGCGGTGGCCGAACGCGAGCGCGACGCCGTTGCACTGCTCGGAGAGATCGTGGGGTTGTCGTCGCCACACGGCTACATCGCTGCCGGCGGCACGGAGGCGAACCTCCAGGCCGTCCGGGCCGCGCGCAACCGCGCCGACGCCGACGCCGTGAACGTGGTTGCGCCGGCGAGCGCGCATTTCAGCTTCCAGAAGGCCGCTGACGTGCTCGGCGTGGAGTTGCGGCTCGCGCCCACTGACGGGGATCACCGGGCGGACGTGGCTGCAGTGGCGGACCTCGTGGACGGCGACACCGCCGTGGTGGTCGGGGTGGCCGGAACGACCGAGTACGGGCGGGTGGACCCGATCCCGGCGCTGGCGGACATCGCAGCCGGGGTGGACGCGAACCTCCACGTCGACGCGGCCTGGGGTGGGTTCGTGTTGCCGTTCACCGACCACGACTGGAGCTTCGCCGACGCGCCGGTGGACACGATGGCCATCGACCCACACAAGATGGGGCAGGCACCGGTTCCCGCAGGGGGGTTTCTAGCGCGGGATCCCGAGACGCTGGACGCGCTCGCCATCGAGACGCCGTATTTGGAGTCCGACACCCAGCCGACGCTGGGCGGGACGCGGTCGGGGGCCGGCGTCGCGGGCGCGCTCGCCAGCCTGCGGGCGCTGTGGCCGGACGGCTACCGCGAGCAGTACGAGCGCACGCAGGGCAACGCTGAGTACCTCGCCGCGGAGCTCGCCGCCCGCGGGTACGACGTCGTCGACCCCGAGTTGCCGCTGGTCGCTGCCGACATGCCCGACGCCGAGTTCCAGGCGCTGCGCGAAGAGGGGTGGCGGATCTCCCGGACGGCGTCGGACGCGCTGCGCGTGGTCTGTATGCCCCACGTCACGCGGGAGATGCTGGCGGCGTTCCTGGACGACGTCGACGCGCTGGCGTGACCCTGGTGGGCAGTGACGCAATCAGCGGGCTTTAGGCCCGCGGCACGGCAACAGGGACACATGACAGACGAGGACTACCCCACGGACGATCCGGCGGTGGTGACCTGTGGGCTCCCCTATCCGACCGGGGACTTGCACATCGGCCACCTGCGGACGTACGTGAGCGGCGACGCGTTCAGTCGCGCGCTCCGAAAGCTCGGCCAGGAGACGGTGTTCGTCTCGGGGACGGACATGCACGGGACGCCGATCGCCGTCCAGGCCATCGAGGCCGGGGTTGGGCCGCTCGACCTCGGGCTGGAGCGCCACGAGCAGTACGCCGACACGTTCGAGGAGTTCAGCGTCGCGTTCGACACCTACGGCCACACCGACGAGGAGACCAACGTCGAGCTCACCAGGGAGTTCGTGGGGGCGTGGGAGGACAACGACCACGTCTACGAGACGGAGATCCAGGTGGCGTACGACCCCGACGCCGACCAGTGGCTGCCCGACCGGTACGTCGAGGGGACGTGTCCGTACTGCGGGGAGCACGCGCGCGGCGACGAGTGCGACGAGGGCTGCCAGCGCCACCTCGAACCGGGGGAGATCGAGGCGCCGGTGAGCACCATCACGGGCAACAGCGCGGAGTACCACGAGCGCGCGCACAAGTTCCTCCGGCTGTCGGACTTCCAGGAGTATCTGGAGGGGTTCATCAACCGGATGGAGGGGACGAACAACGCGAAAAACCAGCCCCGCGAGTGGATCGAGGGCGGGCTGGAGGATTTCTGCATCACGCGGGACCTCGACTGGGGGATCGACTACCCCGGGGAGGGTGGCGACGACCTCGTGTTGTACGTCTGGGTCGACGCCCCCATCGAGTACGTCGCCGCCACGAAGCAGTACTCCGAGCGCGTGGGCACCGAGGAGTTCGACTGGGCGTCCGTCTGGAAGGACGGCGACGGCGAGATCATCCACGTCATCGGCCGCGACATCATCCAGCACCACACCGTGTTCTGGCCGTCGATGCTGGCGGGCGCGGGCTACGCCGAGCCGCGGGCGGTGTGTGCGACCGGGTTCGTGAACATCGACGGGCGGGGGTTGTCGACGTCGAAGAACCGCGCCATCTGGGCGGCGGAGTACCTCGATGCGGGGTTCCATCCGGACCTGCTGCGGTATTACCTGGCGACCGCGAGCGGCTTCGAGCGCGACGTGAACTTCTCCTGGGAAGAGTTCGCGCAGCGCGTGAACACGGAGCTCGCGGACGCCGTGGGGAACTTCGCGTACCGGGCGCTGTTGTTCGCGAACCGGAACTTCGACGGCACCCCCCAGGAGGTCAGCCTCACGGACGACGTCGAGACGGAGATCGCGCAGGCGATGGACGACTACGAGGACGCGCTGAACGAGTACGATCTGCGGACCGCCGGCGAGCGCGCGGTGGCGCTGGCGCGGTTCGGCAACGAGTACATCCAGCACAACGAGCCGTGGAACCTCGACAGCGAGGCGGCCGCGCCGGTGATGCGGGACTGCGTGCAGCTCGTGAAGGCGGTTGCAGTGCTCCTGCAGCCGTTCCTGCCGGAGAAGACCGAGACCCTCTGGGCGCAGCTCGGTGAGGACGGGCGTGTGAGTGACGCGACGATCGCGGACTGCCTGCAGGCGCCGCCCGCGGAGTTCGGGGAGCCCGCGGAGCTGTTCGAGAAGATCGAGGACGACCGGGTCACCGAGCTCGACGAGGCGCTGGCCGCGAAGATCGAAGCTGCTAGTAGCGAGGACGCCGATGGGGAGGGTATGGCCGACGAGACAGCCGACGACGGGATCGAGCTCGAACCGCTTGCCGAGGACGATATCAGCTTCGAGGAGTTCCAGGCGCTGGATCTGCGGGTGGGGGAGGTCGTCGAGGCCGAGGGCATCGAGGGCGCTGACGATCTGGCGCGCCTCGAAGTCGACATCGGCCACGAGGTGCGCCAGATCGTCGCCGGCATCAAGCAGCTCCACGACCTCGACGCGCTGCCGGGGACGCGGGTGGTGGTGGTGGCGAACATGGAGCCGTCGGAGCTGTTCGGCGTGGAATCCAACGGCATGGTGTTGGCGGCCGGGGAGGACGCCGACCTGCTGACGACCCACGAGGACAGCGAGCCCGGCACGAAGGTGATGTAGGGCGGGCGGCCACCGCCCCGCACGCGAATGGAACTCAGTATCGAGTAAAGAGCGTGGGTTTTTGCCGGGCGGCGGTGTACCGTCGCGTATGAGAAACGCGAAGATCGTCTGTACGCTCGGCCCCGCGACCAACGACGACGCGTCGGTGCGGGCGCTCGCGGACGCCGGCATGACGGTAGCACGGATCAACGCCAGCCACGGCGACGCGGCCGCGCGCCGGGAGCTCATCGAGACCACGCGGGCCGTCGACGCCCAGACCGACAAGCCGCTTGCGGTGATGCTCGACACCCAAGGCCCGGAGGTCAGGACCGCACCGATCGACGACGACGGCACCATCCACATCGAAACCGGCAGCGACGTGGCGTTCGTCGAGGGCGACACCGCGACCCCCGATCGGATCGGGATCTCCACCAGCATCGCGGCCGCCGAACCCGGTGACACGGTGTTGCTCGACGACGGCCGCATCGAGGCCGACGTCGACCGCGTCGCCGGCGACACGGTGCACGCCACCGTGGTGTCCGGCGGGAGCCTCGGCAGCCGGAAGGGCGTCAACGTGCCGGGCGTCGAGCTGGACGTGGACGTCGTCACCGAGAAGGACCGCCGCGATCTGGCGTTGGCCGCCGAGCTGGACGTCGATTACGTGGCGGCGAGCTTCGTCCGGGACGCCGACGACGTGTTGGCCGTCAACCGCGTCCTGGAGTCCCACGGTGCCGACATCCCCATCGTGGCGAAGATCGAGCGGGCGGGTGCCGTGGAGAACCTGGACGGCATCATCGACGCCGCCCAGGGCGTGATGGTGGCGCGCGGCGATCTCGGCGTGGAGTGTCCGATGGAGGACGTGCCGATGATCCAAAAGCGCATCATCGCGCAGTGCCGGGACGCGGGGGTGCCGGTGATCACCGCGACCGAGATGCTGGACTCGATGGTGCACGCCCGGCGTCCGACGCGCGCGGAGGCCAGCGACGTGGCCAACGCGGTCCTGGACGGCACCGACGGCGTGATGTTGTCCGCGGAGACCGCAGTGGGGGACAACCCCACGCGGGTTGTCGAGACGATGGACCGCATCGTGCGGGAGGTCGAAGGCAGCGCGGAGTACAGCGAGCGCCAGGAGCAGGCGGTGCCGACGGCCGACGGGACGGCGAAGACGGACGCGTTGGCGCGGTCGGCGCGGTATCTGGCCCGCGACATCGACGCCAGCGCGGTGGTGGTGGCCTCCGAGTCGGGGTACACCGCCCGGAAGGCCGCGAAGTTCCGGCCCAGCGTCCCGGTGGTCTGTGCGACGCCGTCCCACGACGTGCGCCGGCAGCTCGCGCTCAACTGGGGGGTCCACGCCAACTACGCGGCGGTCGCGGAGGGCGACGCGACGACGGTCGTCGAGCGCGCGGTGCAGGCGGCCGTCGACTCCGGCGTGGTGGCGAGCGGCGACACCGTGGTGGTGCTCGTGGGCATGATGACGGAGCTTGAGGGCGCATCGACGACGAACACGCTGAAAGTGCACGTGGCCGCGGAGACGCTCTCGACCGGGCGGGCGGTCGTCGACGGGCGGACGACCGGCCGGACGTACCGTGCCGACAGCGGGGATCTCAGCGACGCCCCGGAGAACGCGGTGGTGCTGTTGGCGCACGGGTTCGACGGCGAGTTCGACGGCGACCTCTCGAAGATCGGGGCGATCGTGAGCGCGGACGCCGGGCTGACCGGGTATCCGGCGGTGATCGCGCGCGAACTCGACGTGCCGATGGTCGGCGATGTCGACGTGGACGCGGTGCCGGCTGGCGATCTGGTGACCGTGGACGGCGAGCGCGGCGTCGTCTACGAGGCGGATCAGTGACCCCGATGCTTTTGGCCGTTGACGGCCAACCCGGGGTATGAGTCAGACGGACGACGACCGCGAGTGGCGGTTCACGCTGAACGAGGTGGGCGAGGACGCCACCACCAGCCCGGAGACGATCGAAGCGGGGTCGCCGGCCGCGGAGAACGTGGCGTTTTTCGTGCTCGGCGTCGCCACGATGGTGGGCGCGATCGGCCTGCTGTTGTTCGGGTAACGGTTTTCACTGCGGTAGCCTAACGCACGGGTATGGAGGGCGTGTTCGGTCAGTCGCTGTCGTTCGTGCTCGTGGTGATCGGGGCGGTGTTATGCATCGCCGAGGCGTTGGCACCCGGCGCGCACCTCATCGTGTTGGGCGTGGCGTTGCTCGCCGCCGGGCTGGCCGGGATGTTCGTGTTGTCCGGCGCGACGGCGTTCCAGCTCGCCGGCCTGGTGTTAGTGGTGGGGATGGTGGCGCTGTACGTCTACCGCTACTACGAGATCTACGAGGGCACGGGTAGCGGGCAGACCCAGTCCTCAAGCGACCTGCGCGGAAAGCGCGGGTACGTCGTCGACCCCGTGACTCCGCGTGAGGGGCGCGTCGACCTCGAACACGGCGGCTTCGATTCGTCGTACGCGGCGCGCACGACGACCGGCACGATTCCAGCGGACACCGAGGTCGTGGTGGTGGATCCGGGCGGCGGGAACGTGGTGACCGTCGAGCCGGTCGCTGACGCCGCAGCCACGGGCAACGACGCCGAAGACGGGGTCCCGGGCTGAGGCGAACACTTATTGTGTAGTCGCCGGACGGTTGAGACGATGTATACAGCACTCAGTGTCGGCACCGCTGGCGCGGCGGCCGCCGACGCGCTCCCGGCAGCGATCTTCGGCGGATCGTTGACGACGGTGGTCGGGCTGTTGTTGCTCGTGTTACTCGCGGTGGTCGTCTACGAGACGGTGCAGATCGTCGACGCCTACGAGAAGCAGGCGCTGACGGTGTTCGGCGAATACCGGGGGTTGCTCGAACCCGGGATCAACGTCATTCCGCCGTTCGTCTCCCGGACGTACACCTTCGACATGCGCACGCAGACGATCGACGTGCCCCGCCAGGAAGCCATCACGCGGGACAACTCCCCGGTGACCGCGGACGCGGTCGTGTACATCCGGGTTCGGGACGCCAAGCGCGCGTTCCTGGAGGTCGACGACTACAAGACCGCCGTGTCGAACCTCGCGCAGACGACGCTGCGGGCGGTGCTGGGTGACATGGAGCTCGACGACACGCTGAACAAGCGCCAGGAGATCAACTCCCGGATCCGCACGGAGCTCGACGAGCCCACCGACGAGTGGGGGATCCGCGTCGAGAGCGTGGAGGTCCGTGAGGTCAATCCGAGCCAGGAGGTCCAGCAGGCAATGGAGCAACAGACCAGCGCGGAGCGCCGCCGCCGCGCGATGATCCTGGAGGCCCAGGGTGAACGGCAGTCCGCCATCGAGAACGCCCAGGGTGACAAGCAGTCGAACATCATCCGGGCGCAGGGGGAAAAGCAGTCCCAGATCCTCGAAGCCCAGGGGGACGCCATCTCGACGGTGCTCCGTGCGAAGTCCGCGGAGTCGATGGGCGAGCGCGCCATCATCGAGAAAGGAATGGAGACCCTGGAGGGGATCGGCGAGGGCGAGTCCAACACGTTCGTGCTCCCCCAGGAGGTCACGAGCCTCGTCGGCCGGTACGGCAAACACCTCGCGGGCAGCGATGTCGGCGACGGTGGCTCCGATCTGGAGAGCATGGCCTTCGACGAGGAGACGCGCGAACTCATCGGCCTGGACAACATCGACGAGATCCTGAACCAGATCACCGAGGAGGCGGACGTCGACCCCGCGGACTTGGAGGAGAAGGCCGAGGCGGTGCAGCGCGGCGAGGACGCGGGACTGCAGGACGCCGGCGAGGTGATCGAAGAGATGGACGCGGAACTCGACGACGGCACCGAAGACACCGGCGCGTAGCGCGGCGCTGGCGGTACGGAACACTTTTGTTCACAGCTATCATACAGCGATTTGAATGGGTGTCGACGAGGACAAGCGCGCGACCCTGCGTCGGTTCGCGGCGGTGGGTGCGGCGGGGCCACTGGCGCGACTGGCGGGCGGTGATTCCGACGACGACGACGGGGCGTCGGGAAGTGACGTCCGGGACGCGATCACGGGCTACCTGGCGAGGACGCCGGGCGCACACTTCTCGAAGCTCCGGGACGATCTCCAACTGGGGACGGGGGAAACCCAACACCACCTGCGGCGGCTGTGTGCGGACGGCGTCGTCGAAAGCGTCCGCGACGGGGAGTACAAGCGGTTCTACCCCGCCGGCCGGTTCTCGGCGTTCGAGCGGCGCGCGCTGGGGTATCTGCGCCGGGAGACCGCGCGCGGGATGATCCGTGAGTTGCTGTCGAACCCTGACGCGTCGGCGGGCGCTGTCGCCGATGCGCTGGACGTGTCACCCGCGACGGTGAGCAAGTACGGCGCCGAGTTAGAGGCGGCGGGCGTGCTTTCGCGGGCGGACGGCTACGAGATCCAGGAGCCGGAGACGCTCGTTGTGTTGCTCGTGCGGTACGCCGACTCCTTCGACGCGGCGACGGTGGCGTTCGCCAGTGAGGCCGCGTCGATGGTCAGCTACGATCCGTAGCGCGCGGAGCTACGCGCTGGCGACTTTCCACGTGGTCGAGGAGGAGTACCCCCACCGCTCCACGTCGAGGTCGTGATCGGCGTCCTCGATGGCGGGCATGTTCGCACCGACTTCTTTCGCCGAGAGATCGAGTTCGTCGCCGATGAGCCGCGATTTGAAGTACGTGCGCTCGTCGGCGTGGTCCTGCAGGTACGAGAGGATGCGGTGCTGTTTCGGGGTGAGTGTCCGGCTCGCCGCCGTGGTCGCGCTCATGAGTGGGTAGACGGTGTGTCGACCCAAGAGGGATTTGGTACGGCTGGTAAAACCCGTCGCCGTCCTGCGATTCTGCGGGGTCCAGTGGGGGCGCACGACCGGGAAAACCGCCGGCGTTGGTAGACACTGGAAAGGACGCGTCCCGGGCTGTGAGCGCGTGGATACAGAAGGTACTTACAGTGAGCTAGCCGACAGTGCTGGCAATGAGCGAGACGGCCGTCGAGGTGAGTGTCGTGCTGCCGGCGTACAACGAGGCCGACACCATCGACGCGACGGTGCACACCACGGTGGAGACGCTCGCCGGGTTTCTGCCCGCGGGCAGCTTCGAGGTCATCGTGGCCGAGGACGGCTGTGACGACGACACGCCGGCGCGTGCCGACGCGCTGGCCGCCGAGCAGCCCGCGGTGCGACACCTACACAGCGAACAGCGGTTGGGGCGTGGCGGGGCGTTGAACGCCGCGTTCGACGTGGCGGACGGCGACACGCTGGTGTATTTCGATACGGATCTGGCGACGGACATGCGCCACCTCGAAACGCTCGTGGAGCGCGTGCGCACGGGGTCGGCCGACGTCGCCACTGGGTCGCGGTGGATGCCCGGCGAGACCGCCGATCGGCCGGCGAAGCGCGGCATCCCCTCCCGGGTGTTCAACGGGGCGGTGCGGACGCTGCTGGGGTCGACGGTTCGGGACCACCAGTGTGGGTTCAAGGCGCTCAGCCGGTCGGCGTTCGAGGCGCTGGTCGACGACGTGGCCGACGAGCATTGGTTCTGGGACACGGAGCTGCTCGTCCGGGCGCAGCGCCAGGGGTTCGACGTCGAGGAGTTCGCCGTCGACTGGACGCCGAAAGGCGACTCGAAAGTCGATCTGGTGCGCGACGTCTTCGGCATGGGGAGCCAGATCCTGCGGTGTTTCTGGGAGTTCTCCGTGCGTCCGTACGCCAACCGGCGGACGGGGTTGGCGGTGGGCAGCCTGCTGTCGGTGGTCGCGTTCGCGTTGATGTTCGTCTACATCGACGTGGAGGCGTTCGTCGACGCGGTGGCGAACGCCGATCCGGTGTTCGTTGCGGCGGGCGCGGTCGTGTACGCGCTGTCGTGGCCGCTGCGGGGGCGTCGCTACGGCGACATCCTGGCGGAGCTCGGCTACCGCGAGGACGTGTGGTTTCTCACGGGCGCGGTGTTCATCAGTCAGACCGGGAACCTCGTGATCCCCGCGCGGGCGGGTGACGCCATCCGCGCCTACGTCGTGAAAGCGCGGCGCAGCGTGCCCTACACCACGGGGTTCGCGTCGTTGGCGGTCGAACGGGTGTTCGACTTGCTGACGATCACCGTGCTTGCGGGGGGTGTGCTGGTCGCGCTGTCGGCGTTCGCGCCGTCGACGGTGACCGAGTTGGCCGCGACCGCAACCGGAGACAGCCTCAGCGGGCCGGCGTCGGCGGCCGTCCAGCAGGCGACCGTGGTGTCGACGGTCGTCGGCGCGGTCGCGGTGAGCACGGTCGCCGTGATCGTGTGGTCGGCGCGGACCGACACCAACTACGCGCGCCGCGTGGTGGCGTGGACCAGCGACGACTCCTACGTGGAGCTCGTGGCGAGCGTCGTCGAGCAGTTCGTCGGCGACATCCAGCAGGTCGCGGTGAACGGCCGGGCGTTCGCGTGGATCGGCGTCTCGAGCGTCGTCATCTGGACGATCGACGTGGCGACGGCGTTGCTGGTGTTCGTGGCCTTCGGGCTCGACCTCTCGGCGGTGGGGCTGGTCGCGGTCGGGTTCTTCGCCGTGAGCGTCGGCAACCTCTCGAAGGTGATCCCGGGGCCGCCCGGCGGGGTCGGCGTCTACGAGGCCGCGTTCGCCGCCATCGTGTCGACGCTGTTGCCGGTGTCGTTCGGGACGGCGGTGGGGATCGCCATCGTGGATCACATCGTGAAAAACGTCGTGACCGTGGCGGGCGGCGCGGTGTCGATGATGACGCTGAACGTGTCGCTGACCGAGGCCGTGGACGGGCGTGATGCCGACCTCGGCGCGGACCGGGAGTCGGCGGTGGGCGTCGACGACTGAGTCAGGTGGCGTGGAGCTGGTCGGCGAGCAGTTCGATGCCGTCGATCAGCCGGGGACTCGGCTGGTTCAGGAGGCTGTCGTCGACGACGTGGACGGCGGCGTCGAGGTCCCAGCGTGTGGCCGGGTCGGCGTCGGTCTGCCGGCCGGCACCACAGATGTGGACCACAACGTGGTCGGGAGCGGCGGCGCGCACAGCCGCGGCGTCGACCTCGTGGGAGCGGGCACCGGCATCGACGAACGGGTAGTGCCCGCCGGCCGCGTCGACGGCGTCGGGCACCCAGTTGCCGGCTGCCATCGGCGGGTCCGCCCACTCCTCGCAGTAGACGGTCGGCCCGTCCGCCGGGGTGGCGTCACGGACGCCGGCGAGGCGTCGCCGACAATCGGCGGCGAGCGCGTCGCCGGCGTCGGGCCGCCCGACGGCGTCGCCGATGTCGGCGAACGACGCGAGCACGTCGTCGAGTGTCGCTGGTGCGGTGTGGTGGACGTCGAACCCGCGGCTCCGGAGGGCGTCCCGGATCTCGGCCTGGAGGGCGTCGCTGGTCAGGACGACGTCCGGGTCGAGGTCGACGACGCGGTCGTAGTCGGGGGTCAGCCAGCCCCCGACGGCCGGCGTGTCGGGGGCGTCGCAGTGGGTTGTCGTGCCGACCAGGCGGTCGGACGCGCCCAGGGCGGTGACGACGGCGGTGGCGCTGGGTGCAAGCGAGACGACGCGCATACGTGGGTGTGGCGTGGCGGGCGGAAAACGCTCGTGGTGGCGGTTCCCGGGGCGGCGTGTGATCGGTCAAACGAAACCCTATAATAATAGTTCCTAAACAATACGTTAGTTCCGGCGCGGCGCTGGCGAACAGATCGAGCACCGCCGCGCCCGCATGCGGCTGTGTCTGTCGGCCTAGCGGCCGTGTTGTCTCATCCCGGACCGCGACCGAATACACAACTGTTAAGAGGGAACTGGGTAAATAACTTGGCTACGACTCATCCGGGTTTTTCCGGGGGGCTGTACGCTACATGACAGACGCACGAATGCGTTCCCGAGAGCAGGAGCGCACGGACGAGACGGAATCGGAATCGACGGACGGCTGCCCAGAGTGCGGTGGCCTCGTGGTCAACGACGAGGAGCACGGCGAGTCGGTGTGTGCCGACTGTGGGCTGGTCGTCGAGGAGGACGGCATCGACCGCGGCCCCGAGTGGCGCGCGTTCGACTCCAAGGAGAAAGACGAGAAATCCCGCGTCGGTGCCCCGACCACGAACACGATGCACGACAAGGGGCTGTCGACGAACATCGACTGGCGGGACAAGGACGCCTACGGGAACAGTCTCTCCAGCAACCAGCGCCAGAAGATGCAGCGCCTGCGCAAGTGGAACGAGCGCTTCCGCACCCGGGACGCCAAAGAGCGCAACCTCAAGCAGGCGCTCGGCGAGATCGACCGGATGGCCTCCGCGCTCGGGCTGCCGGACAACGTCCGGGAGACCGCCTCGGTGATCTACCGCCGCGCGCTTGAGGACGACCTGCTGCCCGGGCGCTCCATCGAGGGCGTCGCCACGTCCTGCGTGTACGCCGCCGCGCGCCAGGCCGGCGTTCCCCGCAGCCTCGACGAGATCGCCGACGTGTCCCGCGTCGAGAAGGCCGAGATCGCGCGCACGTACCGCTACGTCGTCCGCGAGCTCGGCCTGGAGGTCGCGCCCGCCGACCCCGAGAGCTACGTGCCGCGGTTCGCAAGCGACCTCGGGCTCAGCGACGAGGCCTCCCATCGCGCCCGCGAGCTCCTGAAGACGGCCAAAGACAAGGGCGTCCACTCCGGCAAGTCGCCGGTCGGGCTCGCCGCCGCAGCGGTGTACGCCGCGGCGCTGCTGACGAACGAGAAGACGACGCAGGCGAAAGTCTCGGAGGTCGCGGACATCTCCGAGGTCACCATCCGCAACCGCTACCACGAGCTGCTGGAGGCCGAAGACACCATTCCGGTGTAGACGTCACACCCCGCTCGGAGGTGTCCCACCTTTTTGCCACTGGCCGCGTGTGAGCCGGGTATGGAGTTCCAGGATTTTCTGCTCGCCGCGTCAACCGGCGATCTCGGCGCCGCGCCAGCGGCCCCCGAACACGTCGACCTCGTCGAGTTCCGCATGGACCTGGCGGCCGACCCGCTGGCGGCCCTCGACGACTACGACGGGGTGTTGCCGGTGTTGGCGACCAACCGCGCCGACTGGGAGGGCGGGGCTGCGGCCGACGGCGGCGACCGGATCGACGCCCTCGCGGAGGCCGCAAGGACCGACTGCGTCGCAGCCGTCGACATCGAGCGCAGTGCGCTCGTGGACGACGACACCGCCGACGGCGCGGAGGCGCTTGCGGCGGCGCGTTCGACGGACACCACAACGGTGGTGTCGGCCCACGACTTCGACGGGACGCCGTCGCTGTCCGCGATGGCGGATCTGCTCGGGGAGGCGTGCTCGCTGGGCGACGTGGGGAAGCTGGCGGTGACCCCCCAGGACCGCGGTGACGCGCTGGACGTGATCCGTGTGACACACGAGTACAGCGCCGCGGGGATGACCGTGGCGACCATGGGCATGGGCGATCTGGGCCGACACACGCGGGCCGTAACCCCGCTGTACGGGTCGAAGCTCGGATACGCGCCGGTTGCCGACGGGGAGACGACCGCGCCCGGGCAGTACGCGCCGGCGGCGCTACAGGCGCTGATCGCCGACCTACAGTAGGTGGCCGCGTTCGGTGGGTTTACCATTGGGGCCGACAGACATCCACTGTGGCTAACAGACGTGGACTGCTGGCTGGTGTGCTGGCGTTCGTCTACCCGGGGCTCGGACACATCTATCTGCGGGCGTGGGTGCGGGCCATCGCGTGGTTCGGGCTGTCGATGGCGGTTGCCGCGCTGGTCATCCCGGATGCCGCATACCAGGCGATCGAGGCGCGTGGGGTACAAGGTGCGATCGACGCGGGCGCGACCATCGGACCGAGAGTGATGGTGAGCCTGCTTGCCGTACGGGTGTTCTGCACGCTTGACGCGTACATCCTGGCGGTCAAGGAGTCGTCGCCGGCGGCGGCGACCGACGACGACGCGGCTGTGTGTCCGGCCTGTGGGAACGAACTCGACGAGGAGCTGGAGTTCTGTCCGTGGTGTACGCAGCGCCTGGAGCGTCCCGGGGAGCTGGACTGACCGCGGTTACTGCTCGATGATGCGCTCGTCGATGGCCTCCCCGAAGTGGCGGCCGCCGTCCTGAAGGAAGACGTGGAGGTCGTCGCCGACGGACAGGTCCGTGACGGCCGTGCGGCCGTTGGGGGTTGCGACCTTGATCGTTTCGGCGTTCTGCAGGAGGGTTTCGATGCGGTCGCCGTCGTCGGTTTCGGCTTCCACGCGGAACATCGGCCGTTTCTCGATTTTCGCGCGCCCGACGACCGCCGAGCGGGTGCGCCCGTCGCCGTCGACGACCTGGACTTCGTCGCCGCTGCCGAGCTCCGCGAGGTATTTGGTGCCGCCGTCGGGCGTCCGCACGTAGGCGTGGACCGCGCCCGCGTTCACGCGGAACGGCCGCGCGGCGACGTACGGCGACTGGGCGGTTTCGGCGTGCACGAAGAACAGCCCGCGGCTCATCGAGCCGACGAGCATCCCCTCGTCGTCGGCCAGCAGGCTGCCCGTGTCCACGCAGACGCGGTCGGCGCTGCCGGCCTCCTCGATGGTGGTGATGGTGGCCGTCGAGAGGGCGAGGTGTTCGCGGTCGGCGGCGTCCCGCACGGACACCGTGCGCCGGATCTCGTCGGGATCGTCGCTGTCGAGGAGGACGGCGTCCGCGCCGATGTCGAGCGTCTCGAAGGCGGTTTCGGCTTCCGCGGCGGATTCGACGCCGGCGACGAGCGTGGTTTCCTCGCCGATGCGCGCGATGAGGTTCTCCAGGGGGATGATCGTCCAGTCGTCGCCGACGACGATGGTGTGGTCGGCGACCTCGGCGGCGGCCTGCGCGAACGGCTCGTACTCCTCGTCGCGGATGCGGACGTACGCCGTGTCGGCGTGCCCGCGGCGGAGCGCCGAGAGGTCGGCGCTCCCCGAGAAGTCAGCGGGGAGATCGACGGTGCCGTCGCCTTCGCCGTCCTTCCCGGCGACGTAGGCGTCGGGGTCGGCGTCGGTGCCTTCGGCGTCCTCGATGACGTTCGCGTCGTCGGTGGAGAACGCGGCGACGTTCACCGAGCCGAGTTCGCGGACGCGGGCGACGTCCGCGCGGTCGACGAGCACCCAGTCGACGCCGGCCTCCAGGCCGGCGGTGATGCGGCGTTTGCGGGTCTCCCAGTCGCCGACTTCGTCGTCGGCTTTCAGCCAAACGGACCGTGTCATTGCCGGGTGGAGGCGGCACGCGGCCTAAAGCGTACCGGAGCGGCTGACGCGTGGCATACCAGAAGCGGGCGATTTATTCGTCGGTGGCGTCGTAGCTGCGGTATGGCAACCCGCGAAGGGGAACAGAGCTTCCTTGCTGATCGGATGCCGCTTCCCGTGGACGCTGCACAGTCGCTGAGCTGGGCGCTTGGCAGCGAGATCGCGGCGGAGAAGCCCGAGTGTGCGCGCCTCGAACACGCCGACTGGAGCTGCTCGGTGACGGTGTTCGAGGCGACACCGAACACCGTGATCGCGCGGTTCCGGACGGCCGTCGGCCGGGAGTCGTTTTTCGGGCTGGCGAGGGCGGACGTCGAGGACGTGCTCGCGCGTGCGCCGGGCGGGTGGCAGGTGACTGACGCCGAGCGTTAGGCGTCGACGACGAGACCGGCCCGGGCGAGCGCCGCTTCGGGGTCGGCGTCGTCGTGGACGACCGCCGAGATGGCGGCGGTCATCGCGCCGGGGGTGGCGTGTTGGAAGACGGTGCGGCCAGTGGAGACGCCGGCCGCGCCGGCGTCCATGGCGTCCCGGATGCCCTGCAGTGTTTCGCGGTCGCCGGCGGGGTCGCCGCCGGCGATGATGACCGGCTTGGCGGTGGCATCAACGACGCGCTGGAAGCTCTCGGTGCTGCCCGAGTAGGCGGTTTTGATGACGTCCGCGCCGACTTCCTCGGCGAGGCGGACGGCGTGGCCGAGGTTCGCGGCGTCGTGTTCGTCGACGCCGGGGCCGCGGGCGTACGCCATCGCGAGCACGGGAACGCCGAGGCGGTCGGCGTCGGCGGCGACGTCCGCGAGCGCGGTGATCTGGTCGGGTTCGTGGTCGCTGCCGACGTTGATGTGGAAGGAGACGGCGTCCGCGCCGGCGCGGACCGCGTCTTCGACGGTGCCGGTGCGGCGTTTGTCCGTCTGGTCGGGGCCGAGGGTCGTTGAGGCGTTGAGGTGGACGATGTAGCCGGCGTCGCCCTTGTTGGGGTGGACGCGGGGGGCGATGCCCGGCTGGGTGAGGACGGCGTCGGCGCCGTTGGCTGTGACCTCACGGATGGTGGCTTCGATGTCCACGAGGCCGTCGATCGCGCCGAGGGTGATGCCGTGATCCATCGGGATCGTGAGGAGTCTGTCGTCGGTGCTGATGCGGTTGAGTCGTGCGGTTTTCCCGGCGTCAGTCATTGGTACTGGCTAGCAAACGTTGGGCTATTTGTGTTCCGGTTCCGGCACGCCCCGAGCGGCGCCGGCCTTCAGCTCGGCGGCGAGGTCCCGCAGGCGATCGGCGACCACGCTGGGGGGGTCGTCGTCGGCAACACCGTCGGCGACCGTGTCGACGTACGCGCTCCCCACGATGACGCCGTCAGCACCGCTGGCCGTGATCTCGCGGGCCTGCTCGCCCGAGGAGACGCCGAACCCCACGGCCTTCGGGATGTCCGTGTGCTGGAGGGCCGCGAGCGCGTCCGGCGTCGCCGCGCTGACTTCCTCACGGGCACCCGTCGTGCCGACCCGGCCCTGCACGTAGACGAACCCCGTGGTCAGATCGAGCATGCGCTCGCGGCGGTCGGCGGTGGTCGTCGGCGCAACGACGAACACGAGATCGAGGCCGTGGGCGCGACACGCCTCCCGGAGCGGGCCGGACTCGTCGACGGGCAGATCCGGAACCACGAACCCGGAGACGCCCGCCTCGGCCGCCGCGGAGACGAACGCCGCGGGCCCGGCGCGGTCGCCGTACTGGAACAGGAGGTTGTAGTAGGTCATACAGACAACCGGCACGTCGGCGTCGATGCGCGCCACGAGATCCAGGTAGGCGTCGGGCGTCATGTCGGCATCGAGCGCGCGCTTGATCGCGTTCTGGATGGTCGTCCCCTCCGCGACGGGTTCGCTGAACGGCAGCCCGAGTTCGATCACGTCCGTGCCGCCGTCCACGAGCGCGTCGATGTACTCGGCGGTCGCGGCGGGCGTCGGATCGCCCGCGACCACGTACGACACCAGCGCCGGGCCGTCGTCGAAGGCCGCAGCGAGGTCGCTGCGGGTCACTGCTCGAACACCTCCATGTCCGGCGCGGCGTCGATGTCGTTGGCCGCCGACGCCTCGATGACGGTGTCCAGATCCTTGTCGCCCCGGCCGGAGACGTTCACCACCACGGGACCATCGCCGTCGTACTGGTCGAGGGCGGCGACCGCGTGGCTCGTTTCGAGGGCGGGGATCACGCCCTCGTCGCGCGACAGCCGGTGGAAAGCCGCGAGCGCGGCGTCGTCGTCGACGTTGGTGGGTGTGATGCGGCCGGTGTCGACGAGGTGTGCCAGCTCCGGGCCGACCCCCGCGTAGTCGAGGCCGGCGGACACGGAGTGTGATTCCACGATCTGGCCGGTCTCCGTCTGAAGGAGTTTCGTGCGCGCGCCGTGCAGGACGCCCTCAGTGCCCGTCGAGAGGCTGGCGGAGTTCGGCGCGTACCCCGCGTCGTCGTCGACGCCGAGGCGCGAGCCGCCGGCTTCGACGGCCAGCAGGTCCACGTCGGGGGCCGGCTCGTGTGTGCCCGCCGGAGCCCCCGGCAGGCTGGCGCTCCCGACGAACGCGCCGAACGCACCCATGGTGTTCGAGCCGCCGCCGGCGCACGCGATGACGGCGGCCGGGAGTTCGCCGAGCTGCTCGCGGGACTGCGCGCGCAGCTCCTCGCTGATGATCGCCTGGAAGTCCCGCACCATCGACGGGAACGGGTGTGGGCCGACGACCGACCCGATGACGTAGTGGGTGTCCGCGACGTTCGTCGCCCAGTCACGCATCGTCTCGTTGATGGCCTCTTTCAGCGTCCCCGAGCCGACGGTCACCGGGTTCACGTCGGCGTCGTGCAGCCGCATCCGGAAGACGTTGGGGCGCTGGCGGTTCACGTCGGTGCGCCCCATGTAGATCTCGCATGGCATCTCCAGGGCGGCACAGGCCATCGCGGTTGCGGTGCCGTGCTGGCCGGCCCCGGTCTCCGCGACGATGCGGTCTTTGCCCATGTATTTGGCGAGCAACACCTGCCCCAGGGCGTTGTTGAGTTTGTGCGCGCCGCCGTGCAGGAGGTCCTCGCGTTTGAGGTAGACGTCGACGCCGTGGCGCTGGCTGAGCGTCGGGGCGTGGGTCAGCGGCGTGGGCCGCCCGCCGAACGAGCGGATGCGCTGGCGGAAGTCGTCCACGAAGCCGTCCTCGTTGTCCAGGACGTACCGCTCGTAGGCGTCGGTCAGCTCCTCGACTGCGGGCATCAGTACCTCGGGGACGTACTGGCCGCCGTAGTCCCCGAACGTTCCGTCCGTCCGTGTCGTGTCGTCGGTGTTTGTGCTCATGCAGTGACAAGCCTCCGTGTGGTGTCGCGTACCGGGCCGTCCATGATCGCGCTCCCGACGAGCAGTCCGTCCGCGCCCGCCGCCCGCATCGTGCGGGCGTCGGTGGGCGTCGCGATCCCGGATTCGGCGACGAGCGTAACGTCAGCCGGGGCCTCGGGGGCGACGGCACCGAACGTGTCGAGATCAACCGTGAGGGCGGTGAGGTCGCGGTTGTTCACGCCGATGATGTCCGCGCCGGCGTCGACGGCGCGCGCCAGCTCCCAGCGGCTGTGGACTTCGACGAGCGCCTGGAAGCCGCGGTCGCGGGCGGCCGCGAGCATGTCGCCGAGGTCGTCGCCGAGGAACCGCGCGATGAGCAACACGGCGTCGGCCGCGACGGCGTCCAGTTGGTGTTCGGTCAACAGGAAGTCCTTGCGCAACACGGGCACGTCGACGGCGTCCCGGATCGCGCGCAGCGCGTCCGTGCTGCCGTCGAAGTGGTGTGGCTCGGTGAGCACGGAGACGGCTGCCGCGCCGCCGGCGACCATCTCGCGGGCGAGCTCTGCGGGGTCGCCGCTGTGTTCGGTGTCGGTGGTCGGGCTGGTGGGTTTCACCTCGGCGATGATCGGCGTGCGGCCGTCGGCGGCCGCGCTGTGGAGGGCGGCGGGCAGCGAGCGCGCCGAGACGGTGCACCGCCGTGCCGGCGGGTCGCGGCGGCGGGCGGCCGCCAGGATCGACTGGACCGGGGACGCCAACGACGAACTGTCGTCCATTGTTGTACATCAATGCATTACTCTGTACATAAAGCTTGCGTCAGCCGGGACGCTCAAGGCCGGGGCCCGCGACCACAGACTATGAGCGCCGCCGGCATCTACGCACGCGAGTTCGACAGCCTGGACTGCTTCGTACAGCTCGGCGTCGCGGGTGATCGCGTCATCAGCGTCTCCTTCCCCCGCGAACGTCCGAACGACGCCGGCACCGACCACGAACTCCTCGACCGCGTCGGCGCGTACCTCGACGGCACCGAGAACGACTTCGACGACGTGACCGTCGGACTCACGCTGCCGACAGACCAGCGCCGCGTCCTCGAAGCCATCCGGAACGTGCCCTTCGGCGAGACGGTCGACGTCGAGCTCGCGGCCCGGATGACGCCGGACCTCGACCACGACAGCAACGAGGGCCGTCGGACAGTCCGGGACGCCCTCGCGGCGAACCCCGTGCCCCTGTTCGTACCCGACCACCGCGTGCGAGGTGCGCCGAGCGGCGCGCCGGACCGCGTCGTCCGCGCCCTCCGCGACCTCGAAGAGTAACAGTCAGCGCGCGTTGACACCGAACCCCGCCGCGTTCACGACGGCTGCGGCGAGCGGGACGGTCTTCGCGTAGCTTTTTGCGATGTGGGGTCCCGCAGGGATTGAGCGCCAGCGGCGCGAACGATCCAGGAAACCCGCCGAAGTAAAAAGATCCGACTACTGCGGGCTCGGATTGCCGCCCGTGGTGCCGGAGTCGGACGCGCTGTCGAGCGCCTTGCCGGTGATTGACTTGAGGCGGTCGACCAGCGAATCCTTCTCGGGTTCGCCGACCAGCGCCACATCGAGCACTTCGCTGATGTGTGTCACCGGAATGATCTCGATCTGCTCCTCGTACTCGTCCTCGATCATCACGTCGTCCTCGTTGGCCTTCGGGATGATGACCCGCTCGCAGCCGGCCTTGGCGGCGGCCTCGATCTTGTGCGTGACGCCGCCGACCGGCAACACGTCACCGCGGACCGAGAGGCTGCCAGTCATCGCCAGCTCCTGGGCGACGGGGATGTCCTCCAGGGCGCTGATGACGGCGGTGGCGACCGTGATCGACGCCGAATCGCCGTCGACCCCGCCCTCACCGGCCTGCACGAACTGAATGTGCGTGTCCTTCTCGGACATGTTCTCGTCGCTGAACTTCTTGATGATCGCCGAGACGTTCTCGACGGCCTCCTCGGCCATCTCTTTGAGCTGGCCGGTGGCGTAGATGCGGCCCTCCTCCTGGCTCTGTGCGGGCGTGATCTCCGCCATCACCGGCAGCATGATGCCGGAGTCACCACCCATCACCGCGAGCCCGTTGACCCGGCCGACGGCCTCCTCGCTGGTGGTGCCGAGCTCGTAGTCCTTGCGGCGCTGGATGTAGTTGTCCACGAACTGCTGTTCGATGGAGCGCGAGCGCTTCTTGGCTTCGAGGACGTCCGACCGCTGCGTGAGGTCGTGGCCCTCCGAACGCGCGATGTCGCCGGCAACCCGGACCAGCCCGCCGAGATCGCGCAGCTTCAGCGTGAGGCTGTCCTTGCGGCCGGCGCGGCGCTTGGCCTCCAGGATGAGCTCGCGGATCGCGTCGGGGGCGAAATGCGGGAGGTTCCCGTCCTTCTCGACCTCCTGGGCGACGAACCGCGCGTACTTGCGCCGCATGTCGGGGGTGTCCTCGATGGTGTCGTCCATGTACACCTCGTAGCCGTACCCCTTGATGCGGGAGCGCAGCGCCGGGTGCATGTTCTCCATGGCGTCCATGTTCCCGGCCGCGACCATGATGAAGTCACACGGCACCGCCTCGGTCTGGACCATCGCCCCCGAGGAGCGCTCGCTCTGTCCCGTGATCGAGAACTCGCCCTCCTGGATGGCGGTCATCAGCTTCTGCTGGGACCGCACGTCCAGCGTGTTGATCTCGTCGATGAACAACACGCCCTTGTTGGCTTTCTGGATGGAGCCGGCTTCGACACGCTCGTGGCTCGGCGTCGCCATCCCGCCGGACTGGAAGGGGTCGTGGCGAACGTCGCCGAGCATCGCGCCGGCGTGTGCGCCGGTCGCGTCCTCGAAGGGCGCGACCTGTCTGTCGGCGTTGTTGATGAGGAGCTTCGGCACCATCGCGTCGCTGCCGCGGTTGGTGTACCGGAACAGGAGATAGATGCCGGCTGCCGAGAGCAGCGCCAGCAGCGGGCGCGCCGGCGTCGCGATCAACAGCGCGTAGCCGACCGCGAGCAGGATCATGATCCACATGAGGAACGACCGCATCTGGTTGCGCTTGCGGGCTTCCTCCTTGTGGGCGTCAACGATTTGCTCACCCTTCCCGGCCGGGACGGTCCTGACTTTCGGCTCGTTGGAGTCGTCGGGGTTGTGGTAGACGAGCACGTCCTGCAGGCTCTCTTTCGGGAGCAGCCGGCTCATCGCTTTGGCCAGCAGGGATTTGCCCGTACCCGGCGACCCGATCATCATGACGTGGCGGTGCTGTTTGGCCGCACGCTTGACGATCTCGCGGGCCGCCTCCTGCCCGATGACCTGGTCGACGAGCCGATCCGGAACTGTGATGTCCGACGTGTCGTCGATGCGCAGGCCGCCAAGCAAGTCGTCCTCGGCGTTGTCTTCGTCGATAGACACATCACCCTCAACGCCCACGTCGCTCCCGAGGTTCTCCAGGTCGTCGACCTCCCCAGCGTCGTCCACGCTGTCGGCGGGGTCGTCCTGGAGCCCGTCGGTGTCGTCGTGATCGACGGACGGCTCGGGGTCGTCGGGGTCGTCGTCGGGCGGCGCGTCGTTCGTCGATTCGTTGCTCATAGAAGTTGGTTCGACACGAAAAAACACGGGTGGGCAACTGATATACTTTCTCCCTTGAAACGCCGTCTAATCGGCCGTATTCTCCGCGTTTCGGGGCCATACTACGGGTTCCGCGATTCGTATCGAGGCGAACTCGCCATTCTTATGGTCGCCGACCAGATTCGTCTACGCGAGAGATGACTCGCGGGTTCTATATCGGTCGCTTCCAGCCGTTCCACACCGGCCACCGCCGCGTTATCGAACAGATCGCGACTGAGGTCGACGAGCTGGTGGTGGGGATCGGGAGTGCGGGGGACTCCCACTCGGCCAGAAACCCGTTTACGGCCGGCGAACGGATCATGATGATCACGAAGGCGCTGGTCGAGTTCGACCTCGTGACGTATGCGGTCCCCATCGAGGACCTCGAACGCAACGCCGTCTGGGTGAGCCACGTGCGGTCGATGTGCCCGAAGTTCGAGGTCGCGTACTCGAACAACCCGCTGGTGATTCGGCTGTTCAACGAGGCCGCCGTCGAGGTGCGCCAGCCGCCGATGTACGACCGGGACGTCCTGGAGGGGGCGGAGATCCGTCGCCGCATGGCCGACGGCGACGACTGGGAGAGCCTGGTGCCCGACGCCGTCGCGGATGTCGTCGCGGAGATCGACGGCGTCGAGCGCATCCAGCACGTGGCCGACACCGACGCCAACGGTCACGACTCGGGGCTGCGGTAGCCCGCCCGGGACAACGGGCGTTTTTGTGCACGCCGGACGACACGGAGACCGTGATCACGCTGAGCTCTGACTTCGGCTCGCCGTACCCGGCAGCGATGAAAGGCGTGGTGTTGCAGACGACTGACGCCAGGCTCGTGGACATCGCCCACGACCTCCCCCGCCAGGACGTCCGCGCGGCGGCGTTCTGGCTGCGGGAGGTGGTGCCGTACTTCCCGCCGGCCGTCCACCTGGCGGTCGTCGATCCCGGCGTCGGAACGGACCGCAGCGCCGTCGTGGTGCGGGCGGGAAGCCACGCCATCGTCGCGCCGGACAACGGCGTGGCGGTGCCGGCCGCGCGCCGCATCGCAGGCGACGCCGCCGACATCGACGTGTTCGAGATCGACGTCGAAGACCCCGCGAGCGCGACGTTCCACGGGCGGGACGTGTTCGCGCCGGCGGCCGCCGACATCCACGAGCGTGGCGTCGATACGTTCGACCAGTACCCCGAGTACGAGCCGACGGCCGACTACGAGCGCGTGTCGTTTCCCGCGCCGGCGGTCACCGATGGCGGGGCGGCCGGCACGGTCATCGCCGTGGACGGGTTCGGGAACGCCATCACGAACCTCCCGGGGGAGATCGTCGCCGACCGGGTCGGGGACACCGTCGAGGTCGACGGCGTCGCCACGCCGGTGCGGCGGTCGTACGCCCACACCGACCCCGGGCAACGCCTCCTCACCGTGGGCAGCCACGGGAACGTCGAGTTGGCGGTGAACCGCGGCCGGGGCGACGACGCGTTCGGCGTGAGCGCCGGCGATGAGGTGACGGTGGTGTGGTGACGGCGTTCGGCGTGATGAACGCGGTCGGCCTGGTGGCGTTCGCCACCGTCGGCTCGCTGAAGGCGATCGACGCCGACTTCGACGTGCTCGGGGTCGCGGTGCTCGGCGTGCTGACGGCGCTGGGCGGCGGCGCAACCCGTGACGTGCTCGTCGGGTCGGTGCCGGCGATGTTGCAGTCCACCACCGACGTGGGGTTCGCGCTGGCGGGCGTGGTGGTGGCGGTCGTGGTGGCGCGACGCGTCGGCACTGAGGTGCTTGCCCACCCGGTCGTGGACGTCCCGGACGCCGTCGGGCTGGCGGCGTTCGCGGCGTCGGGCGCGCTGGTCGGCGTCGGGGCGGACGTGTCGCCGTTCGGGGTGGTCGTGCTCGGCACCACCACGGGAGTCGGCGGGGGACTGGTGTCCGACGTGCTGTTGCAGCGCGTGCCGTTCGTGCTCACGGAGGACCTGTACGCGACGTGCGCGATCGCCGGGAGCACCGTGTTGTGGGTCGCCACTGCGTCGGGGCTGGGGGCCACGATCGCGGCGGCGGCGGGCGCGGGGGTCACGCTCGCGGTGCGGCTGCTCGCGATCCGCTTCGAGTGGGCGCTGCCGACGGTCCGGCTCAACGCCCCGGCGTGACGGCGTGGCCCGGCCGGCGGGCGGGCGCGCGCACCGCCAGACCGAAATAGCCAGCCGGCAAGCACTCCAGCATGCTGGAGTTGGAGCACGGGTTCCGGGTCGTGGACTGTCACGCGCGGCTCCACGCCGGCCCGGGGCGTCCCAGCCGCGGCCGCACCATCGAGGGGGAGGCCTTCGAGCGCGAGATGCATCAGGCGGGCATCGTGCGCGCCGTGGTGTTCCCCGGCCCGCGGAAGGGCGAGCAGGGGTATCTGCGCGCGAACAACGCCGTCGCCAGGGAGGCGGTCAAGCGCCCGTTCGTGGCGTTCGCGCGCATCGACGGCCCCCGGGATCCCGGCCGGGGCGCGGTCGCGGCGGTGCGGAACGTCGCCGCGTCACGGGACGACTGGCAGACCACCCCCGAGGACATCGAGCAGTACGCGTACGACGACCGCTTCCACGGATTCAAACTCGACCCCGCACAGGACGGGCTGCCGGATGCGGATGTGCTGGACGTGTTGGACGACGTTGGACTGCCGGTGCTCGTCGACGGTGGCCGCCAGTTCACGCCGGCCGCGCTGGCGGAGACGCTGCTGGATCGCGAGTTCCCCGTCGTGCTGGGGCATTTCGGGGGCCATCCACTGGATCGTGAGTTGATGACGGCCGCGGTGGAGCTGTTGGAGTCGCACGAGTCGCTGTACGTGGACACTGCGGGCGTCCGGTACCGGGAGATCCTGGAGCGCGCGATCAGGGAACACCCCGACCGGGTGGTGTTCGGGTCCGGCGCGCCCGCGACACACCCGAACGTCTCGCTGATGGAGGTGTTGACCCTCGATGTCACCGAGGACGCCATGGCGAAGGTGCTCGGCCAGAACCTCGCGCGGATCCTGCCGGCGGCCGCCAGCGGCTAGTCATGGCGGGCGTGCACACGGTCCATGCGGGTCGACACGCCGTTGGGGTTGCGGGTGGTGGTGCGGTCGGCGACGCGCGCCGACAGGCCGGCCTGGCTGCCCCGCCAGAGCCCGGGGAGGACGGCCAGCCCCGCGCCCACCCACGTCGAGAGGTCGGCGTCGCCGCGCAGGACAGCGCCGCCGACGCTGGCGGCGTCGCCGACCGCGTGGCGCAGAACGCGGGCGGTGATGGCGGCGGTTGCGCCGTAGTTCTTCGTGAGGCGGTAGGCGAGCGCGCGGTATTTCAACCCGCGGGCGGAGCTGTCGGCGTCCTCGGGCAGCCGGTGGATGACGTCGTCGGCGTCGGTGCGGAGCACGCAGGCGTTGGGGGCCCACGCCACCCGGCGATCCATGCCCGCCAGCCGGTGTGCGGCGTCGCGGGCAGCACCCGTCTGGAGCGCCTCGTCGAAGCCATCGAGTGCGCGCAGCGCTCGGCGAGTGATGGCGACGTTTGCGCCGTCGAAAAACGTCACGTCGCGGCCCGAGACCGTCGCCTCGTCGACCGATTCCGTGGTGACGCCGCCTTCGACGGTACGGTGGACGGGGCCGGTGACGGCGTCGGCGCCGTCGGCGATGGCGTCGGCGACGGCGTTCGTCCACCCCGGCTGGATGTGTGTGTCCTGGCCGATGAACGCCACGACGGTGCCGTTGGTGGCGGCGATGCCGGCGTTCCGGGCGGCGTTGAGGTTGCGCTCGGAGAGCTCCAGCAGCGTGTCGACGGCGTCGTGGTCGCGCACCGTGCCGGAGGTGCCGTCGACCGACGGGCCGTTCGCGACGACGACCTCGGCGGCGGGTGCATGGGCTGCGAGCGCGTCGAGCGCGTCGAGGAGGGCGTCGCGCGCGTTCAGGGTGGGCACCACCACCGAGAGGTCCATACGGTGTCAGTTCGGAGCCGGCGGTAAAAACACCCCGCCTCGCTGGCGCGGGTCAGAGGCGAACGTCCCAGTAGGAGACCGACGCCAGCGGCTCGCCGAGCGGCGTGTCACCGAGCGTCACGTCGGCGTTCCGGAAGGGGCGCGCGATCCAGTCCGGAACCTCCCGGTAGAACCCGTAGGGGGCGATGAAGTCGTGGTCGGCGTCGGCCAGCGTGAGGCCGGCACCCGACACCAGCGCGCGCACCTCACGCGAGCCGTACAGCCGCGACCCCATGGGGAGCAGCCAGTTGTACAGCGACCGCGTGCTGAACCGGTTGAACGTGTCGAAAAACACCTGTTGCTTGGAGACACGCGCCATCTCGCGGAGATACGTCGCCGGGGAGTCCGCGAGGTGGAAAAACCGCATCGCGAAGACGCTGTCGAAGTGGTTGTCGGGGAACGGCAGCCGGCCGGCGTCCCCGCGCATGAACTCGATGGTGTCCGCGACTCCCGCCTGTGCGGCCTTCTGGCGGCCTTCCTGGAGCATCGGCCCGGAGATGTCGAGCCCGGTGATGTCCGCGCCGCGCTCCGCGAGCATCACGGTGAACCGACCGGTGCCGCAGGCGATTTCGAGGACGCGGTCGCCGTCCACGCGTCCGAGCGCGTCAAGTACTGCCCGCTTCTCGCGGCGGTCGATGTAGCGGCCGCCCCGAGAGAATCGCTTCTCGTCGTACTCTTCGGCGACCTCGGTGGCCTGGTACCACTCCTGTCCCTTCACGCTTATACGGCCACGTCGTGGGCGGGGATGTAAAACCGTACTGGAACGCCGCGGGACTCGTGGCGGGTCCGTGAGTCGGCGACTGCGGGGTGCTGAACGGCGGCGGGCCGGCCATAATATAATATAAGGTGTTTAGTTGCACGGGGGGACAACACTTACCTGCGACGGTGTGTCACGTTCTGACATGAGCGCGTCCGCGACCGAAGACAAGCCGGCCCCTGTCGACGACGAGGAGTTCCGGAGTCGACTGCAGGAGCTCCCGCCGAGCGCGAAACTCGTTGCGAAGGTCCTCGAAATCGACTCCCCGCTGTCCCAGGGCGAGCTCGCCGACGAATCGCTGTTGCCCGACCGCACAGTCAGGTACGCGCTCAACCGGCTCGACGAACAACACCTGGTTGACTCCCGATACAGCTTCGAAGACGCCCGCAAGCAGGTGTACTATCTCGCCGGCTGACCCAGGGTTTTCCTCGCTGCCGCCCGTGAACGCGAGCATGATCGAGCGGTACCCAGTAGACGGTGCCACTCGTGCACCCCACGGCACGACCAACGCGTACCTCGTAGACGGCCAGGCCCGCGTGCTCGTCGACCCCGCCGGGCGGACGGCCGCCCTCGATGCAGCCGTCTCGCAGGGAGTGGATCACATCGTCGTTACGCACGCCCACCCCGACCACGTCGGTGCCGTGGACGCGTACGCGGCCGCGACCGACGCCACCGTGTGGGCGCACGCCGCGTTCACGGCGCGCTTCGAGCGCGAAACCGGCGTGGCACCCGACCGCGTGTTCCGCCCGGGGGACGCGATTGGCGACACGGCGCTCACCGTCACGGACACCCCGGGCCACGCTCCCGACCACGTGGCGGTGCTCGCCACCGTGGACGGCGAGTGCAACGCCATCAGCGGGGACCTCGTGTTCGCCGACAGCAGCGTCTTCGTGGGTGCCGTCGACGGCGACATGCGCGCGTATCTCGCGTCCCTGCGCCGGCTCGCAGCCGGCGCGCCGGCCCGACTCCAGCCCGGACACGGCCCCACGATCGAGCAGCCGGCCGATCGCCTGCACGCGCTGTACGCACACCGCCGCGACCGCGAGCGCCGCGTCCTCGATGCGGTCGCCGCGGGCTGTGAGACGGTCGACGCCATCCTCGATGCGGCCTACGACAAGGACCTGGCGGGCGTCCGCGACCTCGCCGGGCAGACCGTGCGCGCGCACCTCGACAAGCTCGCCCGCGAGCAGCGCATCCACTGGAACGGGTCCCGCGCGACCCACCAGCCTGCGTGAGCCGCGGGCGCGTGACTTTTGCGCGTCGGTGCCCTGGACGCGAGCATGCAGGACCTCGAAGCCGAACTGGAGCGCGCACGCGAACTCGACGTGGCCACGCTGGCGGACGCCATCGAGACCATCGGCTTCGAATGCACGCGGTGTGGGGCGTGCTGCAAGAGCGAGGCCGACGACCCCCACACGGCGACCGTCTTCCCCGACGAAGTCCGAGACGTGCAGGCCGCCGCCGGTGCTGAAACGGACCGCGACTGGCGGGACGTCGCGCGCCCGATGCCGTACGGCCTCGACGAGGACGGCGCGGGTGAAACCTTCGAGTGGGCGCTGCAGGCGGACTCCTGTGGCGACTGCACGTTCTACCGGGAGGACGACGACGGCACCGGCGCGTGTTCGGTGCACGGCAGCCGCCCGCTCATCTGCCAGACGTACCCGTTCAGCGTGGCCCTCGGCGGAACGAGCCAGCCCATGGGCGAGGCCGTCGACGAGGCGGGGATGGTGCGCGCACACGAGTGTGAGGGGCTTGGCCGCGACATCTCGCGGGCGGACGCCGAAGAGCTCGCCGGCGCGCTCAAAGCGCGTGCGATCCGCGAGCTCGAGGAGGCAATCGACGTGCGGGAGGCGTACGCGCCGGCGAACCCGGAGCCCGGCGCGACGGTGGTGCACGATTCGGAGGGCGCAAAACGGCCGGACGGGTCGGCGTACCCCAACTGAACACCCCCGTGCGTCGCCGTCGCTGTGACAACGACTAAGTGGCGAGGGGGTGACACACCGATGGAGGTATTCGACATTGGAGATATCTGACGAACTGCTCTGTCTGTTCAACGCCGAGGTAACGGTCAAAGACGACGAGTACGTGGTTGAAGTGCCCAAAAGCGAGATCGAGACGGGATCCGTCGATCCGGGCGACGTCTACCGTGTCGCGCTCATCGAACGCCATGGCGACGCGGACAACACCTCGACGACGTCTTCGGCGTCGTCGTCGTCATCCTCGACGTCGACTGGGGCGTCGTCGGAACCCCAGCCGCCGGTCGAGGAGGGTGAGATCCGCTACGTCGAGATCGAGGACATCGGCAAGCAAGGCGACGGGATCGCGCGCGTCGAGCGCGGATACGTCATCATCGTGCCGGACGCCGAGATCGGCGAGCGCGTCAAAGTCGAAGTGACGGAAGTGAAGTCGAACTTCGCGGTCGGCGAGATCATCGACGAGGAGTACTGACCGCGGACGCCACGCGTCCCTCTCGACATCCGCGTCTGACATCCTCCCACGGCTAAAGCCGTGGGGTTCCCCCACTGGGGGTTGAATCCACGGAAACGGAGAGGTTCGCAGGTTCGTCGTCACGGTGGACGATGACCTGCGTTTCGGGCTGTGCCAGTACAGCCCCCGCCCCGGACAGCGGTTTCGAGAACTTGCCCAAGGCTCGTTTGCCGATGTTCAGCGCACCGTTCTTGTCTGCGTTATCATCCAGTCCGCACTCGGGACACTCGAAGCGTCCCTGCGTTGCTCGGACTCCCTCGCAGGCACAGCGGTTGCACGTCTTCGACGTGTCGTACTCGTTGACCAGCTGCACGTCGATACCCGCGTCGTGGGCCTTGTACTCGATACAGTTGAGCAGGCGGGCGAACGGCATCTTGTGGGTCTTGTCGTTGACGTACCGCCCCTTGTCGTTGTCCTTGCGAATCCCACCGAGGTCGCCCACGACGATAACCGCGTTCCGCTCCTCGGCATCCTCTACGATTTGCCGAGCAATCTTGTGGAGCCGGTCGTCCACTTTCCGTGCCTCGGCGTCACCGATACGCTCGACCACCTGCTGTCCTTGTCGGGGTTTCGCCTTCCCGATAGACTTCCGCAGTTGTTTGTAGTGTTCGCGGATGCGGCGAACTTCCTCGCCGTAGAACGTGGTTGTGCGGTCGGAGAGGAACGCGCAGGTGGCGACCCATCGTGCGCCCATGTCGATAGCCAGTACGTCGTCGTACTCGTCGGCCACGGTCACAGACCGTTTGACGACGAGATGGACATACCAGTCACCGTCACGGCGCACTAACTCGCTGTCCCGAACATCGCCCTCACGGACGAGTTGTTCGTCCTTCCGGGGGATGTGGGCAGGACACCAAATTGAGTTCCCCCGTCCCCGTTCGGGATCGTAGACGGGGACGTTGACCCACCACGACGAGAGAACAGTGTCCTCGTCGTGAGACACGTCGAACACGTCGTTGCGGAGAACGACAGGCTGTTCAGTGCCGGGATTCGGGTCTTTTTGTCGCTGAACTTTCGACGCCTGCTGGTCGGTCGCAGAGTAGAGGTCGGCGTCTCCGTCGTGAACCTCAGTCTGGAACGCCTCGTACTCGCGGGCGAGAAGGTCGGCTTTCCTGTTGGTCAGCGAGTGGAGTTTGACCCGCACCGTGGTTGAGACGTTCCGCTGCATACTACTCACCTGCTTGGGCGTCGATGTACTCCTCGATGACCTCGCTGGACACGTCACCCGCACTTGATACGAAATACGAGCGCGTCCACAGTGACGGCAAGCCGAAGTCGAACTCATCACGCAGGTGGCGCGAGGAGTAGCCCTTGATCTGTTGCATGATCTTGTTCGGAGCGAGCGTTGGATCGCCCGTGATGAACAGGTGTACGTGGTCGGGTCGAATCGCCAACTCCAGTATCTCTACACCGAGTTCGTCGGCTTTCTCCTTGATGAGTTCTTCGAGCCGGTCGCGTACCTCGCCCGTTAGTACCGATTTGCGGTACTTCGGACACCAGATGAAGTGGTACTGGAGTTTATCGACGTTGGTACGTTCCCTGTCGAACCCACGAGGCATCGTCAGTATATAGAATAGCTTCACCTAAAGATATTACGCAAACATCCAACCCCAGCCGTGGCTACGGGCGTGTATAGATTCCCAGTTGTCGGCTTCATCCCACCCGTAAACGGGTGGGCTTTCGCCTTGCTACCGCTGTCACTGTGTCGGAGCCACGCGTACGACGACCCGAGTCGTCCGTCCTGTGGGTCGTATTCTCCGGCCTGGCGCGGTGGCGCTCGCCTACTGCGTGAACTTCGCGAGGTCCGCATCGGCGACAGGCGGCGCGGAGTCGTGTGGGCGGGCGACCAGGATGTCGCCGGCAGTGCTGGAGCCGATGCCGGGGATCGCAGTGAGTTCGTCCATCGACGCGTCGTTCAGGTCGAGCGGGTGCGGGACGCCCGTGACGGAGCGGTAGCCGTGGTCCGTGATGGCGACGTCGATGGTCTGTCCGAGTTCGCGCTCGCCCGGGATCGCGACCAGCAGCGAGTACGTGCCGAGCTGGCGGCCGAACGTCTTGCCGTCCTGGTGGTATTCGAGGGTGACGTCTTTCAGCACCGTGCCCGGCGGGACGACGCGCTGGAGCATCGCGTTGTCGATGGTCTCACGCACGTCGGTCTTGTACTGTTTGAACAGCTGTTTGTGGTTCTGCGCGAGGTCGACGCCGGTGTCGGCCATCTCGGTGCCCTCGAAGGCCATGACCTGCCGGATGTTGATGCGCCGCACCATCAGCCCCTCGTCGAGCAGGGAGTGGAGGAACTGCTTGTTGTGCTCGAAGGTTTCGGCGCGCTCGCCGGTGAGGCCGTGGAGGAGGTTGATGCCCGGCAGCAGCTTCGGGAGCCGGTCGGGCGACCCCTCGCCCCACGACGGCGCGTCGGCGGGGGATTCGCCGGGCCGCCACCCGCCCACCTCGTTGACGATGCGGACCGCCTCCAGGCATTCCTCGGCGCTCACCAGGAGGTGGTTCTCCTCTTGGACCAGCGGGTCCGCGGACTCCAGGCCGAAGGCCGCGGTGTCGCCGGGCGTGTTGTGCTCGGCGATAACGCGGATCGCGTCCCGTGATTTCTCGGGGTAGTCCACGATCGTCACCGGGTTCATGTTGTCGAGGTGCAGCGTCCCCAACTCGGGGGCGACCTCTCGGATGCCGCCGTAGAGGTCGCGGAGCGCGTCCGGGTTGGGTGCCTCGCCGTCGCCGCCGAACGCGAGAATGTCGGCCTGCCTGCCGAGCCGGAAATGCCGGGCGCCGTGGGCGTAGAGTTCGCCGACCTCCGTGACGACGGCGTCCGCCGACCGGAACGAGGGGTCGCCGTACATCGGCTCGGTGCAAAACGAGCACCGGTACGCACAGCCCCGCGAGGTCTCCATCTCGCAGATGAGGTATTCGGGGTAGTTGGGGTGTTGTTCGACGACGAACGCGCCCTTCGCGGCCCAGCGGTTGATCTCCTGGTTGTCCCGGTAGCGGTCCTCGAACCCCTCCAGTCCGTTGTCCACGAGGTCGTAGGCGGCCGCCTCGATGTCCGCCATCGCGAGGAAGTCGAAATCCAGGTCCGAGCGCTCCATTTCCTGTGCGCCGGCGTTCTCCTCGCCGACGCCGAACCGGACGGGGCCGCCCATCACGCTCGTGCCGTCGGCCAGCCACGCCAGCTCGCGGACTTCGTCGGGTTCGGCGGGCGTTCCGCCGACGTACTTGCCGGGCACGGTCATCCCGCCCACGTAGACGAACAGGTCGGCGTCGGCAACGTCGTTGAACTTGGCGGTGTCGCCGCGGAGTTCGTCGATGGTGTGGTAGGTGACGTTGGCGGGGTCGACGCCCGCGTCGACGAGCGCGCCGGCGGTGTACCGGGGGTACGTCGAGATGTACGGCGGCACCCCGAAGTGGGCCGGCTCGTCGACGTAGCCGTCCACGAGCGTCACGTCGAGGTCCTCGGGGGCGATCATACACCGGGGTTCGGTGTCGATCCGTAAGAACGTGACTACACGTAGATGTGGCCGGTCAGTGAGGACGGCTCGTGGCCCCAGGCGTCGCGGCACCCGGAGACACCCAGCGCCGCCAGCAGGCTGTCGAGGGCGTCGCCGCCGGTGTCGTCGCGGTAGGTCGCCCGGATGGCGTCCGGGATCGCCACGCTGGACTGGTCGGCGAGACCGTCGAGGATGCGCGCGCGGCGCTGTGTGTGGGCCTGCTCGGTGCCCTTGTACTCCGTTCGGGGGAGGCCACGCGCGTCCAGCACGCCCGCCGGATACGTTTCCGCGACCACCGGACCGCCGGCGGCGGGCGGGTCGAACGGAACGATCCGGGCGGCATCGTCAAGCGGCGCAAGCACGCTGGCGATGCCGTGGTAGGTCTGGTGTGCGACGAAGAAGTGGTACGGGGAGAGGGCGTCGTGTTCGCGGTCGGTCGCCCGCCGCAGGTAGGTCGCGCCGTCGGCGTTGGCGGTCGCCCACTCGACGCACGTCGCGGCGAAGTCGTCCCCGTCGTCGTGGGCGGCGACCGCGGCGACGACCGCCCGGTGGGTGGTCGCGCCGAGGGCGTCGGTGGCGATGGCGCGCGGAACCGCAAACGGGAAATCGAGGCCGAAGACGGCGTCGGGATGGCTGCGGATGAACGAGACGAGCGCGGCCAGCGTCGGCGCCCGGTCGGTCGTCGGGGGGCCGTCGTAGTGGGCGGCCAGGAAGTCATCGGCGCGCGCGCAGTCCCGGACGCGGAGCGTGCCGGCGTCGGCGTGCGCGCTGGTCACCCAGATGGTTCGGCCCGCGGTCGCGGCGCCGCTGAAATCCACGCCGTAGCAGGTGTGGGCAGCCACAGCGCCCGCTTCGGGCTGGCGCGGCGTAGCTGTTGTGGGCCGGAGCCGCCGCAGCCATCCCCTTTTTGGCTTCGACCGCCCAACGTGGAGGCATGCCCGCTACGTTGGAGGTTCGCTGCGACAACGGCGACTGCGAGATGGACATGTTCGAGTTACACTACACGTACGACATGCCGGACAGCGTCGGGGTGTCGGATTTCTCGTGCCCGTACTGTGGGACGACCGAGGAGCTCGCGGAGATCCAGCTATGAACGGTCGGGAGTTCGCGGACTGCGTGGGCGCCGGGCTCTTAGAGCGGGCGGGGCGCGCCGCCGGCCGGGTCCAGGAGAACGCGCCGCTGCCCGTCGACGTGCTGGAGAGCGACGACGAGTACCTGCTGGTGTTCGATACGCCCGGCGCGGACGCAAGCGACATCGACGTGACCTACGAGGGCGACAGCGTCCACGTTCGGGTGGATCGGTTCCGCGAGTTCGACGCGGACTTCGAGGTGGTGTTCCCGGGGCGCGGGCTCACCCTGGAGGGGCACGCGACGCTGCCCGCGAACGCCGTGGTGAACGCCGACGCGGGGCGCGCGGAGCTGAACGAGGACGGCACGCTGCACGTGTTCCTGCCGAAACACGGCACCGCCGAGGCGGACATCCACGTCACGGCGACCGACGACAGCGACGACGAGTCGGCGTAGGTCACTCGACGACCATGCCTTCGGCAATGGCGAACTGTTCGGTGCCGTCGAAGCGCGTCGGGTCGAACGCGGGAACGCCGTCGCCGCCCAGAACGTCGTCGGCGAGCGCCGCTCCGGTCGCGGGGGCGCGCATGAACCCGTGGCCCTGCCAGCCGGCGGCGACGTAGAGGCCGTCGCGGAGCTCGCCGAGCAGCGGGTCGCGGTCGGGTGTGGCGGTGCAGAGGCCCGCCCACGAGCGCTCGACGGCGGGCTCGTAGCCGGGGAACCGATCCCGGAGCCGGTCGTCCATCGCGTCGACGAACCAGTCGTCGCCGTCCCGGTCGTAGTCGTCGGGGTCGGCCTCGACCGGTTCGGTGCCGTCGCCGGCGAGCACACCTTCGGGGTGGGGGCGGACGTAGTAGCCGGCCGTGGCGTCGTAGACCGTCGGCAGCTCTGCGGCGGGCGCATCGGCGGTCAGCGCCTGCACACGGTAGGGTTTCAGCGGCACCGGGACGCCGGCGTCGGCGAGCACGCGGGCGGTGTGCGCGCCGGCCGCGACCACCACGTCGTCGTACGCGGTGTCGTTGACTCGAACCGGATCGGTGGCGACGCTGGCCGGTTCGTGCGTGCGGATCTCAACACCGCGGTCACGTGCGCGATCGGCGATCAGGCGGGCGTACGCGGTCGTGTCCACGACCGCGGCGTCCCGCGCGATCGCGGCCGCGACGATGTCCGTGGTGTGGAGCGCGGGGACCGCCGCCGCGAGCGCGTCGGCGTCGGCGTGCTCGACCGCGCGCCCGTGGCGCTGCATGGCGGCCACCTGCTCGCGGATGGCGTCGGCGGTCGCGCCGGGTTCGGTGGCGAACCAGACGTACGGCGTCTCCGCGACGGTGAACGCACCGTGGCCGGAGAGCTCGCGGAACCGCTCGATGGCGCGGGCCGCCACGCGGGCGTCGACGGCGTCGGCGAACGCGTCGTAGCAGATGCCGGCCGCGCGCCCGGTGCTTGCGGCGGCGACGGTGTCGCGCTCGTAGACGGTCACATCGACGCCGCGCTCGGCGAGGTCGTGGGCAGCCGTCAACCCGACTGCGCCGGCTCCGATCACGGCGACGCGGCGATCCGACGCAGCGTCGGTGCGTGTCATACTCGCGGGTGGACACCCGACCCCGATAACTGTCGGGGAGGCGGCAACCCGGCCGGCGGTTTCACTTTCACCGTGGACGGCTGAGGTTGAAGCATGTCGGGGCTGCATCCACGAGCATGCCAGTCCAGACGCGCCACGCACGCCCGGAGGCAGCGACCAGCGGCCGCCGCGTCGAGGTGTCGGCGATGACGACCGCCGGTGTCGCAGCGTACGCGGCCACCCACCGCACCGAGCACACCTACATCGAGCGCCGTGGCGGCCGCACGTACGTGGTCACGCGCGAGTGAAGGCGTCGAGTCCGCGGGCTGGGTACGCGACCACGTGGTCGGCGCCCGCCGCGCGCAGTCCGGCGACGCGCTCGCGGACCGTCTCCGAGTCCCCCACCAGCGCGAAGTCCCGGACGGCCGCCGACAACACCTCGCGAGCGCGGCCGGTGGCGGTGGCGTCGGTGGCGGCGTCCTCGGGGAGCGCGCGCCGCACCGGCCCCCGGCGGGCGGTGTACGCTCCGACCGCGTCCAGAATGGCGTCCTCGTCGTCGGTCAGCACGGTGGGCGCGTACACCGCGATGTCGCCGTCGAAGCCCGCGGCGCGCAGGCCGTCGAGGTCGCGCTGGGTGCCCCGGGAGAGGAGTTCGAACTGCGTCCCCCCGGTCGCCAGGGCGGCGCGCTCGACGCCCTCGGTGCCCACCCAGGGGTCGCCATCGAGGCCGTCGACGGCGGCACCGAGGCGGGGCGCGACGGCGCGCTCGGCGGCGTCGTCGGAGAGGTATGCGCCGTGGCCGGCGACCAGAACCCGGCCGAGCTCGGGGGGCATGTCGGCGGCCAACGAGTCGTCGCCCAGTGGGTCGAAGCCGTCGACCCGGACGGGCGTCGTCACGCGGATGGCGCGGCCGTCGTCGACGCACGCGGCGAGCGCGTCGAGGTCGGGCATGTGGGCGTGGCCCTCGTAGTCGACGGTGACGGTGCTGACCCCCGCCACGAGGTCGGTGATGCGCCGCCAGTCGTGTTCGGCGGGTTTCACTGCGACTGCGTCAATGCCGGCGACCGCCGCGTGGGCGTCGCTGCTGGAACTCAGCACGACGACCCACCCCCGGCCGCGAGACAGAGTGTAGTACTAGAACAGTGCCGGAACTCGATCCATCGTCTCTGCGACCATACCCGCCGTACCACGCCCGCGGGCAAAAGGGTTGCTGTCAGGGGCGGAGTGTGCGCGCGAACGCCCAGGCGTCGTGGCCCACCTCGCCGGGATGGGGCAGCCCGAGCTTGAACCGCATGCGGTCCTGGCGTTTCAGGGGGTCGAACGCGCGTGGCTCGGACAACCCCCAGACGTCCACGCGGGGCGCTGCCGCGCCGGCGGCGTCGAGCACCGCGTTGGCGGCGCGCCGCCCCGCCTCGTTGGCGGCTTCCATCGTCGCGAGATCCGTCTCGACGCGGGCGTAGTCGCCGGCGACCGCGAGGTTCGGCGCGTCCGTGTCCGGCCGCGGGCGGTGTTGGAGGCTGCCGACGGTGTTGATCACGAGCGGGGCGTCGTTGCGCAGCCCGTCGTCGGTTTCGGCGAGCTCGGGGTCCAGGAAGTGCGCGACGCGGGCCTCGTCGGGCAGCGTGTCCGCGCCGAGGTGGGCCTGGAGTTGCGCCCAGATCTCCGCGACGGCTTCCTCGCGGGTGCACTCCCGGCCGGGCTTGTCGTAGAGCACGCCGGGCGTGTCCCAGTCGGAGGCGATGACCGAAACCACGCCCTGCACGTCGCCGTCAGAGCGCGCGCCGAGGTCGTGGTCGGTCCAGAACTGGCGCTGGCTCACCGACGTGATCGCCCACGGCGAGTCGGCGTAGACGGCGTGCCCGTTGACGATGGGGATGTCCCGGTCGAGGTAGAACTGGACGCCGTTCATCCACGCCGTTCGGATGCGGTCGACGCCGCGCAGCGAGGGGGCGGCGCGCCGTAGCGCGGGCGTGAGGAGGGCGGGCAGCACGTCCACGGGGAGCGCGGCCACGTAGTGGTCGGCGGTCACTGACTCGCCGTCGATCACAGCCCCGGTGACGCGGTGGCCGTCGCTGTGGAGTTCGGTCACGGGGCTGTCGAGGCGGACGTCGACGCCTTGGGCGTCGAGGTAGTCGTGCCAGTGATCGAGCCACACCTCGCTGGTGGGGCCGTCGAGGACGCGCTCGGCTGGCGCGCCCGGGTCGAACTGGCCGAACAGCAACTGCAGGTAGATGGTGCCGACGGTGCGCGCGCTGCCGATCTCGGGGCGAAGCGCCACCAGCGCCTGCGTGGACTGCGCGAGGTGTTTCCGGTACGCCGGCGACATCGCGTCGGCGTCGATGAACTCCCACCACGACTGGTGTTCGAACGCCTGCTCGCGGCGGTCCTCACAGCTGGTCAACAGCACCGCCAACCGGGAGACGAAATGCGCGAGTTCCCGCCGGGGGACCTCCCCACCGGCGATCTGGGGCTGGATGGCGGACACCCACTCGCGGGGGGTGTCGGGGGACTCCGTGGACGCCACCGCGCCGTCACCGTCGGCGCTCGCGATCAGGGTTTCGCTGGTCGACACCAGGTGGTCGGCGACGGAGCCGCCGGTGCCGTCCGGGATGCGCGCCATCGTCTTCACGACGTTCGTGTAGTACGCCGGGAAGAACCGGAAGCCGTGCTCGCCGAGCAGGCCGTCGGAGCCGTCGACGGGTATCGAGCGCGCTTTCCCGCCGAGGCGGTCGTTGACCTCGTAGACGGTCACGTCGAGGCCGCGCTCGGCGAGCTCCTGGGCCGCGGTCAGTCCTGCGATGCCGCCACCAAGCACGGCCACGCGCTGGGACGCTGTCATGGCCGTCTAGTGGGCCTACCCGGACTTCAGGCTACCCCTCACGAGGTCTCCGGGTAGTCGGGGTCCAGCTCCACGACCGTCGGGTCGCGGTCCGGGGGCGTCCAGCCCGCGGCGAGATCGAGGAACTGCACGAGGATGCGCGCCGTTGCTCCCCAGACGGTGTATCCGTCAACGTGGAAGAAATGCACCAACGCCGTCCCGTACTCGGGGTGGCTGCGTTTTTCGAGGTCGTAGTTCGACGGGTCGGTCAGCGCCGAAACCGACAGCACGGCGACCTCATCGACTTCGCGCTCGTCGGGGTCGAACTCGCGGTCCGGGACCCGGCCGACGAACGGCGTCACCGCGTACTCGGTGATGGTGGCGATGTCGTCCAGTTGGCCGGCGAACGCGACCTCGTCGCGGCCCAGGCCGATCTCCTCGTTGGCCTCGCGGGCGGCGGTGCTGCGGCAGTCGGGGTCGCGGGGTTCGCAGCCGCCGCCCGGGAAGCTCATCTGACCCGGGTGGTCGCTGAGGTCGGCGGCGCGCTTCGTGAACACGAGCGCCGCCCCGTCGGCGGCGTCGACGACCGGCACGAGCACGGCGGCGGCGCGGTCCTGGTCGGTGACCCGGACCGGCCGGTGTGCAGCCACCCCGGAGAGGTCCATGGTCGACGCCACGGCTGCGACGAACTTAACTCACGCGCCCGCGGCGGCGGCCGGTTCAGGCGTCCTCGGAGGGGCCACCGGTGTGGTCGGTGAGGGTGTTCCGGACGCCGGACAGATCAACGGCCACCCAGGCTTCGGCGTCGTACGTGACGTCGACGAGCCTGCGGGCGTGCTCGCTGCCCGGGTCGGCGTCGGCGGCCGCCGCGGTGAGGCGCCGGCGGACGGCGTCGGCGCGGGCGGCTGCGGGGACCGTGCGGCGCTCGGTGTCCGCCAAGATGTGTGGCAGGTCCTCGGCTCCCGCAGGCGGCTCGGGAAACGCTGTCGGCCCGGGGACCAACACTGTCGTTCCGTCGTGGGCGACCGCGAGCAGTTCGTAGGCGTTCTGTGCCGCGTCGATGGCGTCGTCCGGGTGTTCGGTTCCGTCGCCGTGCCGGCCCGCGTGCTCGCGGACCGCAGTGCTGAGTTCGGCCCGCGTGAGGCCGCCGAACAACGCCACGATGCCGGCCAGTGCGTCACCGTCCATGTGTCACGGTGGCTGCCCGAAGACGGGTCACTCTTCGGTGTCGGCGGCGTCGGCCCGCGCCGCCGCCGCCACGTCGCCGGGGGTGAGCGAGACCGTCGACCACGCGGGCAGTCGGGTGTCAGCGCCGGGCGGCTGTACCGCCTGTGCGTACGTCGTGATCTGGTCGCGCTCGCGCTCGGCGTCGTAGCTGAGATCGTTGAACGCGGCGTCGGCGCTGTAGGCGTCCACGAGGCGGGTGGCGTGCTCGCGGTAGCGCTCCCGGACGGTGTCGTAGGCGATGTCGACGCCGGTGTCCGCGACGGCGCGCAGCAGCGCCGCGCCAACCCCCCGGCTCATCTCCGAGAGCCCCGTCGGGCCGGAGACCGCGCGGTGGTCGTGCTCGTACCGCCCCAGGTCGACCTGTGCGACGCCGGCCGCGCCCGCCAGCCGGAACGCCTCGCCGAGGGTGCCGACCTCCAGGCCCCACTCGCGTTGCACCCGCAGTCCGCGCGCAGCCTCGCTGGTGAGCCCACACTCGCCGGCCAGCGCGTACCGGAACGACCCGAGGAAATCGAGCACGTCGTGGTCGTGGGTGTCCTCAAGCGCCGCCACCAGCGGCGTGTAGAACAGCCGGAACAACCGCCCGTACAGCCGGTCGTTCTCCACGCGAGCGTAGTAGCCCTTCGAGAAGTCGAAGCCGTCGGCGAGCGGGAACAGCAGCTTGTTGACGTCCCGGGCCTCGTAGGTGTCCGTGTCCGCGTCGTGGAGCACGACGAAGTCGTGGCGGGCCGCGACGCCCAGCGCCAGCCAGACGTCACGCCCCTTGCCCCGGGGGCCGTCGAGACCGGCGTCGGCGAGCAGTCCCTCGACCCGGGGGCCGTCGCACCACAGCAGGGTGAGATCGAGGTCGAAGCCGGCCAGCCACTCCCGGAACGCCGGCACGCGCTCTGCGGGCGCGCGCAACGGCACGACGACCGCTGCGGGGTCGACGCGCTCAAGCTCCGAGAAGACGCGCTCGGTCGCGAGGCTGGCGTACTCGCGGTCGGTCATCGGGACGACGACCGCGGCACGGCCTGCCGGGGCGGGCGGGTCGGCGTCGCCGTAGTCGTGGAGCGTCGCCACGCGCTCCTGGGTGTAGTCCATACGTCGACGGCAGTGGCGGCAGGGGAATTAGCTTGCGCCCTGCGGCAAGCGCCCCGCCCACTGCAGTGCCACGAGGCAGACCGCGAGTACGCCCAGGCCGGCGGCGCCGGTGCGGAAGATGGTGTCGTAGGCGAACCCGGTCCCGCGAAGCGTGCCCACGACGACGCTGCCGAGCGCCTGCACGAGCATCATCGACGCGCTGTAGCCGGCGTACGCCGACCCGCGGTCGCTGTCGGGGAGGCTGTCCAGCAGGAAGGTGTCGATGGCGGGAAAGAGGCTGTGGATGGCGTACCCCAGGCAGAGCGAGACGGCGGCGACAGCGAGCGTGGCGTTGACGACCGTGATCGCGAACAGCGTGACGACGAACGACCCGAGGATGGCGAGCATCAGCGGGACGTGGCGGAACCGGTCGGCGAGCCGGCCCGTGTACCAGAACGCCGGCACGCCAGCGGCGAACACGACCGTCAGGAGGAGGTTGGCGGTGCGCTTGGTGACGCCTTTCGTCTCGATGAGGTATTTCGGGTAGAAGTTGAAAAAGCCGTTCCAGACGAGGCCGGTAATCCCGACGGTGACGACGCCGAGCGCGACGATGCGGTACTGGCGGCGGACGGACCCGAGGAGGTCGCGGTCGGCTCCAGCGGCGTCGGGCAGGTCGGCGCGCTCGGCGGTGACGTACAACACGACCGTGACGACGGCGGCGGCCGCCGACAGCAGGTAGAACGGCGCACGCCACGTGTAGCGGACGAGCAGCACGCGGACGACCAGCAGCGGCGCGACCGCTGCCGCGAGCTGCGAGGCCGTGCCGTGGATGCCGATGACGCGACCGACGCGATCGGGGAACAGCTCACTCACGAGGGGGCTCGCGGCGACGAAGTAGACGCCCGAGGCCAGCCCGACGAACAGCGCGCCGACCATCACCAGCTCGATCGTGGGCGCAAGCGTCATGCCCCCCGAGGCGACGGTGAGCAGGCCGCCAGTCCCGAGGACGACCCGGTGGCGGGCGACTCGCGTGAGGAGGTAGCCGGCCGGGAGCCGGGGGAGCGCGCTGCCCAGCCACGCCAGCGTCGCCACCAGCCCGACTGCGGCGTTGCTCGTCCCGACGAAGAACTCCTGGAGCGGCACCACGAGGGGCGCGAACACGACCCGGCCGAAGTTCACGAGGAAGACGAGCGCGCACAGCGAGCCGAACAGGGGGAGCCGACGCGCGCCGCTGTCGCTGGATGGGGCCACACGGCGGCTTCTCGGCGGGCAGCAACAACCCTTCGGGTTCCGGCGACCGACGCGCGCCGCTACTCGAAGATGGCGTCGAAGGCGTTCGCGCCCAGCGGCTCGAACGTGCCGGCGTCGGCGTTCTCCGTGACGTGGTCGGCGTCGGTGGTGCCGGCCAGCGCGCTGGTCACGCCGGGCGCGCTGCGCGCGAAGTTCATCCCGCGCTGGGCGGGCGTCTCCCCCGCCAGTTGGGTGTCGACCGCCGAGGGGATGCCGGACACCACCTCGCCCTGCCCCAGGCTCGCCGACGTGAACACGTTCAAGCCGGCCTCGTGGGCGTACCAGAGCACGCTCTGGGGGCCGTCGGGGCCCTCCTGGGCGGCGACGGTGAACGCGTCGGCCATGTAGACGTTGAACGGCACCTGGATGGCGCGCAGGTGGGTGGCCGTGTTCCCGACGGTCTTCGCCGCGGCGCGCGCCCGCGAGATGATCTCGCCGAGGTCCAGGTAGTGGTCGTGGTCGGCGGGCACCCGGAACGCCTCCCAGGTCGCCACCCCGTAGTGGGTGATGTCGCCGGCCGCCACGCGCTGTTCGAGGCGCTCGAAGGTGGCTTCCAGGTGGTCGTAGACCGCCGACGCGGGGCGCTCGTCGAGTTGGGTTTCGGGGTTGTGGACGTAGTAGAGGTCGATGGTGTCCACGCCGAGGTTCGACAGCGACCGGTCGACCATGGCGTCGATGTACCCGGGCGCGATGCTGTGGCTGCCGGCCGCGAGGTCGTCGCCGTCGACGACGCCGCGATCGACGAACTCGCGGCGAACGTACTCGCCGGGGGCGTCGGGCTGCGCGCCGTCGAACGGCACGAACCCGCCCTTGGTCGCGAGGAACACGGCGTCGCGGGGGATCTCGCTGTCCCGGATCGCGCGCCCGACGACGCGCTCGCTGCGCTGGTGGCGGTAGTTCACGGCCGTGTCGATGACGTTCACGCCGGCCGTGAGACCGGCGCGCACCGTCTCGTAGAGCGCGTCGTCGACGGCGGCCGTCGGCGCGCCGAGGTACGTGCCGAGGCCAACGCTGGAGACCGCACAGTCGCCCACGCGCCGGAAGTAGGTGCGGGCGGTCGCGTCGCCGAATCGCTGCTTGTACTGGAAGGTCGCGTCGGCGGTGGCCATGCCGGCAGTTCGGCCGGGCGTTACTTGTACTCGCCGCGTTCGTGCGCCCGGATGGCGGCCTGATACCCCGACCGGAACGTCGGATGCGCGAACGAATACCCCAGCTCGGTGAGGCGGTCGTTCGAGCAGCGCTTGCTCGTGCGCAGTCGGCGCTCGGCGGGCGTCGAGAGGTCGCCGGCGGCGATGCGCTCGGCGACGGTCTGCTTGGCGGGCTGCGGGACGCCCGCCTCGTCGGCGAGCCAGTCGGCGAACGCCCACTTCGAGACGGGGTCGTCGTCGACCGCCAACAGCACGTCCGCGTCGGCGTCGGTGAGCGCGAACGCCACCACGCCGGCGGCGTCGTCCCGGTGAATCATGTTCAGGTAGCCCTCCGTCACCGGGCCGTCGAGGTACCGGGTCAGCCGATACCGGTCCGGGCCGTAGAGGCCGGCGAACCGCACCACCGTGGGGTCCAGGCCGTGCTCGGGGGCGTCGGTGAGCGCGACGCGCTCGGCGTCCACCAGCGCCGCGGTCTTCTCGGTGGTCGGATCGAGGGATGTCTCCTCGTCCACCCAGTCGCCGTCGTGGTCGCCGTAGACGCCCGTGCTGGACGTGTAAACGAGCTGCTCTGGGGGGTCGTCGCGGCCGCCGAACTGCTCGACGACGGTCCGCAGGCCGTCGACGTACACCTCGCGGGCGGCGTCGGCCCCCCGGCCGCCGGACGACGCCGCGAACACCACCGCGTCGGCGTCCGGGACCGCGGCCAGCGACGCGGCGTCGGTGACGTCGGCGCGCACCGCGGTCGCGCCGGTCTCCCGGACCGCGTCGAGGCTGTCCGGGGAGCGACACACGCCGACAACGTCGTGGCCGGCGGCGAGCAGGCGGCGCGCGAGCGCGCACCCGACGTAGCCACAGCCCAGGATTGCGACCCGCATCAGTAGGGGTTCTGGGCGGCGACGTAGCGGTGGATGCGCGCGTACTCCGCGAGGGTCATGGGCTGGCGGCCCTCCAGTTTCTGCTGGAGGGGTTTGGCGTCGTGGTCGCCGTCGAGGCCGCGCGCCAGCGCGTCCACGTCGAGCACGGCGGAACTCATCTGCAACATCACGTGGTCCTGGAGTTCGGCCTGGAGGGTGTCCGCGGGCGGGTAGTCGTCGCTGGCGGCCAGGATGTCGGCCGCCTCGGTGACCGTCAGCGTGGGCGAATCGCCGGCTGCGAGCGCGGCGATCGTGTCGGCGTCGATGTCGGCGTGGGCGGCGACGGCGTCCGAGCCGACGGTTTCGATGACGTCGGCGAGCGTTGCCTCGTACTGCGCCCGGACCGCGTCGGCGGTCGTCTCCGCGGGCGTCTGGATCTCGTCGGTGAACACGCACGCCGGTACGACCCCGAGGGTCAAGGACACTGCGCTCCCGGTGTCAGGTCGTGTGTTGCGGCCACACATGTCACCTGCGGGCACAACGTTGATACGGATGCCGTGAATCCCGTGACATATGAAGGCCGCCCTCATCGGCGTCGGTCAGGCCGGCGGTAAGGTGACCGAAGCCCTCCTCGCCGAGGACCAGCGCGCGGAGTACGGTGCCGTTCGCGGAACGCTCGCCGTCAACACCGCGAAGACGGATTTGGAAGGGCTGGACATCGACACGATGCTGATCGGTCAGGAGCGCGTCAAAGGACACGGCGTCGGTGCCGACAACGAACTCGGCGCGGAGGTGATGACCAACGACGTCCGGGAGGTCATGGGCGGGCTGGACGGGGTCGTTGACCCACACACCGAAGCGATCTTCGTGATCGCGGGGCTGGGCGGCGGCACCGGATCGGGGGGCGCGCCGGTGTTGGTGAAAGAACTCCAGCGCGTCTACGAGATCCCCGTCTACGCGCTGGGGATCCTGCCCGGCCGTGACGAGGGCGGCATCTATCAGGCGAACGCCGGCCGGTCGCTGAAGACGCTCGTCAGGGAGGCCGACTCCACGCTGCTCGTGGACAACGACGCGTGGCGGTCGACCGGGGACAGCGTCACCGAGGCGTTCGACGAGATCAACAGCCGGATCGCCAGACGCGTGGGCATCCTGCTGGCGGCCGGGGAGAACATCGAGGGCGTCGGCGAGAGCGTCGTGGACTCCAGTGAGGTGATCAACACGCTGCAGTCCGGGGAGATGTCCGCGATCGGGTTCGCGTCCGCCGAGGCGGCCGCCGACGCCGGGGAGAACATCAACACCATCACCTCGACGGCGCGCAAGGCCTTGCTGTCGGGAATGAGCGTGCCACAGACCACGGAGGCCGGCGCGGCGCTGGTGGTCGCCGCGGGGGAAAGCGAGCGCGTCTCCCGGAAGGGCGTCGAGAAGGCGCGGACGTGGGTCGAAGACGAGACCCGCAGCATGCAAGTGCGGGGCGGTGATTTCCCCTTGGACTCGGATAAGATCGCGGTGCTGGTGTTGCTCGCGGGGATCTCCCGGAGCCAGCGCCTCCAGGAGTTCATGGACCGGGCCAAGGAGGCAAGCAAGGAGGTCGAGGCCGAACAGGAGACGGAGAACTTCCAGGCGGACGAACTCGACGACCTGATCTGATCGCGGACAGCGACGGTCAGTCGTCGGCAGTCACGAGGGTGTCGCCGTCGAACTCGCGGCTGTCGTACTGGACGTCCATGAGGTCAAGCAGCGTCGGCGCGATGTCGTAGAGGTTCGTCGACGACGGGATCGACACGTCGGGGGCGTCGGTGACCAGCGTCGCGTTCTCGAAGGAGTGCATGCCGTTGCGGGGGCCGTGGCGGAACACGTCGCCGGGCGTCGAGAACCCGGCTTTGAGGTCGAAGCCGTGGTTCGGGATGGCGACCAGGTCCGGCGCGATGGCGTCGTGGTCGCCGTCGAAGACGGCGTCGCCCTCGACGACACGATCGACGACCTGCCGGCCGTCCGGCGATTCGAGCGCGGTCAGCGCGTCGCTGACTTCCGCAAGCACCGCGTCGGCGTCGTCGGCGGCGACGCTCCCGCGGGGCTCGCGGCCCTCGCGGTTGAGGTAGAACCGCCCGGGGATGAACGAGTACACCTGCGTGTCGTCGCTGATGTCGCCGAGCCCCTCCGGATCGGGGCTGTCGAAGGACAGCCAGCCCTGGTCGGCGAGCCACGAGTTCAAGTGGACTTCGTAGTCCTCGCTGGTGAACCCGTGATCGGAGGCGACCACGAGGGTCACGTCGTCGGCGATCGCCGCCCGGATCTCGCCGATGTAGCGGTCCACTTTCTCGTAGAACTCGAAGAACGCCGCCTCGTTGTCGCCGTGTTCCTCGTAGTCCTTGAACAGGAAGTGGTTGACGCGGTCCGTGGACATGAACACGCCGAAAAAGAGGTCCCAGTCGTCGGCGTCGATGTACTCCAGGAACGCCTCCTGGCGGGCGTCGATGGTCTCGTGGGCGTCCTCGATGAACGCGGCTTTGTCGTCGTCGTGGCCGAGTTTCGCGTTCACGTCGATGCGGTAGTCGGTGGCTTCGAGGGCGTCCGCGAACTCGGGGGGGTGGGCGGCCTTCTCGATGTCCGGGGAGAGGAACCCCGAGCTCATGCGCTGGACGTTGCGCTGGGGCGGGAACGTCACCGGGACGTTCATCACGGTGGCGTCGCGGCCGGCGTCGGTGACGCGATCCCAGACGCGGGTCGCCTGCACGTCCTGTCCCATGGGGACGTACGTCTCGTAGCTCCCGGTTTCGCGGTCTTGGAAGCCGTAGACGCCGGTTTCGCCGGGGTTGACGCCGGTCGTCAGCGAGGGCCAGCAGGCGCTGGACTCCGGGGGAACGATGCTCTCGATAGCGCCGCCCGACCCCGCGGCCATCGCGTCGTGGAGGTTCGGGAACGTATCGGGATGATCGCGGATGAGGCTGAACGGCACGCCGTCGATACCAACGAACGCAACCCGGCCAGCGTCGCTTCCGCGAAGTCGGTCGAACAGACCCATACCGAACCGTCTCCGCTCCGCCACTAAAACGTTGGTTTCCAGGGACGAACGGCGGCTACGCGTGTTCGAACGCCGAGAACAACGCTTTCCGGGTGCTGGCGTCGATGAGGTCGTCGAGGGTCGCCCTGCGGTCGGCGCTGACGCGACTGAACAGGCCGAGTGGGACGCGCGCGGTGGCGGTGTCGGTGTCCCCGCCGAGGCCCTCGGGGTGGTCGAACGCCGACGCCAACACGTCCATGGCGCTCGTGCGCACGTCGTCGGCGCGACACGCCGTCACGACGGTGTCCTCGTGGACGCCGAAGGCGGCCGCCGACGACACGCCGTCGAGGCGCAACAGGGTGTCGGCGGCCTCCTCGAGGGAGCTGACTGCGGGGACGGACCCGACGTTCGTGACCGCGAAGCTGGCGCGGCGTTCGCGGTTCTCGATGGCCGCCCCGATCACGTCGAAGGTCTCCCCGCTCATGCCGGGGGCGCGCAGCGTGTCGATGGTGCCCTGGTCGACGAACTCTTCGAGGAACGTCGCCGCCCGAAAGTCGTCGGCCGACCGGACGCGGCGGAACTCCCGGGTGGCGGCTCGGATGCCGTGCTGGAGGGCGGTTGCGACGTCCTGGTCGGGGGTGTGGTTGGCGCGCTCGAAGAACCGGGAGACGATGGTCGCGGTCGCACCGGCGTCGCTGCCGGTGATGACGAGTGGGTGGTCGACGGCCGCGGGGCGGTGGCGGATCACCGCGACGACCGGCGGCTGGTTGGCGAACGACGGAACGGTGCCGCCGCCGCCGACCGCGACGGCGCCGTCGTAGTCGTCGAGTGGGTCGTCGGCGATGCCGAGCGTGAGGTCGAAGAGGTTGCAGAAGGCTTTGGCGTCGTCGCTGGTGACGTCGCCTTCGGCGAACACGCGTCCCGTGACACCCCATTCTTCGCAGAGGTCACAGAGCCCGGTTGCGGCGGCGAGCGCGTCGACGCTGGGGTTCTCGGGGACGACGAACGCGACGGATTCGACGGAGGCGATGGCGTCGCGGAGTCGCGCGTAGTCGTCGTTGGTGGTGGTGGCCGCCCGCCGGCGGCGGATCAGGAGACGGACGACGTATGCGCCGGTCCCGCCGACGGCGGCGGCGACGCCGGCGAGCACTGCCAGGGAGCGTGGCGCGAGGAGGCCCACCTCAGGGAGCATGTGGGCGAGAGTCACCGCGAACCGTTAAGTAGCTTATCCCGGGTCAGTGGGTGTGATCGGTGTCCGCGTCGGCGTCGGCGGTGTCAGCGGCGTCAGCGTCGAAGTTCAGTGGGACGACCGTGGGATGGTCGACGCCGACTGTGGGAGTGTCAGTGCTCATTGCGACTGAACGTACGGCTGCACGCCTCAAGTAATCGTCCATGCGCTTGACAAATCCGCGCTGGGAGGGAGATGCGCCGGAATAATACGCCGGGAATGGCGTTACGCGAACTGCTCGTCGTAGAGGTCTTGAGCGTGCTCGATGGCGTCTTTGGCGGCCTGCGCGTCGCCCCAACCGAGCACCGCCGTCTCCTTGTCCGCTTCGAGGTTCTTGTACGTCTCGAAGAACTCCGCGATCTCGGCTTTCTGCTGGTCGGTGAGGTCGTCGACGTCCTCGACGTCGTCGTAGCGGGGGTCCTCCTCGGGGACGGCGATGACCTTGTCGTCCTGCTCGCCGTCGTCGTCCATCTCCATCAGCGCGACCGGGCGCGCTTCGATGACGCAGCCGGGGAACGTCTGGTCTTCGACGAGCACGAGCACGTCGAAGGGGTCGCCGTCGTCGTAGTACGACTGCGGGATGAACCCGTAATCCGACGGGTAATGGACGTTCGAGTGCAGCACGCGGTCAAGCACCACGCCCGGGATGTCTTTGTCGTATTCGTATTTGTTCCGCTCGCCTTTGAGACACTCCACGACGGCGTAGATGACGTCCGGAGCGTCGGGTCCGGTTTCGAGGTCTTCCCAGAGGTTTGCCATGCTGTTGGAGGTGTGGGGCGCGCCGAAAAAGGGTTTTCGTATCGCCGTTCGGCCGCGAAACGGGGAGTCAGGTGAGAAGTGTTTAAATGTCCGGGCCACTTCACTTCAGCTATGTCAGAGGCGCAACCCGATACACGGAGTGACGCACGTGACCTGACCGCGTTCCAGAAGAACATCCTGACCGTCCTCGGCGAGGAAGCCCGATACGGTCTCGCAATCAAGCGCGAACTCGAAGAGTACTACGGCGAGGAGGTCAACCACGGCCGTCTGTACCCGAACCTCGACGATCTCGTCAACAAGGGCCTCGTCGAGAAGTCCGAGTTGGACAAACGGACCAACGAGTACGCGCTCACCAACGAGGGCTTCGACGCGGTCGTCGACGACCTCGAATGGACGCTCTCGAAGTTCGTCGCCGACGCCGACCGCCGCGAGCGCGTCGAGACCATCGTCGCCGACGACTGAGGACTGGGCATCCCCAGGCAGTTTTTCCGGCACACACCACACCCCCAGCAGCGGCGTTACGGCGTGTCCTCGTCGGTGGTGGCTGCGATGTCGTCGATGATCGCAAGCGACGCCTCGATGGCGTCGCGCTGGTCGGCGCTGGGCCACGCGTTCCGGGGGAAGAACTCCTCGCGGAACCGCGTGCGCTCCGCGTCGGTCGCGGTGTCCATGGGGCGCGCGTAGTGGTTGTTCATGAACGCCGCGAACGCGGCCGCGTTCTGGGCGTGCACGTCGTCGTGGGCGGCCGCAACGCGGTCGACGATGGCGGCGTTGCGGGCGGCGGCGTGCTCGTAGTCGCCCTGTTCGCCGCCGCCGGCGAGCGAGCGTTCGACGGCGCGGTCGGGGTCGTCGATGTCGCCGGGGTGGACGGTGCCGTCGGTGAGCCAGTCGGTGGGATAGCAGACCAGCGTCGCGTCGGCGTCACGGACCCGCGCGAGGAAGCCGTGGTCGGCGAGCAGTTCGTCGCGGCGGTCGCGGTAGGCGTCGGCGGCGGCGGGGTCGGTGGCGTCGCGGGCGAGCCGCGTGAGTCGCTGTGCCTCGGCGGCCGCGTCGGCTGGCAGCTCAGGCATCGTCGAGGGCCTCGTTGGCGAGGGCGTCGGCGCGCTCGTTGGTCGCCCGTGGCACGTGGGTGATCGACCAGTCGTCGAACCCCGTGAGGAGTTCGCGGGCGCGCACTCGTTTCCGCCTGAGGTCGGGGTCGTTGGTGTCCCACGCGCCGGTGAGCTGTTTCTCGACGAGCTGGGAGTCCCCCCGGAGTTCGATGTCGTCGAACCCGAAGTCGGCGGCGGCTTCCAGGGCGGCGATCAGGGCGTCGTATTCGGCCTGGTTGTTGGTAGCGCGGCCGATGGTGTCGCCGCCCTCGGCGACGATGCCGCCGGCGCCGGAGACGAGCACCCAGCCGACCGCGGCGGGGCCGGGGTTCCCGCGGCTTGCGCCGTCGAAGTAGGCGTGCACGCGGCCGCCGCGGTCGGGTTGGACGACGGCCGTGATGTCAGTGGGCGACCCCCCCTGGACGACGAGTTTGTCCGCGTAGGCGACGGCGTGGGCGTCTCCGAGGTCGGCGTGCCACAGTTCGTGCTCGGAGTTCCCGTCGCTGAACGATGCGCCGGCGTCGGCCAACGCCGCGCGGGCTGTCTGGATGTCGCACTCGACGACTGGCATTGAAGTCAGGTCACCCCGCGTCCCGTTTATGGGTTACTGTTCGGGGCGGCGTGCCTGGCGCGGGGAAACGCGGCTGAGCCGGTGGTTCTCGCCGACAACCGCGTGGTATTGTGTTGGATTGAAGACCGCTCAATACTGCCAATGGGTTTATGAGTGTGCGCGACACTAATATAAAAATGCGATGACACGGTCCACCCGCCAGCGGGAGCGAGAAACGGCGGCAAAGCAGGAGGAGGAGGAGGACTCCGAGGAGGGGGTGCGGGAGTGCCCGGAGTGTGGCTCGGATAACCTCGTGAAGAGTTCGGACCGCGCGGAATTGGTCTGCAACGACTGTGGCCTCGTCGTCGAAGAAGAGCAGATCGATCCCGGTCCGGAGTGGCGGGCGTTCAACCACCAGGAGCGACAGGAGAAGTCCCGCGTCGGCGCGCCGACGACCCAGACGATGCACGACAAGGGACTGACCACGACGATCGACTGGAAGGACAAGGACGCCTACGGCCGCTCTATCTCCTCGAAGAAACGTTCGCAGATGCACCGACTGCGGAAATGGCAGGAACGAATCCGAACGAAAGACGCCGGCGAGCGCAACCTCCAGTTCGCGCTCTCGGAGATCGACCGGATGGCGTCGGCGCTCGGCGTGCCCCGGTCGGTGCGGGAAGTCGCATCAGTCATCTACCGGCGCGCGCTCAAAGAGGACCTGATCCGGGGTCGATCCATCGAGGGCGTCGCCACGAGCGCGCTGTACGCGGCCTGCCGGAAGGAAGGCATTCCGCGCAGCCTCGAAGAGATCTCGGAGGTATCCCGGGTCGAGCGCAAGGAGATCGGGCGCACGTATCGGTATATCTCCCAGGAGCTCGGCCTGGAGATGAAGCCGGTCGATCCGAAGAAGTACGTGCCGCGGTTCTGTTCTGAACTCGAACTCACCGAGGAGGTCCAATCGAAAGCCAACGAGATCATCGAAACGACCGCCGAGGAGGGACTGCTCTCGGGGAAGTCACCCACCGGATACGCGGCCGCAGCCATCTACGCCGCGAGCCTGCTGTGCAACGAGAAGAAGACCCAACGCGAGGTCGCCGACGTCGCGCAGGTGACGGAGGTCACCATCCGGAACCGCTACCAGGAGCAGATCGAAGCGATGGGTATTCACGGCTGAGCCCTGGCCGTGGGCCGCCCACGTGGCCCCGTGTTCCGCCGTTTCGGAGGTGAATGGGCGCATCGAAGGGGTTTTGCGGACGCCACGGGAACGCCGTAGATATGACTGCGCCGTGGGCGGACTGGGATCACGTCCTCAAGATCGATCCGGACAAGTCGCTGGTGGACGGTGAGACGTTCGACGACGTCGCGCAGACGGGCACGGACGCGATCGAGATCGGCGGAACACTCGACGTGACCACCGAGAAGATGCGCCGCGTCATCGACGCGTGTCGGACACACGAGGTGCCGCTGTATCAGGAGCCGTCGAACCCCGCCGTCGTCGTCGAGGACGAGGCCCTGGACGGCTATCTCGTGCCGGTGGTGTTGAACGCCGGGGATCCGTTCTGGATCACGGGTGCGCACAAGGAGTGGGTGCGGATCGCGGACCTCGACTGGGAGCGCACCACGACGGAGGCGTACATCGTGATGAACCCCGACGCGAGCGTGGCCGAGTACACCGGCGCGGACTGCGGGTTGGACGCCGACGAGGTGGGGGCGTACGCCACCGTGGCTGAGCGGTTGCTCGGCCAGGAGGTCGTGTACGTGGAGTATTCGGGGACGCTGGGGGATCCGGCGGTGGTCGAGGCGGCCGCCGGCGGGGTCGACGACGCGGCCGTGTTCTATGGTGGTGGGATCGACGGCTACGACGCGGCGTACCGGATGGGCGCACACGCGGACACGATCGTGGTCGGGGATCTGGTACACGAGGCCGGGGTGGACGCCGTCAGAGAGACCGTATCGGGGGTCCGGGACGCGCAGGCCGAGGAGTGAGGGGCGCGTGCCGAGACTGTAATGCTTACAGTGCCGCGTCGCCGAGAGCGGTGCAATGAGCGACGGTGAGTCGGCGGTCGCGTTCGCGCCGGGGCACGTGACGGGGTTTTTCAGCGTGGACGCGGGCGCGACCGAGGCGGCGGTCGCGTCGGGGTCTCGGGGTGCGGGAGTCGCGCTCTCTGCGGGCGTCACCGTCACGGTGACGCGGGCCGAGAACACGGGCGTGGTGTTGAACGGAACGCCGACGGAGATCGCGAGCGTGCGGGGCGTCCTCGATGCGCTTGGCGTGACCGCGCGCGTGACCGCGGAGACGCCGCTGCCGCTGGGTGCGGGGTTCGGCGTGTCGGGTGCGACCGCGCTGGCGGCGGCGTTGGCGGCCAACGAGGTGTTCGGGTGTGGGTGCTCGGAGAACGAGTTGGTGCAGGTGGCCCACGTGGCCGACGCCGAGGCGGGCACGGGGCTTGGCGACGTGGTGGCGCAGGCGCGCGGTGGGCTTCCCGTTCGGGTGGAGCCGGGAGCGCCGCCCCACGGCAGCCTGGACGGGGTGCCGGCGAGCGGGCGCATCGAGTACGTGTCGTTCGGCGGGCTGTCGACCAGTGACGTGATCGGTGGGGAGACGGACGCGCTGTCGGCGGCCGGTGCGGACGCGCTGGCGGCCCTGCGCGCGGATCCGACGGTGGCCGAGTTCGTCGCGGCGTCGCGGCGGTTCGCGCGGGCGGCGGGGTTGGTGGATGCGGCGGTCGCGGACGCCATCGCGGCGGTCCAGGCGGCTGGCGGTGAGGCCGCGATGGCGATGCTCGGGCGGACGGTGTTCGCGCTCGGAACGGGGTTGAGCGACGCGGGGTACGACGCGGCGTCGTGTGCGATCCATCACGGCGGCGCGTCGCTGCGGTGAGAGCGGGCGATTTTTGCCCGCCAACGGTGTTGGTGGGGTATGACCGAGATTCCCGAGGACCACCCGCGACACGACTCGCTGGTGACCCGCCACCGGATCGAGGACGGGGTGGACGACGGTATCACGAGCCGACAGGGGTTGATCGCGCAGGGCCGCGGGGAGGCGTACGACTACCTGTTGGGCGAGGAAACGATCCCCAGCGCGGACGCCGCCGAGCGGGCGGCCGCCGCGCAGTTGTTGGCTGCGGACCACCCGGTGGTGTCGGTCAACGGGAACGTGGCCGCGCTCGTGCCCGACGCGCTCGTGGCGTTGGCGGCGGCGACCGGCGCGGATCTGGCGGTGAACCTGTTCAATCGGACCGAGGAGCGCGTCGAGCGGATCGCGGACCACTTGCGCGAGCACGGCGCGAGTGGGGTGTTGGGGACGAAGGCGGACGCGCGGATCCCGGGGTTGGACCACGAGCGCGCGACCGTCGACAGCGACGGGATCTACGACGCCGACGTGGTGTTGGTGCCCTTGGAGGACGGGGATCGGGCGGCGGCGCTGGCCGAGATGGGGAAGACGGAGCTGGTGATCGACCTGAACCCGCTGTCGCGGTCCGCGCAGGCGGCGTCGGTGCCGATCATCGACAACGTGGTGCGGGCGGTGCCGAACATCACAGCACACGCGCGTGATCTGTCAGCAGCGGAGGGTGATGCTCGTGAGGAGTGCATCCAAGAGTTCGACCGGGAGGCCGCCCTGCGGGCGGCAGAGGAGCGAATCAGGGGCGGTGTGAGTGGTGGCGCGTAGGGTGAGAGCGCGCTGACGTACACTATTTTTGGTGAGCCGAAAACCGAACGTCTTTTGAATCTTTAGGTTGCCCTAAACCCTATGCAGCGACGACGAGAATTCCTACAGGCAACGGGGGCAGCACTCGCCGCAGTCGGACTCGCCGGCTGCAGCGACTCGGGAGGCACGACCGACGGCGACGCGACGACGGCGGCCGACGCCGGCAGCGGTAACGACGGAGGCGACGACGTCGGCGTCGACGCCGCCGTGGCCGCCCAGTGGAACGTCTACCGTGCGCGCCTCGCGGACGCCGCCGCGCTGGGCGCACACGGCGCGTCCGACGTGGGCGCACAGCTCGCCGCCACCACGTTCGAACAGGACTTCGAGAACGCCGGCGGCGAACACGGTGCCCACGAAACCCTCGAAACGACCAGCGAGAGCGCCTACGAGGGCTTCGAGCAGGCCGCGATCGGCGTCCGGGACGCGCTCAGGGAGGGGGACAGCGCCAGTGCGATCGAGCAGGCCGAATCCGCCGCCGCGAACCTGCGGGACGCCCAACAGCGCCTCGTCGGGGAGACCGCGATGCACGCCCTGGACGCGCTGGCGTTCGCCGACCACGCCGCGACCGCGCGCGCGCTCGCCGCCGCCGGTCAGGCCGACGCCGCCGCGGTCGCCGCCAACACCGCCCTCTCGGCGTTCGAAACCGCGCCCGCCCACGAGGCCATGGAGTCCGCAGCCACGGACGCCTACGAGTCCTTCGAGAGCGGGCTCGGGGACACCCTGTCGGCCGGACAGCGCGGCAACGCCGACGACGCGAACTCCGCCGCCGCCACCGCCGTGTCGGCGGCCGTCGACGGTGCGTACGCGATCGCCGACACCGCCGGCACCGAAGCGGGCCACATCGCTAGCCTCCAGTCCCGCGCGTACGACGCCGCCGCGCTCAACGCGATGGGTGGCCCGTCGTCGGACTTCGGGCACGCCGCCGTGCTGTCGGCGTACCGGGCGCGCGCCCAGGACGCCGCGTGGGTCGCCGACGCCGGCGCGTCGGACGCGGCCGCATCGATGGCGATCAGCGTGCTCGAAGACTTCGAAGGCGCGGCCGCCCACGAACCCCTCGAAGAGACCGACCACGACGCCTACGAGGGCTTCGAGGGCGGCGTGGAAGCGCTCCAGGAAGCGATCACCGCCGGCAGCGGCGTTTCGGATGCGCTCTCGCAGGTCGACACCAACCTGGTCGCCGGCATCAAGGCGCTGACCACGGACACCGAAGCGGTCATCCTGGAGACCGGGTTCCTCCGCGCGCTGCTCGGCGACGCCCGCGAGCAGTACCAGCGCGGCAACGCCGAGCGCGCCGCCGCGAGCGTCGAAGCCATGTTCAAGCGCTTCGAGCGCGACGAGCTGGGCGCACACGAGACCCTCGAATCCACCAGCGAATCCCTCTACGAGACGTTCGAGGACGAACACGTGGGCGCGCTGCCGGCGGCGATGCGGAACGGCAACGACGACGCAGTGACGACGCACCTCGACGGCGCGCGATCCGCGCTCGCGGAGTTCGCGGCGCAGATCGCGCCGACCGCGCGGGTCGCGGGCGGCGAATCGGTCACCATCACCGCCCGCGCGTTCGACGCCGCCGGCGTGGCGGCGCTGGACGACCGGACGCGCGCGGCGACGATCGCCGACGACGCGATGGCCTACTTCGAGGGCGGCGCGGGCGGGTTCCACGAGGCCGTCGAAGCCAGCAACGAGGAAACCTACCACGCCTTCGAGGAGGCGCTGGTGGGCGTGTCCTCGACGGCGAGCGACGGCGGGAGCGTGTTCGACGCCGCGACCGGCTTCGGCGCGCAGTCCAGGACCGCGGTCTACGACGTGATCGGGAACGCGGGCGGCGACCTCACGGCGGCGGCGGCGGCCGTGGCTCGGGGCGCGCTCCGTGACTTCGAGGGGGCGCGCGCACACGAACCGCTGGAAGAGGCCGACCACGACGCCTACGAGGCGTTCGAGTCGTCGTTCGAGACGTACGCCAGCGGCCTGGAGTCCGGGACCGGCGACGTCTCCGTGGTGCGGCGGGCGTCCCTGCGGGCGCAGTTCGCGGTGGCGGGCGACGCCAGCGCGGCCCCGGTCGGCGACGCCGCATCCAGTAGCGAAGGCGACTCCCAGCCCGAGCTGAGCGGCGGGCCGAACGTCGTCTCCGGCGTCCCCGATGACGCCGACCACGTGATCGACATGAACGCGGTCGCGTACGATCCCGCGGAGCTCACCGTGTCCGCCGGGGACACCGTCGCGTGGACACACGCCGACGGCGAGGCGCACTCAGTCACGGCCTACGAGGACGACATCCCTGCGGACGCGGCGTACTGGGCGTCCGGCGGCTTCGACAGCCAGGACGCGGCCAAGACCGGCTGGGCGAACGGCAAGGGCGCGGTCACCGAGGGGAAATCGTACGTCCACACGTTCGAAACCACCGGCGAGCACGAGTACTACTGCATCCCCCACAAGAACCTCGGCATGGAAGGCACGATCGTCGTCGAGGAGTGACAATGGTTGGAACCGACCTCGCTACCATCCGCGACCGGCTGGAAGGCCTCGCGGAGTCGGACGGCAGATTCGTCGTTGCGTGTGCGCGGACCGGCGAGCAACCGTTCCCCGTGGCGGGGCTTCGGTTCGCCGACCGCGACACGGCAGCCGACGCGCTCTCGCTGGCGACCGCGTACCGGGAGACGCTGGCGCGATACGACCCCTGGGCCCCCCAATACGACCTGGTCGTCCACGGCGCGCCCGTGCCGTCGCCGACCGACGGCCCGGACCGCTCGGACATCTGCCACGACATCGTCGGCGCGGTGTTCGAGGCGCTGTCAGCGGCCGACCGCGACGCCGCCGAGCGCGCCGTGCTCGACGGGTATTTCGCCGCCGCGGAGGCGACCACCGACGTCGACGATCTCTCGATGGTGTTGTTGTCCTGCGCCGCCGACGCCCTGGACGAACACCTCGCGCCGGCGGCCCAGGAGGCGATCCTCAGCGACGCCGCCGACCGCGTCGACTTCGTGACCACCGACGCCACGCCGGGCGAAGCGCTTGCGACCGTCGCCGCCGCGGACCTCGCCAGCAGCATCACGTGCACCGACGGCGGGTGGCGGTTCGCCGCCGAATCCACGGGTGACCGCGGCGCAGTGACCCTCCCGGTTGCGGTTGCGCTGCTCGCCACCCACGCCGTCGACGCGCCCGCGTTCGCGCCGATCGGCGACCGCATCGACGTGCAGCCGTCCGGCGGTCCGGCGGGGCTCGCGACGGCGACCTCAGAGTAGGCCGCGGGCCATCCGCACCGCGTCCGGCGCGTTCTCCGCGAGCACGTAGACGATCGGTTCGACACCGTAGCCACCGGTCTGATAGAGCACGTCCACGGCGTCGGCGTCCCGGACCGCGTCCCGGATGTGGTGGTCGTCGGTCGTCGACTCTCCCTCCGGCTCGAACTCGACCACGGCGTAGCCTGCGTCCGCGAGCGCGGCGACCGTGTCCGCACTGTACGCGATGTTGAGCGCGGCGTGGGCGTCCACACCGGCGGCGCGCGCGTCCAACAACACCGTTGCGACGTACGCGCTCACGCCGAACTCGGGTTCCGCTGGGATCTCGGTGCGTCCCATCACGTCCAGCACCCGGCCCGGCACGCCGGCCACGTCCTCGACGGTGTCCGCCTCGGGCGTACACTCCACGAGGTTCGCGCCGACCGCCGGGATCTGGGTGGCGAAGCCGCTGGTGCGTTCGAGCATGCGCACCCCACGGCGCACCGACGACAACACGTGCTCGCGCACCCGCACCTCGCTGTCCGCGTCGTGAACGGTGAAATCGCCGTCGTAGTCGGCCAGCGCGGGATTGGCGGCCTCATGGCGCTCGGCCAGGATGTCGCTGCTCGTGGACAGCTCCCGCACGAGAACCTCGGCCTCCACGAGCGCCTGCACCTGGGAGACGTTGCCGGTTGCGAGCCCGCTGCCGGTGCGCTCGACGAGTTCCTGGACCCGGTCGTCGGTGGCGATCTCATCGTCGGTGGTCACGTCGCCGTGGGCGTATTTCGAGACCGCTGACTGGCTGACCCCGAGCAGTTCGGCGACCTCGTGTTGGGTGAGCCCGCGCTCCCGCAGGTCGGCCGCCAGCAGCGACCGGAACGTCGGCAGGAACTCCTCGACGACGACCTCCTCGATGAACTTCATTGTGTCCCCCCGAACTCGCGGTCTCCCCGGATGCGGGAGGCCTGTGGGCCGTCCTGGTCCTGGTATTTCGACCCGCGCTCGTCGCCGTACGGCCGGTCGGCGGGGCTGGTGAGTTCCGTGAACACGAGCTGGCTGATGCGCATCTCGGGGGTGAGTGCCACCGGCACCTTCCCGAGGTTCGAGAGTTCAAGCGTCACCCGCCCGTTGAACCCGGGGTCGATGAAACCGGCCGTGGCGTGGACCACCACGGCGAGGCGGCCCAACGAGGACCGCCCCTCGACCTGCGCAACCAGGTCTCGGGGCACCTCCACGCGCTCTTTGGTGGTGCCGAGCACGAAATCCCCGGGGTGGAGGATGAACTCGTCGCCGTCCTCGACGACGGTCTCGGTGACGTACTCATCGACTTCGTCCTCGCGGTTCGGATGGATGCAAGGAACGTTCGCGCGCTCGAACTCCAGGAACCGCCGGCCAAGACGGACGTCGACGCTCGCCGGCTGCACCTGGAGGTCGACGTCCTCCAGGGGCTCGATGGCGAGGTCACCGTCCGCCAGGCGTGCGAGAATGTCCTGGTCGGAGAGTATCATACCCGAACAGTGTGCTCGGGATGCCTAAAGGTTTCAGAACAGGGTCAACAGCCAGCTGCCGTAGGCGATCACGCCGCCCGCCAGCCACGGTGCTTCCGAGTCGTCGTCGAAGGCCACCGCGAGACCGTGGGCGTAGAGGTACGTCTGCCAGCCCGCCACCGCGAACGAGATCGCGGTCCGGACGGCGCTGGTCCGCTGAAGGGTCGCCTGGAACTGTTCGAGGAACAGCTCCGGCGAGGACACGGTTGCGCCGTCGACGGCGACCGCGAGCGCCACGAACAGTGCCAGTCCGGTCAGCGCTGTCGGCGCGGTCCCCCACCCCACGATCGCAAACGTCTCCGTGAACCGGCCGTCGTGGCCGATGATGGCGCGCGCGAACACGTGGAGGACGCCCGCGATCAGCACCCACCCCACCGCCAGCGCCAACACGAGGCCGACAATGGACGCCCCGACGAGGGGCCAGATGGTGCTGGCGGCGTCGGCTCCGCCGGCGGCGGCGAGTTTGTTCGAGAGCAGGACGCCGAAGCCGATGAGCACGAGCGCGAGCGAGAGCGCCGCGACGCCGGCGACGACGGCCGCCGGCCGCAGGTCGAAGCCGTGCTGGTCGAAATACTCGCGGGGATGGAGGAAGGGCGTGCGGGGAGCCATGCCGAATGCTGCAGGGTGGACCGACGTAGTGGTTTCGGCCGCGAGTAGCCAGGGCTATGCCGGAGCCGGCCGTCCGTCCGGCCATGAAACAGGTCATCGCCGCCCGCACGGACATCGGAATGGGGCAGGGAAAGCTCGCCGCGCAGGTCGCCCACGCCTCGCTGAACGCCTACGAGTACACCGACGATCGCGCCGTCCGCCGGTGGAAAGACGAGGGGCAGACGAAAGTCGTGGTGAAAGTCGGCAGCGAGCGCGAGCTCTACGAGCGCTCCGAGGAAGCCAAACGCGCCGGGCTGCCCACGGGGCTCATCTCGGACGCCGGCCGCACCCAACTGGAGCCGGGGACGCCGACGGCGCTCGCCATCGGGCCCGCGCCCGACGCCGACGTCGACCGGATCACGGGCGACCTCTCGCTGTTCTGATGCGCGAGGCACACCCCATCGAGCGCGCCGTCGGGATGGCGTACTACGCGAGCGACAGCGACGGCACTGGCGGCCGGCTGCGGGACTCCCCGGCGGACTTCCGCGTGCGCGAACTCGAAGCGTTCGACACCCAGCCGGCGGACGCGCCGACCGGCGACTACCCGTGGCTCGTGGTGCGCGCGACCCTCCACGAGTGGGACACCAACGACTTCGCCCGCGAACTCGCCAACACCGTCGGGATGAGCCGCGAGCGCGTGCGGTGGGCGGGCACCAAGGACCGCCACGCGGTCACCACTCAGCTGTTCGCCGTCCGCGATCTGGACGCCGCCCAGGTGCCGGAGATCCGGAACGCCGACATCGAGGTCGTCGGGCGGGCGGGCCGCGGCCTGGAGTTCGGGGATCTCGCCGGCAACGCCTTCGAGATCGTGGTGCGGGACCCCGACGCCCCCGAGCAGGCCGCCGCCGTCGCCGACGAGTTGGCGGCGTTCGGCGGCGGAACCGTCGGCACGCCCAACTACTTCGGCCAACAGCGCTTCGGGAGCAAGCGCCCGGTCACCCACGAGGTCGGGCTCGCCATCCTGCGCGACGACTGGGAGGCGGCCGCCATGGCGTACCTGGGCGCGCCCACCGAGCACGAACCCGCGGACTCCCAGCGCGCCCGCGAGTACGTCGCGGAAACACGGGACTGGACGGGCGCGCTCGCGGAGTTCCCACAGCGCCTGCGCTACGAGCGCACCATGCTGCACGAGCTGGCCGACGGCGGGAGCTTCCGGGACGCCGTCGAGACGTTCCCGTCGAACCTCCAGCAGCTGTTCGTGCACGCCGCCCAGTCGTACGTCTTCAACCGAATCGTCTCGGAGCGCATGGCGCGCGGGCTGCCGTTCGGCGAGCCGGTCGCGGGCGACGTGGTGTGGTTCGCGGACAGCGACGCCGACGCCGCGGTCGCCCAGCCCGACGCCGCACGCCAGCAGCGGGTCACCGACTCCCGGGTGGACGTGATGGCGCGGCACTGCGAGCGCGGCCGCGCGTTCGTCACCGCGCCGCTCGTCGGCACCGACACCGAGTTCGCGGACGGCGACCCCGGGGAGATCACTCGGGGCGTCCTCGACGACCTCGACCTTTCGCGCGCGGATTTCGACCTGCCCGGCGAGTTCGACTCGGCGGGCAGTCGCCGCGCGATACTCCTCCGGCCGGATCTCACGGTCAGCCACGACCCGCTGGCCTTCGAGTTCGCGCTGCCCTCCGGCAGCTACGCCACGGTCGTCCTGCGGGAGTTCCTGAAACCCAGCCCGCTGGCCCTCTGAGCGGGGTGGCTGAAACACCGGGTTTTTGCGGTCGCGCCGCGTCCCATCGGGCATGGACTGTTCGCGGTGTGGCACGCCACTGGATAAACCGGGCGACTACTGCCTGGTGTGCCGCACCGAGAACTGCGACGCGGTGGTGGCTGACTGCGGGCGCGACCGGGCGACGCTGACGTTTCTGACCGACGAGGACGTCGTCGGCCGCACCGACATCACGACCGTGCCCGAGGACGGCGACGAGACCGGCGTCATCGAGCTGCGGAACTTCGCCGGACGCATCGCGGACGAGATCCGCAGGAAGCGCCCGGAGGACGTCTTCGTCGCGGGCGCTCACGAGGTGATCCGGGCGGTGCGCGCGGATCTCCACCACGACGTCTACCGTGTCGAGCCCGACGACCCCGTGGCGTCGGTGCTGGATCGCCGCGGTGACCGCGCCCTGGACGTCGTCGAGAAGCCGGTCCGGGAGAAGATCGGTGGCCGCCACTCGACGCTCATCGGCGACCGCGACGGCCAGCAAGCCATCCGCACGGTTGCGGGCCACCCGAACGTCAAGAAGGTCATTCCCGGCCCCATCGACGCCGGCGGCTCGGGCTCCCGCACTGGCGTCCGCGCGAAGGTCACGCGCGCCGACACCAACGGCAACCTCCGGCTGCTCGTGCGGGACGGCTCAAGCGTCCAGGAGAACCGCGTGGTCACCACGGCGATGAGCCGCGACACCGGCGAGCGCGTTCGCACCGATCTCAACGACGCGCTCGAAGACGAATCACTCCGCGAGTGAGGACGGAGGTCGGTCCTGCCGACGCGGGTGGCCGACGAAACCGGAAACAGTTTGTGCGCTCCGGCAGACCGGCTGTTGTCCCCATGATCGACTCGAAGACAATCCAGCTGACGACGCTCTGGTTCGTCGTCATGATATTCATCCAGACGATGAGCGCCGACAATCCGCCGATAAATGCAATTGGCTTCCTCGCATTGCTCCTCGTGTTGGTTCTCCCGGTCGTGATTCTCGGTCGACTCGCGGCGACCGTGTTCGCGGACCGGGGCTGGTCGCTCCGCGCTCGTTGAGTCAGTGTCCTCCCTTCGGTCGGACACGCGACTGACGGCTCACGGGTCGCTACGCTCCCCGCTCGCGTTCCTGTGCCCTCGACTCGGGCACACAACTCGTAGCGTTTATGTACGCGACGGCGGTAGACGCTGGCACTATGGCTAACCAGAGCTCCACCGGGAGCGCCGGCCGGTTCGGTGCGCGCTACGGGCGCGTCTCGCGCCGCCGCGTCTCCGACATCGAGGGCACGATGAACGAAGACCACGCCTGCCCGGACTGTGGGTCCGAGGCCGTCTCCCGCGAGGGGACCGGCATCTGGCAGTGCGGGAAATGCGGCTACAAGTACGCCGGCGGTGCCTACCAGCCCCAGACGCCCAGCGGCAAGACGGTCACGCGCTCGATCCGGACCGCCCTGGGTGAAACCGGCGACAGCAACAGCGAGTAACAGTTCAGATGTCGTATAAGTGTTCGCGGTGCAAGCGCGACGTCGAACTCGACGAATACGGCGGCGTGCGGTGCCCGTACTGCGGGCACCGTGTGCTGTTGAAAGAGCGCAGCCGGGACGTGAAGGAAGTCAGCGTCCAGTAACCGACGTGCCGTCGCACTCGACGGAGCTCGTTTTCCGGTACGATTCGACGGCGGTTGCGTCCATCGTCGCCAGCAGCGTCGCCGTGTCGGCGGGCGACATCGACGGCGAGCGCAGCCGGGCGACGGTCAGCCGCGACGGCGCGACGGTGACCGTGGTCGTCGACGCCACCGACCTGACGGCGCTGCGTGCCGGCCAGAACACGTGGCTGACGCTCGTCGAGGTGGCCGAACGAGCGGCCGCTCCGTCCGCGGCCGGACCCTGATTCGGGGCGTAGCGTGGGACCCGCGAACCCCATCCGATCCGGCGGCTCGGGCTGTCACACCCCCAGGTCCGGTGTGCAACCACAAAGCGGGGGTTTTTCCGTTGGGCGCGCAACCGGATACGTATGCAGGGTAACCTACCACCGGAAGCGCAGGAGAAACTCGAGCAGCTCCAGGATCTGCAGGAGAAAGCGCAGAACGTCGCCACGCAGAAACAGCAGGCCGAACAGCAGCTGTCCGAGGCCGAAACGGCCCTGGACGCGCTCGGCGACATCGAGGAGTCGACCACGATGTACCGTGAGGTCGGCGAGTTGCTCGTGGAAACGGAGTACGACAACGCCCACGACGACCTCGACGAGAAGGTCAGCGACCTGGAAGTGCGCGTCGAAACCCTCCAGAAGCAGGAAGACCGCGTGCAGGAGCAGTTCGAGAGCCTCCAGGAGGAGCTGCAGGACATGCTCGGCGGTGCGGGCGGCGCGATGGGCGGCGGTCCGGGCGCGTAACGACCGATGCCGAACGATGAGGAGGTCGTGGAGACGGCCGCCGAAGCCGCCGAGGGGCTCGTCCTCGACCGGCTGCGGACCAGCGACGTGGACGACCTCGATATCACGGTGACGTTCGAGGACGGCGTCCTGGACGTGGACATCTACGTCCGGGCGCCGGACGCCGACGCGGACGTCGAGCAGGTCGCGGACGACGGCGCGCTCGCCGCGCAAGCAGCCGTCGACGACCTGTTCGCCGACGAGTAGGCGGGGAGAACTTCTCGCCGTTCGCGATGTTCGCCAGCGGCGGCGCTCGGCTAGCGCTCACGGGAGTGCCTCGGCGAGCCGGTCGTCGCCGTCGGGGAGCGGCGGTCCGTGTCCGGGACACGCGTACTCGAAGGCGGGCGCACGACGACACAGCGACCGCACGCTGGACTCAACCGCGGCGGCGTCGTAGCTCGTGAGCCAGCCAGTGGGCTTCAGCCCGTCGCCGAGTCCATAGGCGAGGTCACCGAGGAACGCGATGGACAGGTCCTCGTGGACGTAGGCGACGTGTCCGGGCGTGTGACCGGGGGTGTGGTACGCGTGGAAGCCGCCGACGTCGTCCCCGTCAACGACGGCTCGAATCGGGAGATCCGGCAGGTCGAGCCGGCGATAGTAGAGCCGGTGGAGCGCCCCGATGCCGTTCCGAGCAGTCCACGGCGGCAGTCGGTCGCCGGCGACGTACGGCGCGTCCCGCTCGTGGACGTACACCGGGGCGTCCAGTGCCGGCGTGAGTCGCGCGAGCGTGCCGACGTGGTCGGCGTCGTAGTGGGTCACCAGCACGCGGTCGATGTCGCCGGGTTCGACGCCGGCAGTGCGCAGGCCGTCTCGGACGGTCTGCTCGTCTCCCGGCCACCCGGCGTCCACGAGCGTCGTCTCGTTGTCGTCGACGACGACGTAGGCGTTCGGCATGTCCAGAGTCGAACAGTCGACGTGCGTCACGCCGGGTGGCAACTGCGCCGTCATTGCCGGAACTGCCAGACGGAGTGCGATGAGTGTTTCGGCGGGCTACGTGAGGAAGAAGACGAGGACGCTGATGGTGACCGTGGCGAGAACGGCGAGTCCCGCGACGGCGCCACCCATCGCGATGACGGCGTTGGCGTGGCTGGCAAGCGTCTCGGTGCGGTCGTTGCCGAAGACGGTGACTTCCGCGCGCTCGGTGGCCACGCCGGCCTCGACGGGGTCGAGGTCGTCCGTGGCGGCTTCAGTGAGCGCGACGACCACGTCGGTGAGGGCACCCCAGTCGATGGCGGCACCGACCTGGTTCGAGGACTCGACGGTGTTGACGATGTGCGTGTCCGTGGTCATGACTTCGGCGTGGTCGATGCCGAGGCCGCCGACGGCGTCCAGGAGGCGCTCGCGGAGCCCCGGTTCCATGTTGTTCCCGTCGATGAGCACGTAGGCGGTGCGCGTGGTGCCGGTTTCGACGACCGCGACGCGGACGCCGAGGGGGCCGATGCCGTCGCATGGCTGCCAGTCAGTGGGGTCCCAGGCGACACCCATGCGGAGCGCGTGCTCGGGTGCGTCGGCGAGGTCGCGGGCGGCGCTGCCGGCGGCCTGGATCAGCTGGAACGAGCGCTCGCTGCCGGGGTAGATGTGGCCGAGGTCGTCGCCGTCGAGGCCGTTGTTGCAGTTGTGCGCGTCCGCCAGCAACACCGTCTCCAGTCCCGCGACGCGGGCTTCGGCGGCCGCCGACAGGCCGACGGCGTACGAGATGTCGTCGGCGAAGTTGGGGGCGTACGTCGAGACGAGGAACGCGTCGTCGTCGAAGGCCTGCCCGAAAAGCGTGGCCTCGCCGTCGGTGGCCCGCACCGGCGCGGTCGCGGTGTCGGTGTACGCGATGCGGTCGTGGGCGTCGGCAGCGGCGTCGACGAGCGTGTCGACCTCGCGCTCGGTGACGAGGTTGAAGTCGTGGCCGGCGGTTGCGTGGGGCGGGAACGCCAGCCCGTCCGTGGCGTCGGCGACCCGCTGGGGGAGGTTGCCGCCGCCGATCTCGCCCATCGGCCCCGGGTGGATCATCGGCAATACGAACCGCGCTTTCTCGGTTTCGTCGCTCGTGCGGCGGAACGACAGCACAGTCACGGGGACGACGGCCTCCTCGCCGATCTGCTCGAAGAAGTCCTCGAGCTCCCGGGTGCCCTCGGCGATGTGGCCGATGAACCCGCCGATGAAGTCGAGCACGCTCACGCCGAGGCTGCGCTGCCACGGGCGGTCGATGACGACGACGAACCCGTAGGCCACAGAGCCGTACAGCGCGGTCATCGCAACCAACAACAGGAAATCCCGGGGGGCGAACGCGTACTGGATCTCGGGGGGTGCATGCGAGGGCCGCGCGAGGAACGCGCCCAGCAGCGACCCGCCGCCGGACGTGACGTAGTTCAGTGTGCCGCCGTAGACGAACAACAACACGCCGGCGGTGGCGGTTTGGATGCTGGCCGGCAGCACCGACACTGCCAGTGTGTTCCGCGACACCGCCAGAACGACCAGAAACCGGACAGCGAACACGAGCGCGAGCGCCGCGATGAGCGCGTCGAACACGAAGTTCTGGCTGAGCCGCGGTGTGAGGATGGCGGCGACGCCGGCGGCGACCAGCACGGTGACGACGACGATCTCGCAGGCAACGGCGAGCAGCGAGGAGCGGTTGTACGTGAGCTGGCCGCCGAAATACCGGTCGACGGTCGTCGTTGCCATGCTCGCGACGGCCGTGGGGACGCCGATGAAGAACACGCCCTGCCAGGCGTCCGCCAGGACGTACTGGCTGTCGAAGGCCGCAACCCCCGCCAGCGCCGCGATGACCAGCGAGAGCGCGACGCTGGAATACCAGCGGGGAGCACGGAAGATGTACTTCGAGAGGCTGGCCAGTTCGCCCTGGGTTTCGGTCATGCGGCGTTACTCGCAGATGGCCACGAAGTTCTCGAAGACCGCCTCGCCCTCCTCGGTGTGTGCGACTTCGGGGTGCCACTGCACGCCGTAGAGGTCGCGGTCGGTGTCGCCCATCGCTTCGACGCCGCAGATGTCGCTTTCGGCGGTGATCGTGAAGCCGTCGGGGACGGCGACGACTTCGTCGGCGTGGCTCGCCCACACGCGCGTGTCCGGGGCGAGCGACCCCACGAGGGGGTCGTCGGCGTCGCTGATCGAAACCGTGACGTCGGCGTAGCCGCCGTAGTCGCCGGCTTCGATGCGGCCGCCGAGCTCGTCGGCGATCAGCTGGTGGCCGAGGCACACCCCCAGAATCGGAACGTCGAGTGTGAGGTACTCCCGGCAGTGGCCGATGTCCGCCATGGTGGGGCCACCGGAGAGCACGAGGCCGTCGGCGTCGATGTCGGCCGGCGGGGTGGTGTTGTCGGTCAGGTCGACGGTCACGCCATCCATGTCACGGAGCAACCGGTGCTCTAGGTGCGTGAACTGGCCGTGGTTGTCGACGACGAGGATGTGCGTCATTGCCGGCGGGTAGGCAACACCGGCGTAAAAACCCACTCGTTCGCCGGGCGGCCGGGAGAACGCTTTTCGGGCGCGCCGTCCGACTGCGACTGTGCACGTCCGCCACGATCCCGACGACGGCGACGGCGCGCGAACGCTCGCCAACACCGTCGAGACGGCCGAGTCGTTCCTCTCGCAGGCCCGCGGGCTGATGTTCCGCACGTCGATCCCCGACGACTACGCGCTCGTGTTCCCGTTCGGCGACCCCGAGGTGCGGGACGCCCACATGGTGTGTGTGCCGTTCGACATCGACGCCATCTGGGTGGTCGACGAGGAGGTCCAACACGTCGAGACCATGGCCGCGTGGACGGGGCGGGCGAGCGCGGACTGTGACACGCTGATCGAGTTGCCGGCGGGCGCTGCGAGCGGCGTCGGCGTCGGCGACCGCGTCCGGGTGACCGAGGAGTCAGCCTGAGGGGCGCGCGCCGAGTTCCACGTCGACGGTTCGGCGGTCGCCGTCCCGAAGCAGCCTGACGCTGACGGTGTCGCCGGGACTGGTGTGTAACGCCAGCAGGCTCAACACGTTTTCGAGCGTGTGGACGCGGGTGCCGTTCACCGCGAGCACGATGTCGCCGCCGACGCGAACGGCACCGCCGTCGACGATAGTCGTGGCGTCGCTGCCCACCAGCCGGCCGGCGGACGGTCCCGAAGGGTCGACGGACATCACGAGGAGGCCGCGGGACTCCGTGAGCCCGTTGGCGTCCGCGACGGTGGGGGTGACCGGGGTGAACGACACCCCGAGGTAGGCGTGCTCGTAGTCGCCGGTGTCGATGAGGCTGGGAACGACCCGGTCGGTGAGCGCGGCGGAGATGCCGAACGCGATGTTGTCCCCGCCCCCGGAGTTCACGACCGCGACGACGTCGCCGTCGAGCGACACCAGGGGGCCGCCGCTGTTCCCGGGGTTCACCGCGGCGTCGGTCTGGACGGCGTCCGGAATGCGGTAGCCGGTCGGCGCCGGGATGGCGCGGTTCGTGCCGCTGATGATGCCCGTTGTCACAGTGCCGTTGAGCGCGAACGGGTTGCCGATGGCGACGACCTCCGTGCCGGCGACCGGCGACGCGGTGCGCAACGCCAGCGGGGTGGCGGCGGCCGGGGTGTCGGTGACGGTGACGGCCGCGAGGTCGCTGTTCGGGTCCGTCCCCCGCACCCGGCCGGTCTCCCAGGTGCCGTCGTTGAACCGGACGTTGACCGTCTCCGAGCGCCCCACGACGTGGGCGTTGGTGACGAGTGTCGTGTCGTTGTACAGCCAGCCCGTCCCCTGCCCGGACTGCGTGCGGATCATGACGACGGAGTCGATAACGTCCCGATAGACCGCCGTGTACGGGCTCTCGGAGCGCGAGTCGGTCGTCGTCTCTCGGGTGGTCGTGGCCGCCGTCTCGGCCGCGGCCACACGGTTCGGTGCAGTGTCGGTGCAGCCAGCGGTGCCTGCGGCCAGCACTCCGGCTCCGAGCCGGAGCACGTCGCGTCGACTCGGCATCGGATCAGTCACGAACGGATCGTACGCGTGAGCGACACGAATAGCTTGTGGGCAGCCCCCTGGCGGCGCGGGGCGAGACGGGGGCACCGCTGTCGGCGTGGTGGTCCGAGAAGCGCCGAGGAGGAGATTTGAACTCCTGAGTCCGTGTGGACAGTTGCTCTCGAAGCAACCGCCTTGGCCAGGCTAGGCTACCTCGGCTCGTTCGACACGATGCCGGCCGCGAGTTTAGTGGTTTCGGTTCGGCGAGCGGGTGGCGTGTGACCGGTACGCATAACCCACCAGCGGGGGAGGTCGTGTGGTATGGACGCCAGCAGTGTGCGGGATGGCTGCAGTGCCGTTGTGGACGAGGTGGCGGCGGCGGTCATCGCCGACCGTGAGTTCCTCGAAACGGTTCTCGTCGGGTTCCTGGCTGACGGGCACGTGCTCCTCGAAGACGTCCCGGGGACGGGCAAGACGCTGACTGCGCGCAGCGTCGCGACAGCGCTCGGTCTCGAATTCAGCCGGGTGCAGTTCACGCCGGACCTGTTGCCGACGGACGTGTTGGGGACCCACGTGTTCAACGAGCGGAGCCGGGAGTTCGAGTTCCGGCCCGGCCCGGTGTTCGCGAACGTCGTGTTGGCCGACGAGATCAACCGCGCACCCCCGAAGACGCAGGCAGCGTTGCTGGAGGCGATGGAGGAAGGACAGGTGACGATCGACGGCGAGACGATGGCCCTGCCCGAGCCGTTTTTCGTCATCGCGACCCAGAACCCTGTCGACCAGGAGGGGACGTTTCCCCTGCCGGAGGCGCAACTCGACCGGTTCGTCGTGTCGGCGGCCATCGGCTACCCCGACGCGGCCGGCGAGCGCGAGCTGTTGGCGCGGCGTGCCAGCCGGGACGCCCGGAGTCCGACCGTCGACGCCGTGCTCGACGACGAGCGCGTGCGGGCCCTGCGGCGCGCCTCCGAGGACGTGCGCGTCGGCAGCGACCTCCGCGAGTACATGGTGGCGGTGGCACGCGCGACCCGCGAGCACCCCCGCGTCGAGGTGGGCGTCAGCCCGCGGGGCACCCAGCGGCTGTTCGAGGCGGCGCGCGCTCGCGCGGTCGTGGCGGGCCGCGAGTACGTCGTGCCGGCGGACGTGAAGGGGCTGGCGGGGAGCGTGCTCGCACACCGGCTCGTGTTGACGCCGGACGCGGCCGTCGAGAACGTCGCCAAAGGCGGGATCGTCGAGGGCGTGCTCGACGAGGTGCCGGTGCCCACCGTCGACGCGGCTTAGGTCCGGAGGGCGGCGGCCAACAGCACCCCGCCGAACAGCAACGCGAGCAGCGCCGCCACCGGGCGCGTGCTCGGGCCGAGCGTGTAGGCGGCCAGCGCGACGACCGCGGCCGTCAGTGCCAGCGCCGTCGTCGAAAGCACGTGGACGACGACGGACTGCGTGACGCGGGCGTGCCGGCCGACATCGACCCCGAGTCCGACGGCGTGCTCGGCGGCGTCGTACGCGACCACAGTGCCGACGCCACCGACGAGCGCGTACCCCGGGTCGATGCCGGTCGCCGCGCCGAGGACGACCCCGACGGCGAGTGTCGCTGCGCCGGCCGAGACGAACAGCCGTCTCCCACGGAGGCCGCCGCCGACGACGAGCAGTGCGCCGGAGGCCCCGACAGCGAGGCCGACGCCCGAGCTGAGCGCTGGAGCCAGTGCGAGGACTGCGGCGAGAGCCGCAGGAACGACCGCGCGAGCCGGCGGGCGCGCGTCGAACTCGCTCACGCGGACCACCCGCGTTCGGCGTCGGCGACCGCCACCGCCAGCGAGTCGCCCGCCTGCCAGTCGATGACGCGGACGCTCGCCGCGCGCAGCGATCGGACGCGGACAGCGCGCGCCACGCCCGCGAACCGCTGGCCGAGCGTCTCTGCCCCCGTGACGTCGGGCGACACCACCGTAACCGGGTGGCCGCTGGCCTCCAGCCGGCGGACGTACTCGGCGGCGGTGTCATCCACCAGCGGCGAGCAGAAGACCACCTGTGCGTCGTCGGGGAGGTGTGTGCGGAGCCGGCGGAACACGAGCGCACTGAGGAACCGCCGGTCGGGCGGCGACACCGAGAAGCCGCGGTCGCGCGCGAGCAGTGCTTCGAGGCGAGCGCGGTGCTCGCGGCCGAGCCCGGGCGCGAGCCACGCCCAGTGTGGGCCCAGCGACGCCACGCCGACCTGGTTGCCGGCGTCGAGGAGTGCTGACGCGACCCCGCCCGCGGCTTCGACGCTGTGCTCAACGGCGTTCGTGCCGTCGGCGTCACTGACGTGGGCGACGCGCCGGGTGTCGACGACGGCGACGGCGGTGGCGGCTCGCTCCGCCCGGAACTGGACGGTGGCGAGTTCGCCGTCGCGGGCGAGGCGCGTCCAGTCCACTCTGCTCAGCGGGTCGCCCGAGCGGTACTCGCGGGTGGCGTGGAACGCCACGCCCGAGCCGCCGGTCGGCGTTGGGGTGGGGCCGGCGCGCTGGGTGGGCTGTCGGCGCAGCGGGAACGCGGCCAGACGGGGGAGGTCGGGGACGCAGGTGAGCGTCGCCGCGGCGGGGACGGTGGTGCGCGTCTCGTGGCTGCCGGAGATGTCGCGGGCGATCACCGCAACCGGGTCGAACTCGTGGTCGCCCCGGGTGGCTTCCACGGTGTACGTGACGGTCGCCGACTTGCCGGCCCGGAGCGCGGTCGCCAGCCGGGGCGTCCCGTCGGCGACCGCCAGCGTATCGGGAACGCCGTCGATGAGGCGGAGGTCGGGCAGAAACGACCCGTCGTTGGTCACCGTCAGCGTCACGTCGACCTCGTCGCCGGCGGCCGGGGCGTCCTCGGACACCGACCGTTCGACGGACAGCGACGGCGCTGGGGGCGCGAACAGGGTCGCGTAGCCCGCACCGGCGACGCCGAGCACGCCGAGCACGAGGACGGCGGGTACGCGTGTCGTCGCGCCGGCGGCGATCACGGCGAGCGAGAGCGCGACCGCGCCCCGCCAGCGGTGGGTGCGTTCGGACACCATCAGTGTACACCGCCCTCGATCCCGGTGAGCCGCTGGAGTTCCGCGACGACGTGGCGGGCCTGGCGCTCGCGGGCCGGGTCGGCGCTGATAGCTGTCGTGATGACAGCGGGTGCGGGCGAGTCCACGTCCTCGGCGAAGAACGCCGCCGCAGTCCGGTCGTCGGTCCACGTTCCCTCGTCGAGTCGGCGTTCCGCTTCCGCCGGGGCGATCCCGTGGGCGTCGGCGAGCGCGCGCACGGTCACGGTCCGGAGGCGGGCGCTGAACTGCGGGCCGCCAGCGCCGGCGTCCCGGCGGTCCGCGCGCTCGTGGCGCCGGGCGTCGATGTCCGCCCCCGGTCGCGGCGCTTCGATCCGGGGTTCGAGCGTCTCGTTGCGCGCCCCGTCGGCGGCCCGGAACGCGGTGTGATGGCGGTCGATTCCCCTGGTGAGCGCGAACACGGCCGCCAGTCCGGCGACGGCAGTCGTCGGGGTGGGTGAGAGCCCGAGGACGGCAGCCACGCCCGGCTCGACCGTGACTGCGAACCCGGCGGCGGCGAACAGCAGCCCGGCCAGCAGCAGGAAGCGCCGCAGCATCACTGGCCACCGTCCGTGTAGCGGGCTTCGATCGCACGCAGCGCGTCGACGGCGCGCGCCTCGCGGGCGGGTGACGGGTCGGCGTCGCCGTACCGGACTGCGCGGAACAGCGCGGTGAGCGCGTCGACGTGGCGGGCGTCCATGCCGGCGTCGCGGGCGGCGGCGGCGAACTCCCGGGGCGTGCTCGCCTCGGGGTTCGAGACGTCGACGTGCGCGGCCATCTCCCGCCACGCGCGGTAGACCTCGTTGTCGACGTCGGCCACGGTCTCGATGCGGGCAGCCGCCTGGCCGGCGGCGGCACCGACGGCCGCCAGCCGGGGTTGGGCCGCGGGCTCGCGTGTCGCCGGGTCGGGCGACCGGTCGGTGGCGGTGTCGTCGCCGGTGGCGTGGTAGGCGAGCACGACGAACAGCACGGCGACGACGGCGAGCACGCCGACGGCCAACGACGGGGTGACGAGTTGGGTGACCGGCTGTCCGCCGGCGGTACCGCCGCCCATGCTGCCGTTTGCAGGGGGAGACTGCGCGGAGCCGGCGGCCGCGGCGTGCTGCGGTGACATGCTGGCGGGCGCTCGGCAGTCCGTGAGTGCGCCGTACGAGAGCACGAGAAACGGCACCACCGGGATCACGACGGCGAGCGCGTAGGCAAGGGGGGTGCGGCGTGCCAGCAGCCAGACCGCGCCGACGAGCGCGACCCCGATGCCGATCAGGACGGCGGGGGACTGCAGGACCGGGACACAGAGCGCGTCGAAGGGCGTGGGAGTCGTGGCGGTCGCTCCGGACTGGCCGCCGGTTGCGGACGCCGCGGCGCCACTGGTGTGGCTTGGAGCGGCTCCGCCGGACTGGGCGTTCCCGCCGGTGCCGGGGCCAGCACCGGACTGGGGGCGCGGCGCAACGAGCGTGGACGCCGCCAGGGAGATGGCAAGCACACACAGCACTGCGATGACCGGACCGCGCGCGTTTCGACCCACGCGCCAGGGGTTGACAACTCGAATCCATAGGTGTTGCGAACAGGCATCGCGGTACGCGATGGCACGATACTGGCGTCGTTGAGTGGCCCCGTCCCCAGCTTTAAATCCGGGAGCGAGGCAGCCGGGCGTAATGGCCCCCTTCGTTCCCCCGCCAACGCCGCCCGGCAGCGACGCGGCGTGGTACGCCCCAGCGGTCACCGCCCAGTACACCGTCCATCCCGGCATTGTGGCCACCGTCACCGCGCGCGACGGGGCGCGCCCGACCTACGCGCTGCGACGGCCGCAGCTCTCTGCGCGGGACGCAGACGCGCTGGCGGACGTGTGCGAGCAGTTCGCCGACGCGACGCTCCCACCGCCGCTGACGCGCGCCGACGCCCGGGACCGCCTGGCGGCCGGGTTCGAGGCCAAACACCGGCGGGTGATCGCGGCGCTCACTGACGCCACGCCGGCCGCACGCCGCCGCATCACGGTGCACGCGCTGTGCGAGGCGCGCTGCCTGGGGGACCTGACCGGGGTGGCGGCCGACGACCGCGTGACCGCGGCTGTCGCCGACGACGAGACGGTGGTCGTGCACACCGACGCGCAGCCGCCCGCTACCACCGGGTTGCCCGCGAACACGCCGGCCCACGACCGGCTTCGTGCCACACGGATCGCGGCGTACACGGTGCCGTTCCGCGGGTTCGACGTGCCCGTGCGGATCTACCGGACGCCCGGGGACGACGCGGACGCGTTCACCACGACGTACGCCGTCCGGGAGCCCGACCGGCTGCCCGGCGACGACGCCCGCATCGCCGCCTGCAAGGACCGCATCTGGACCAACGGCGTCGCGACGGGCGACAGCGACGCCGTCGAGGACCACGCCGCGGCGATCGCTGACCGCGCCCGCAGTCTGCTTGCGCGCCGCCACACGGCGCCGAAAACGCGGCACTGGTGTGGCGCCATCGCCGACCGGGTCCGGGAAGCGGTGGCCGACCGCGGCCCCGCGGTGCCGCCGGTCGGCGACGACCACGTCGCGGATCTGGCGTACTACGTGGTGCGTGATCTCGTCGGCGACGCCGAACTCACGATCCCGATCCGCGACCCCAACCTCGAAGACGTGGAGGCGAACCGGGTGGGCGAGCGCGTGAAAGTGGTGGCCCGCGACCGCGTGCACGCGGCCGACGACCGCATCCCCACGAACCTCGTGCTCGACGACGAACAGCGGTTCGTGGACCTCGTGACGGGGCTGGCCGCCCAGGACGGCGTGGAGCTGAACGCCGCCACGCCGGCGGCGAAGGTGAACCTCGAACCGGACGGGGTCGCCGACGACGTGACCATCCGGTGTGCGGTCGCGCTCCCCGCGATCAGCGAGGGCGGCCCCCACGTCTCCATCCGGAAGCAGGCCGCCGACGCGCTCACGCCGGTCGACCTGCTCCGGCAGGGCAGCCTCACGGCGGGCATCGTGGCGCTGCTGTGGCTGGCGTACGAACACCACCGCGTGGTGCTGTTCTCCGGCCCGACGGGCGTGGGGAAGACCACGCTGATGAACGCCCACATGCCGTTCGTGCCGTTCGACGACCGCCCGGTGAGCATCGACGAGGGCAGCCGGGAGGTCCGGCTGCCCCACGAGACCGGCGTCTCGCTGAGCACCCGCGAGCACGAACAGGCGTTCAAGCGCGTGTCGATGGCCGACCTGATGACCGCGACCAACTACCTCAACCCGGACATCGAGGTGATCGCGGAGATCAACACGCGGGCCAGCTTCGAGAGCTTCGCGCAGATCCTCAACTGTCTGTAAAGTCAGAAACTACTATACAAAGCAGAGAGTGAAATTGCCACACCACTTGAGAAATTACCGGAGAGTAAGGCTATCCGTCGTTTGATTCTGTGTCGTGTTTCCGAAGCGCCCTATCTGTCCGGGCCAGATAACTGTCCCGTCGTTCCCGATTTCGCCATTGCTCAAGCAACTGTGGTGCATTCTTGGCTATCCATGCGATTTCCGACTCGGTGAGCGGCTTGTCATTTTCAAGTTTCTGTTCTACCCGTGCATTCATGGTTTTGATATCATCCGGTTCTATTAACTGGGCGTCAAAATCAACACCGTCGACAGTCAGATTTTGCATATTGCGTTCGGCTACTCCATGTGTGTAAGTGTCCTCAAGAGCATTCCAGAGAGTTTTTTCAAAGTCCCAGCCCATCGTTTCATGTATTTCATAAAAGAACGCAATGGCAGACGTTATTCCCTTACGAACGTCATGCTCATCACCTCGAATCTCGTCAATCAGCTTCGGCCAGTTCCAATTATCTAATTCCTGTTGAATACTGATGAAATCTGTGATACCCTTGATAATCGAAGTTCGGAGTCGTCCCTTCCCGGTATACCATTTGGAGTCGGACGCCTTGTGATCATCTTTACTTAGACCTAGATAGTTCCGGTCGCCGTCTTTGAGTACCCCAGTTCTATTTTTATCTGACATGATTGCTCAGCTTCTGTGTAAAGTTCTACTGGTTTTGTGCTTTATAACCCTGTCGCCCTAACTGTTGCATGAAGAGATAGAGTCCCAGTGGAACCGGGGCGACGGGGCGGACCCACCGAGTCACCGACCCCGCATGGAAGCTTCTCCCCCGCCAGCATGGTCATCTGACGATGCGCGTTTTCGGAGTGTTCAGTGGGCGGTCGAAGGGAGAACCCATTACCGGCGGAACAAGCCACGTTCCGCCCGGGAAGTGGGTGTTTGATTCGACAAACAACACTGTCCGGCCAGCGTCTCTCGGCATTTGTAAAAAATACGCTGGCACCGATTAGGGCGAACAACCCACCACGGCGAAAACAGCCCAAGCTGGCTATTGTATCGGTATTTGAACAACGAAAGAGAAAGCCATGAATGTAAATCAAAGAACTACAATTGGGATCAGTCGAGAGAATTGGCAAGAACTGCACGCGCGAAAGCAAGAGCCAACAGCGGATTGACGGCGAGCGCCCGCGTGGTTACAAGGGGTTCGTTCTTACAGACGATGCGCCGGGTGAACTCCCAACACAAGCGACCGACCCCAGTGAAGGGGAGAGTCACAAGGCAACCGGAGTTGGTGACTTTGGCTAACACCGTCACGAGTGTCACGACTCTTAGCCACATTGGTAGCTATTTAGAACAGCGAATTACGTTCTCTATATAGTCACCACATTGAGAAATAGTGGTGGCAGTGGTGACACACAGACAATGTTGCCTGTAATGCACTGTGATGACCCATAATTTGGCGAGCAATTGCTCATGAACATGACCGAGATACCCGATTGTCTTGGTGAGTCGTTGCTGGTGTCGCTACTCGTCATGTTGTTTGCTTTGTCGGGCCATGCAGACGGTTCACTGGCGGTTGTAGTGATTGGACTAGTGCATACGGTTCCAGCAGTGTTTGACGACATAGAGAACGATTAGAGCGGCAGATAGCATCAGGGCGATGACCTTGAAATCTTCAAGCGAGCATTGATTGGCGTATAACGAACGTCGGCGGAATCCGACAGTAGACAATTCTCATAGCTATGAGTGAACGTCTTACCAACGATAAGACGTATAGAATTGAAAACAACGACGTGACTACCCAGTTCCTTGGGAGGGAAGCATGACTAAGATCGACAGTAACGACAGTGAGGTTCGGGAGGTAGCATTAGTGCTAGAAGAAGCGGCGAAAAAGGAGCGCATGGCGAAGAAGGTTGTCGCAAACAGTGATGAGTATCGTAGCACCGACCAAGTGATTCGAGATTTTAGCACAATGGAATCTCTGGATACGAAGCTCGAACAAATGACTGGTGTGACGGCAAATATTGACTCTGTCGTGGATACTGATATTGATGTTTCGAGTGGCGGGCCGGACGTATCGCTGTCAGAAGTGTGGGAAGCCGAGTTACGGGGAGAAGAGACCGACGTTAGTGACGAAGAGTTTGCCACACTACTTCGAGCGGGGGACCAATGACACGGAAATCAAAACGCGAGATTGCCCGACAACCTGATCAGATTGAGAACGGAACACCGAGTGAATATCCAAAGTTGGATACGTTAGCTGAATTGCTCAGTTACGACTGGGAAATGGTTGATGAGGAAAATCGCCTGTGGGAACGCCAAGAGGACGGAAAGGAGCACTACTTCCCTGAAGGCTTTGAGCAGGCTATTGAAAGTGCATTGTTTGAGGATAGCTGATTGACTACATGAGGTTTTAACAACACATCGTGACAGTGGGATAATTGTATGTCCGAACTTGAAAGCCGGGTTGATGAACTAGAGCAAACAGTCAAAGCCCTTGAAAGCCGCATTGAGGAACTGGAAAATGAAAGTCCTGAGAAGACTTTGGCCGAGATACTATCGGAGGATGATGAGACGGGGGCTTTGAAGAAGGAAAAATCACTGGCTGAGTTGCTTAGTGAATCTCGCGACGAGTAAATAAAAGAATCAGACACCGAACTTGTAAATCTGCTCGCGATAAATCGGCTCAATATCTTCATAATAGGTGTGAATATACTCGTCAATAGCGCCCCGGTCTTTGAGGTTAGCAGAACCAGCCGTATCGCCCCGCATATATTTGATTAGTTCTCTGTTCAGGTCTTGTTCAACACGCCAGTAAGTCGTAAAGCGGTGTCGCCCGAAGTGGCTTGTAATCCCCCTGTAGTCTTCGGTTTCAGCATACTCTGGCTGGAAGGCGCTTTTCCAGATTTCATTCACGCCCTGTTTGGTCATTTGCTCCCGCGTGGTTTGTGACAGGAACAGCCACGGTTCACCGTTATCCGGTCGAATCAGAAGGTACCGGAGAAGCGCCCGGCGTAGTTCATCATCCAAGGGGAGCATACGCGGCTTTCGAGACTTGTTTCCGTCTCTCTCATGTGGGATATAGACGGCGTGTTTCCGGTTCCGCTCTTTCAATGCCTTGGTTTCACCCATGCTGTCGTAGTGGTCCTGAACGTCCCGGTTTGACAGGTGGATTTCTGACAGTTTGATATTGCACACTTCGGTTGCTCGAAGCCCCAGCTTGAGCTGCATGAGGACAATCGCCCGGTCCCGAATGTGCGTAATCTCTTCGACCTTCCCGCGTAGTTCATCAACAGACAATCGAGGGGGTTCCTTGGGTCCCTCATGGGTAAGATCGGCGGTTGCCTTCGCCAAGTCAATCGGGTTGTAATCCTGTGGGTGGGGAAAAGCGGCGTCGTCTTGCCAATACTGATACGCTTGGTTGAGGTACATAAGCCGGTTCTTGATAGTTCCAACTGAGTTCCCCCGTTCGTCTTTGTGGTATTTGATAAACCCTGTAATGTGGCTCTCGTTCGGACAGGCAGGATGTCGCCCCTGTTGGTCCATGAACTCGCGCCACTGGCGGAAGGACCGGCGATACTCTTCAACAGTAGAGTCAGATAGGTCTTTGCTGGCTAGTCGGTTTTCCTCATACAATTCAAACGGGTCAATTTCGGTTTCTATGAACGTCTCTTCAAACTGTGCCAGTGGATCGAGTTCACGGCCAAATGCATCGGCCAGTTCTTGTCGTGGGTCAGATTCAGGCATTGCGTTTCTCAATTTTGCGGGACCAGATCTCTCGGGTGCTACTCTCCGGTTCGACAGCGGCCATGTGGAATGGGTTGTACGTGTGTGGGTGTTCTGTGTGCCACTTGAGCCAGTCGTAGAGGCCTTCAATGACGTTCCAGTGTTGGTAAGCCCTGTCCACCGAGAAGCTATCTAACATCCACACGGACCACGCCTCTACGTCGTCAGGTTGGGCTAAGGCATGGTGTCGCCCACGTTCATCCATGTGGTCTTTCCAACGACGGGAGAAGCGCGCCCACTCTTCAGACATACGCTCGCCAAGGTCGACAGTGGCGCGGTAACCGGCCCACGTATCTTGTCCTTCGTAGGCACTTGCATATTGGTGAAGCCGGCGACTGTTGGGAACGTCGGCAAGTTCTTTGAATACACCAAGCCGGTCATGTGGCGTCTGAACCCCCGACATTAGCCGTCACTCTCCGGGTAGTATCCATCATCAGCAACATACAGCGTGTCACCTTCCAGCTCGTCCAAGTGGCGGTTCAACCGTTCGGGGACAGTCTCAATGACGTGGCGGGTAATGTCCTCGAAGGTGGCACCGGGATTCTCTTCAACGAACTCCTTGATAACCTCTTGTTCGCCATGGTGTAGCTGGGTTTCTAACTCTTCAATCCGCGTTCTGGCGTGTTCTAACTCGTCTTTCAGGTCATTCCGTTGTTTCCGTAGTTCGTCGGCGCTTTCGTCGGGTTCGACCTGTGCATCAAACTTCTTTCGACCGGCTTCAATCATGGCCTGCATCCACTCAGATACAGACATATCCATCTCTTCGGCGTCGTCTTTCCAGCCCTGATACTGTTCAGGGGTTGGATAGGTCATTGCGGATTTCTTATCTGTGTCGGCCATTGGACATTCTATCTATACCAAGCGGCTCCGTATACTAATAGATTTGTACCTTAACTAACCCACGGGGTTGTGGGCACCACGCACGCCGCGGGCGTCGACCCGCTGGTGAACCGCGCCGTCGAACAGGGCGTTCCGGCGCACCTGCTCCGAGAGATCGACCTCGTGGTCTTCCCGCGACGCACCGACGGCGACCGGTACGTGGGCGAGGTCGTGGAGTTCGTCGATGACGCCGGCCCGGCGACGACGGCCGTCGAAACCGACGCCACGACGGTCCACGTGCGCCGCATCGCCACCCGCGGCCCGGCAGCCGCCGACGAGGGGCTGCACTCCAGCGGCGAGTACGCCGTCCGGGACGCCGAGGACGTGCAGTTCTTCGACGCGGTGGCGGCGCGCACGGACCGCGCGCCGGCGGCGGTTCGCCGCGAGTTCGCGCGCAAACGCCGGTACGTTCGGGCGCTGGATCGCGCCGGTGTCACCGACTTCGAGGCGCTGTTCGAGCGGGTGGCGGCCCGACGCAGGACGGCGTCCAGTGTTGAGCCGGACGGGGGCGGGCCGGCGTGACCCTGGGCGTCGTCGACCGCACGCTGTGCGCGCTGTTCGCCCGCCACGCCGACCGCGACCGCCACACCACCACCCGCACGCGGTACCGGGAGGCGCGGCCCGGTGTCGGGTTCGGTGCGTTCGTCGCACGTGTGTACGCAGTGTCGTGGCTCGCGTGTGCGGCCGTCGGGGCCGCGGTCAGTGTCGGCGGCGTCGCGTCCGGGGTGCGCGTGCCGGTGCTGAACGAGGGCCAGCAAGTGGCGGGCTGGCTGGCCTGTGGGGCGCTCGTCGGCGCGGCGGCGAAGCGCGCAACCGTCCGGGCGGGCGACCGGTATCTGGCCTGGCGGGCGGGCCTGCGGCGGGCCGCGATCCGCGCCACGCTCCCGGGCGCGGTCCGGTATCTGTCGGTGTTGGCGTCGGGCACCCCCAGCGAGCGCGATCTGCTGGCGCGTGCCGCGGCCCGAACCGGGGCCTACGGGGAGACGGCGGCGGCGTTTCGCGGCGTGCTCGCCACCGCGGAGCTCACCGGCAGCGTCGACCGCGGACTCCGCGTTGCGGCCCGCGACACGCCCAGCCAGGCGCTGCTCGCGCCGTTCCTCGTGAAGTTCCGGGAGCACGCCGCCCAGGGACCGGACGCGCTCAGGCAGTACCTGGACATGGAGGCGCGGATGCTCGCTGACAGCCGCGAACGCGCCCAAGAGCGCGCGGCAAGCGCCCTGGAGTTGGTCGCAGAGCTGTTCGTGGTGGTGTTGGTGCTGCCGGTGTTGGTGGCGATCATCACGACCGTGGTGAGCGTACTCGCGCCGGGGTTCAGCGCGCCGGTCGCGGTCCCGCACACCACCCACACCACGACGGTGCGGGCGCTGCTCGTGTACGGCAGCGCGGCGTTCGTCCTGGGTGTGGGCGCGCTGGCGGCGTGGCTGGTCGGTGCGCTGCGGCCGCGCGGGCTCACCTGGAACGCACACCGACGGTCGCGGGGGGTCGCCGTGCTCACGAACGCGCCCCGGAACCCGGCGGACACGGCGGTCGTCGCCGCGCTGCCGAGCGTCGGGGTCGCGTGCTGGCTGGCGGCCCACGAACTGGGCGCGGTGAACGCAGTTCTGATGGGGTACGTGGCGTTCGCGCTCCCGGTCGGGGCGGTGGCCGCCCGGCGCGCCCGCATCGACGACGCGAAAGACCGCGAGCTGCAGGCGTTCGTGCACGCGGTCGCGGGTCACGTCGGCCTCGGTCGGCCGTTCGGCGGCGCCGTCTCGCGGGTCGCCCGCGGCGTCGACCTGGGGGCGCTGAACCCCGACGTCGACGACCTCGCGGTCGCGCTCGCAGCGACCACGACGCCGCGGGCCGGCGGGGTCAGGCGCGCCGCGCTCGCGGGGTTCGTCGAGCGCGTCGACACCCAGCTTGCGGCCCAGACGGTCGGCCTCGTTTCGGGGGCCCTCGACGCGGGCAGCGACGCCGACGCCACGTTCGAAGCGCTCCAGTCGGAGGTGGGGCGGCTCTACCACGAGAAGCGGTCGGTGCGCTCGCGGCTGCTCGTGTACGTCGCCGTCGGCTGGACGACCGCGCTGCTGGTCGTCGGCATCACTGTCGCCGTCAGCCACACCGTGCTGGGGAGTTTCACGCAGCTGTCGGCGGTGTCGGACGCCGCCAGCGCGGGCGGGCTGTCGATCGACCCGCGCGCCGTGGACGTGGCCCGCGACCGGTTCCGGTTCTACGTCGTCACGCAGGCCACGATGCTGGCCTGTGGCTGGTTCGCGGGCGCAGCCAGCCGTGGGCGGTACAGCGCGGTGCTGCATTCGGGGGTGCTCGTCGCGGTCGCGTACGCCGTCTTCACCGGGGTGGGGCTGGGATGACGCGCGGACAGTCGGCGGTCGTCGGCGTTGCCGTGTTGGTGGCTGCGACCGTGGTCGCGGTGGCCGCGCTCACGGCGAGCGTCGGCACCGTCGTGACCGAGCACGCCGCGGCGGCCGACAGCCGCCGTGTCGCCGCCGACCTGCGGACGGCGCTCCACCCGGCGCGGACGACCGGACCCACGACCGGTCGCGTCGCGTTCGCGCGCGGCCGGCTGGCGCTCCAACCCCGGGACGTGCGCGTCCTGAACGAGACGGGGCCGGTCGCGACAGTGCACGCGAACGCGCTCCGGTTCTCGACGGGACGCCACACCGTCACCTATCTCGCCGGCGGTGTGCTCACGTCGGCCACGGCGCGGACGACCTGGGACGCCCCGGTGGCAGTGCGTGCGGACGCCGACAGCCTGGTGGTTGGCGTGCCCGCGCTCCGCGGGTCGGTCTCGATCGCCGCCGGCCGCACAGCCCGTGGGGGCGGCGCTGCCCGGTGGACGTTGCGGTCGACGGTCACCCACCGCCGCCGCCGGCTCGGCGCTGGCCGCTACCGGATCGCGATCGAAACCACGCACACCGACGCCGTCAGCGCCCGGCTGGCGGCGGCCGGCGCGACCGCGACGACGGTCCGGGCGCTCGACGACGACGGCGTTCCGAGCGTCGTCGCCGCGATCCCGGGACGACCGACGGGCACGCTGCTCGTGCACGAAACGACGGTGAGCGTCTCGTGACCCGGCATCGCGCGAGCGCACCGGTCGTGGGCAAGGCCGCGGAAGCGGGCATCGGGGTGCTGGTGATCGCGGTGTTCACCACCACGCTGTGCGGTGGCGTGGTGCCGGACGCGCGGACCGCGGCGGCCAGCGCGGTGGCGGACCGGGCGCTCGAACACGCCGCCGCCGGCGTCGAGGCGAGCGTGCCGCCGCCGCGGGAACACGCGCGTGTTGTGCGCCGCGTGTCGGTGCCGGCGACGATCCGCCATCGCGGGTACACGATCACCGCGACGAACCGGACGCTGCGCCTCCGCCACCCCACGCCGGGCGTCGGCGGCACCACGCCGCTGGTGCTCCCGGCGCGCGTGGACCGCGTGCGTGGCGACTGGCAGCCCGGCCACCGCGCCAACACCACCTGGGTTGTGCGCGTGTGCACGCCGGAGTCCGGCGGCGACCTGGTCGTTGTGCTGGCGTCGCGCCGGGCCGGCGACGCGGGAACGAGGCCGGGGTGTTCGGCGTGATGCAGCGCGGGCAAGCGAACCTGGTGGCGCTTGTGGTGGGCGTTCTGCTCGTCGGCGCGGCTGTGACGCTGGCGGTGGGGGCCGGAGCAGACGCGTTCGCGCGCGCCGACAGATCGCCCGCGGAGGCACGGCTGGCCGCATCGCTCGCCGACCGCCTGGTGTCGCCGCGTGGACCGCTGGCGGCGCGCGAGAACGTCCTGCGCGCGGACGCAGTGGCGAACGCGACGGGCGACGTCTGTCCGGCGACCACGGCCTGTCGAGTCACCGTCGGCGACACGACAGTGGCTGCAGCGGGGACGCCCGCGGGCGGCACAACGGTGCGACGCATCGTCGTTGTCGCCGACACGCACTCCCAAACGCGCACTGGCAGGGCGACGCGACTGTCCGGTGGCGGCCCCGCGCTGTCGCTTCCCCGTGGGACGACCACAGGGTCGCTTACGATCCGTGCGCCGGACTGTGCGCGCGTGCGGACCGTTCGCGCCGGCGGCCGCGTCATCCTGCACGCGCCGCGTGGGCTCAACGGAACCTACCGGGTGTCCCCGCCGGGGGGCGAGGGCACGGCGCTCTCGTTCACCGGCCGGGACTGCCAGCCGCCCCAGCCGGTCGCGGCTGTGGTGCGCGTCGAAGCCGTGAGGATCACCGAGCCCGCAGTCATGGCGGTGACGATCGATGCCTGAACGGGGGCGTCGCGGCCAGGCGTCGCTGCCGGCCGTCGAAGCGGCGATCGGTGTGCTCGTGATCCTCGCCGTGGCGGCCACGTTCACGGTTGGCGTCCCCGGCGACGGCGGGCACACGCGGACGGCGCAGCTGGATCGGTACGCCGCCGACGCCGCGACGATCATCGAGACGACGCCGCCACACGGGAGTGGGTCCCGGATCGACGACCGCCTGAGACGACTGCTGCCGGCGTCCGTGCTGTTCAGTGTGGACACCACCAGCGGGCGGCTCGGACGGCAGCCACCGCGGACAGCACCCACGGGGCGCGCCACCGTCCACAGGGCCAACGGCACGGTCACGCTGCGGGTGTGGGACGCATGACCCAGCGCGGCCAGTTCGTGCTCGCGGGGGCTGCGGTCGCGGCGCTCGCGCTCGCATCGGTGGCGGTCGCGTACCTCCAGTTCGGATACGCCCCGTCGGTGGCGACGCCACGGCCGACCCCGAGCAGCCAGGCAGCCACCACGGTTGAGCGCGCTGTGGCGGCGGCGGCCACCGACGCAACCGGCGTGCCGTGGGCGCAGCGGCGGCGGACGCTCACCCGCGTGCAGGGGGCGCTCGCTCAGCCGCCGCCGGCCACCGCCGGGGGCGCGGCCGCCGTCGAGGTGACTGGGAACGCGACCGCGGCGGCCGGCGTCGACTGTCCGACCGGCCGCGGCCGTCGGTTCGGGGGCTGCGTCCGTGCGGGCGGGGTTGTCGTGCAGCGGCGGGCGGCCGAGGCGGTGGTGGTGGCGGTGGCGTACGACATCCGCGTGAGGACAGTGACCACGAGCACGGAGTGGACGCGGGTACAGCGGCCGGGGTGTTGGCTGCCGGACGGCTGTCAGTCGGGGGCATCGCCGTCGTCGGCCGGCGGCGACGAGCGGAGGGCGGCCGCCACGGTCCAGGCGTCGGTGGGAAGCGATGCGAGGCGCGCGTCGGCGTCGCTGCGGGCGTCCTCGATCGCGTCGTCGGGCGCGCCAAAGGTGTGGGTTCGGCACTGCTCGTAGAGGGCCGTGACCGACTGGTGGTACGCTGCGGTGGTGCGGGCCTGCGCGACCGCCTCCCGGATCGACTCCGGGGCCGCCTCTCGCGGCGGCGGGCACTCGATGTCGCCGGCTGGCGTCCCCGCGCCGACCACGACCGCTGCCGGCGGGGCGGCGTCCCGGATCGCCGTGACGACGGCCTGGGGGTCGGCAACTGCGGGCGCATCGACGACCACCACGGCGGGGTCGTGGGCGGCGATGGCGTCGGTGAGTGCAGCCGTGGTGGCTGTCGCTGTTGGCCCATCCAGGACGTCGCACAGTGCAGACGGTGTGTCGTCTGCAACCACTAGCGTCACGGCCGACTGGTTCGGGTCACGCACGGGAATATTTTTGGATTTCACTGGTGAAAAGAGTGGGACGGAACGCCGATAGCGCTGCGGTGGCGGGTGGAAACGCGTCGCGGTGGACCCACGCGCTAATCGACGGGCAAAAGGCAACCGGCGGCGTGTGCCCCCACAGAGGAGAGTCCCCGATGAACGCAGCCCGCGTCTGGTCAACGGTGGTCGGGTTCGGTGCCGCAGCGGTGGTGTTCGCGGTGTTGTTCTGGCTGATCGGCATCCAGGAGATCATCACCGCGCTGGGGCGGGCGCGCATCCCGCTGGTGGTGGTTGCGGGCGCGCTGATGCTGGGGTGGATCGTCCTCCAGGGCACGGCGCTGTGGATCGTCTGGCGGATCCTGGACATCACCGTGTCGGTTCGGTCGGCGATCCTGGTGTTCGCGGGCACGTCGTTCGCGAACAACATCACGCCGTTCGGGCAGGCCGGCGGGGAACCGGTCGCCGCGCTGCTCACGACGAACGTCTCGGACGCCGACTACGAGACCGCGCTGGCCGCGATCGCCGGTGCCGACGCGCTGAACTTCGTGCCCTCGATCGGGCTTGCGCTCACCGGAACGGCCGCCTACGCGATCGTGAACACGGTCTCGCCGCGGCTCCGGTCGGTCGTCGGGATCGTCGGCGCGTTCGTCCTGATCGTGGGGGGGCTGGCGGTCGCCGGGTGGCGGCTGCGGACCACCATCCAAGCCGCGGTGGTGCGGGTCGCAACGCCGGCGCTGCGGTGGCTGGCACGCGTGCTCCCGCGAGTCCCCGTGCCGTCGCCCGAACGCATCGAGGCCGGGATCGAAGAGTTCGTCGCGTCCGTCGAGCGCCTGGCCGCGGATCGAACGGGCGTCCTGAAGGTGATCGGGCTCGCGACCGCCGCGTTGCTGTGTCAAGCGATCGCGATGTGGGTGGTGTTCATCGCATTGGGGTCGCCGATCCCGATCTACGTGCCGCTGTTCGTCGTGCCCGTCGGGACCATGGCCGGCATCGGCCCGACGCCGGGCGGCCTCGGCGGCATCGAATCCGTTCACGTGGCGCTGCTGACCGCGCTCACCAGCGCCGCCGCGCCGCTGGTCGCCGCCGCCGTCGTCATCCACCGCATCGGCGGGTTCTGGCTGACGATGACGGTCGGCGGCGGGTCGCTGGCGGTCCTGCGAGCCGGCGGCAGCGACGCCGAATAAGCGCCGACGCCACCCGGCGGTGGCGGCAGCTCCCCCACGACAAAAATGGGTATGTCCGGGATGTCGCTGCTTCAATTCAGGACCGAATTCGAGCGCGCTCGAGGGATGTGGATTATCTGGATGGAGTGATGACCCGGCGAATCGCCATCGAACCCCACATCGTCAGCAAAGCCAGCGACTACGTCGAGAACGTCTCCGGCCTGACCGAGACAATCTTCACCGAACACGGAAGCCACGAGAACGAAGCCGCACTCCTCAATGAGATTCGTAAACGCGACAAGACGATTTTCCGGATGCTCAAGGAAGTCGGCGTGCTGGATGACCCGGAGAGTCAGAAAGCGGATGCGCTCGAATCGTGGCGTTCCTTCGTAGAGGAAGAGGATTCCTGAGATTCACTGAGCGCGGCGAGAAAGCGATGGAGTAGCGAGCAATCGTCTTCTGCTCGATAGTTCTGGAATCGCCTGAGAGGAGCGAAGGGGAGCGAGAGGGATAGCTGGATGATGACTCCCATCTCGGAGTGGGAGTGACCCATCAAACCCTACGGGAGTCTCTCGTACCTGAGCCGGCGTTGCTGAATTCCCGTATTCCGAGTTTCAGACAAACCCCGATTTTGGAACCACGACACGACTCATCTACTACGCTAAGGTCTAAGCGCGTTCCCCTCTTCGGCCACGATGAACCACCAGATGGCTACGACCGGACTTGCTGATCAAGTGAACCCCGAGGCGTTTTCGGGGCAGTATAGCGCCGAATCGGGGCGTTATCCTGTGAATCTGGAAATCAGGGTGAGAAAATCCGCCCTCCCCGATTTGAACGGGGGGCAAGTCGATCTACAGTCGACTGCTCTACCAGTCTGAGCTAAGGGCGGACGCACTCGTATGTAGGCTGTGGCCGAAATTTAAGGGTTGTCATTCGCGGTGGGTGGATGCCGCCCCCATGCCCAAAGCTTATCCCGGAACCGTTCAGTGATGTAGCTAGTTGCAATGTCGAAAGTCACGTTCCGCGCGGACGACGACCTCGTTGCCGCGGTCGAAGACCTCGACGCCTCGAAAAGCGAGGTGATGCGCAACGCGCTCCGTGCGTACCTCACCACTCACGCTGCGGCCGACGACGTCCCCGTAGAGGGCGTAAACACGCCGGTGCGTGGGGCTGCGACCGACGCGCAAAAGGACGTAAACGTCACGATTCGCGTGTCGTCCCCGTCGGCGGTTGAGGAGGTGCGAACGACCCCGGCCAGCGGGGGGCGCGCGGACGCCGAGGAACCCGGTGACGACGGCGAGACCGACGCGGAGCACGCCGACACATCGGCGACGGGCGACGAGAGCGTGTGCAGTCAGTGCGGGGCGGAGCTGTCAGCCGACCACGTCTACTGTCCGAACTGCGGTGGGAAGGCGACGCATCGCGTGTTCTGCGAGTGCGGCGACGAGATCCGGGCGGACTGGGCGTTCTGTCCGCGGTGTGGCCGCCGAACGGTGTCCGGGGACGCCCTCGACAGCGCATAGTAAGACATCTGTTTACACCGCCGTTAATTATTTATTCTAAGCTCCTGTGTGTTCTCGTACGTGAGACGGTCGTCTTACACAGAACCACCGGACTGCGCTGCCCCTTGGCGTCAGAACGGCCGTGTAAGACACGGAGACGGGAAACCGGGTCCGTCTTACCAACACGGGGATACAACAATGGAGCGTGTGACACTCCGGATTCCGGAACAACAGATCGACGAGGTGGAACAGATGGTCGAACGCGGGAAGTTCCCTAATCGGAGCGAGGCGATTCGCTCCGCTGTTCGAGAGATGATTGATGAACACACCGACAAGACTGGTGCAAAGAGCTGGGCGAAAGTTTAACCATGCAAGATATCGTCCAGGACGCACTTGACAACGCCGAGGCGGAACAGCGCGAAATGGATGGCGACGGCGATGGTGACGAGTTCGGAGACCCCCGGATCGTCATCGTCGGTTGTGGCGGCGCAGGCAACAATACGGTCAACCGACTGTACAACATCGGCGTCGAAGGCGCGGACACGGTAGCGATCAACACTGACAAACAGCACCTGAAGATGATCAAAGCCGACACGAAGATCCTCGTCGGCAAGTCCCTGACCAACGGCCTCGGTGCGGGTGGCGACCCCTCGATGGGCGAGCGCGCCACCGAGATGGCCCAGGGAACGATCAAAGAGGTGCTCGGGGACGCGGACTTGGTGTTCGTCACCGCCGGCATGGGCGGTGGCACGGGGACCGGTGCAGCGCCGGTCGTCTCGAAGATCGCCAAAGAGCAGGGCGCAATCGTCGTTGGGATGGTGTCGACGCCGTTCAACGTCGAGCGCGCTCGCACGGTCAAAGCCGAGGAAGGCTTGGAGAAGCTGCGCGAGAAAGCCGACTCGATTATCGTCCTCGACAACAACCGGCTGCTGGATTACGTCCCGAACCTCCCGATCGGGAAGGCGTTCTCCGTGATGGACCAGATCATCGCGGAAACCGTCAAGGGGATCAGCGAGACGATCACCCAACCCAGCCTCATCAACCTCGACTACGCCGACATGACTGCGATCATGAACCAGGGCGGCGTCGCGGTGATGCTCGTCGGGGAGACCCAGGACAAAAACAAGACCAACGAGGTCGTCAAAGACGCGATGAACCACCCGCTGTTGGACGTCGATTACCGGGGTGCCAGCGGCGGCCTCGTCCACATCACTGGTGGGCCGGACCTCACGCTGAAGGAGGCCGAGGGTATCGCGGACAACATCACCGAGCGGTTGGACGCGAGCGCGAACGTCATCTGGGGGGCACGGATCCAGGAGAGCTACAAGGGCAAGGTGCGCGTCATGGCGATCATGACCGGCGTGCAGTCCGCGCAGGTGCTCGGCCCGAGCACGCAGAAGCAGGCGGACAAGTCCCGCCGCGAGCTGCAGGACGTCGACTCCAAGCAGCGCGCGGCCGACGACGCCGGAGCCGGCGGGTTCGGTGGCGCACACTCGGACGGCGGCCAGGACGAAGTCGAGCAGGAAAACGGCCTCGACGTCATCCGATAACGGACCGTGGGGCCGTCGGCTGATCCTTTTTCCGCGTGTCAGACGGACGTGACGGCGTCGACGAGCGTGCATTTCCGGCAGCGATCGCGGGTGGTCGGCGCGCCACAGTCGCTGCACTCGCCGACGTCAGCGTCGTCAGTGTTGTATTCGTCGGCAGCGATGCCGGCGAGTTCCTCGTAGCCGGCCATGATCGAGTGACGGGTGCCGGGGCGGCGGTCTTCGAGTTCGAGGAGGACCTCCTGGAGGTCGCTGCGGAAGGACTCACTGGCGTGTGGGCATTCCGCCATGTGCACGGGGAGGTCCCGCAGCTGGGCGTACAGCGCCACCTCTTTTTCCGGGATATCTCGGAGGGGTTTCGCGCGCGGGATCATGGCGTCGAGTTCCGCACGGTCGTCGAAGGAGCCGAGGCTGGCGTCGAAGTGGGTGGCGATCTGTGTGACGTTGCCTTCGAGGATGTTCATGAGCGCGGTTTCGGCTTCGTCGTCGAGGTTGTGGCCGGTGAGGAGTTTGTCCGCGTCGTACTCGTCGGCGTATTTCGCGAGGAGGTCCCGGCGGAAGACCCCACAGTACGCACAGGGCGCCATGTCGAGGGGGTCGTCGTCGGCCACGTCGTCCATGGCGACGTCGAACTCCTCGCGGTAGGTGACGAGCTCGTGGCGGATGTCGCGGTCGGCGGCCAGCGTCGTACAGGCGTCGAGGCTCTCGTCGCGGTAGCCCGCGATGCCCTCGTGGATCGTGAGCGCGATCAGCTCGACGCGGGGGTCGTCGCGGAACGTCTCCTCGATGAGGTCCGTGAGCACCGCGCTGTCCTTGCCGCCCGAAAGCCCGATCACCCACGTCTCGGGGTCGTCGGGAGTGGTGTCCGGGGAGAGCATGTTGTCGGTGCGGATGCGGCGACGCACCCGGCGCTCGACGCTGTCGAGGAAGTGTGGCTCACAGAGGTGCGCGCCTGAGTACGCCGCGTGCATCACCGCGTCGCGGTCGCACTTCGTGCAGTCCATCGGTGCGGGGTAGCGGCGGCCGTTGTTTCACGGTTTCGGACGGCCGGTGTCGCAGTCAGGCCGTCGACTCGGCGTGGAACCACGCCGACAGCGTGGTGATCGCCTGCGTTTCGACGCCGTGGGGGACGAAAACGAAGGGGATGGGGGAGTCGAACGCGCGATCCCCGTACAGCCCCCAGTCGCCGACCGATCGCGTGGTGCCGCCGTAGGCGATGGGGATGTCTTCGAGGGCTTGTGGCTCGTATTCGGGGACGTAGGAGTGTTCGATCCAGACTTCGTGGACCGGCACCCCGAGGGCGTCCGCGAGGCGGGGTTCGAGGCGGTCGGCGTTCCCGGTGAGCCAGTCACTGAACGCGTCGATGTCGGCGTCCGTGGCACGTGGAGGGTCGTCGGCGGGCGCGGAGGCCGACGCCGTGGTGTCGCCGACGTCCACGCGGGCGGCGTACGCGACCCGGTGTTTCCAGCAGGTCTCGGGGAACTCGCGGCTGCGAAACCGCTCGTACAGCGTGGCAAGCGTCGAGTCGGGGTTGTCGTGGGCGGCGACCCGGAGGCGTTCGAGGATGGTGTTGTCGTCGATGCCGCGATCGAGCACGGCGTCGATGGTGATCGGTGGGGTGTCCCGCATCGCCGCGAGCGCTGCCAGGAGTTCCCGGAGGAGCGCGTGGGCGAACACCGACTTGTGGTGTTGGGTCACCCACATGTAGAGGGCGATCCGGCCTTCGAGGTAGTTCCCGATGGTCGAGAGGGCTTTGTCCGACAGCGCCAGCCCCTCGTCGGGGTGGGCGGTGTAGGAGGCGACCATGCGGGCGGTGTCGAAGCTCAGCACGTCCGCGCCGGTCATCTGGTTGTCCCGCGTGATGTAGTCGAGGCGGTCGACGTCGATGGGGCTGTGGAGGATCTGGGCGGCGACGCCGTGTTGCCAGCGCCCGCCGCGCTCGTAGGCCAGGCTGTACCCGAGGATGTGCGCGCACACTGCGTGCGGGTCGACATCCATGGCCGTGATGGCGTCGGCGAACTCCCGGCAGACGAACAGGCAGCCGAACAGTTCGTGGGGGCTGGCTTCCCGCAGCGGCGCGTTCCCGACGCCGGCGTCCGCGAACGTCGCGTGGAGGCCGTGGTCGGCGAGGCGATCGAGGATGGCGCTGCGGTCGAGGTAGCGCTCGCCGAGGTGGGAGAACGGCGGGTGGCCGACGTCGTGGAGGAGGGCAGCACACTCGAGCGTGCGCTGGATGGCGTCGAGTTCGGTGGTGGTGGCGTCCTGGTGGAAGTACGGTTGTGTGCGGAGGTTCTCGAAGACGGTTTTTGCGAGGTGGTAGACGCCCAGCGAGTGCTCGAAGCGGGTGTGGTTTGCGCCCGGATAGACGAGGGTGGTCGCGGACAACTGCCGGACGTGGCGCAGCCGCTGGAACGGTTTGCGGTCGATGAGCCCATCGACGAGGGCGGCGTCCAGTTCGATGTAGCCGTGGACTGGGTCTTTGAGTTGCGTGGGTGGCATGGTGACAGAGCGGGTGGCCCGCTGAGAGAGTATTGGACCAACGGCGGGCAGGCGCGTCCGTGTTTCGGTTCAGGCGTAGGCGTCGAACTCGCGGCCGAACACGGCGAAGTACGCGACGCCGAGCAGCCCGATCACTGTCGCGAGCGTGAACGAGAGTTCGGGGCCGGCAGCCACCGAGGCGTCGCCGACTGGGAGCGCGACCGCCCAGTCGCCGCCGTACAGCAGGCCGCCGACGGCCGCACTCGGGATGACGATCGTGTTCCGGACGAGATAGTAGGTCCCGGTGATGCGACCGCCGGCGTCCTGTTCGGCGGGCCCGACGATGAGTGCCTTGTGCGCGGGGAGGCCGGCGAACCGCAGCCCGGAGAACGCGAACAGCGCGACGAGAACCCACTGGTCGGCGGGCGCGTTGATGAGCAACACGGGGAACACCGCGTACACGAGGAAGCCGAGGCCGACAACGGGCTTCAGGCCGGTGCGTTCGGCGAGCTTCGAGACGGGGACCTTCGTGAGGATGGCGACGACCATCTCGACGGCGAGCAGAACGCCGAAAAAGGCTTCCGGGGAGAGTGAGACGCCGAAGCCCCTGAATCCGACGCCCAGGTATCGTGTAACGACGACGACGAAGAAGACGTAGACCAGTCCGTTCGCGAACCGGATCAGGGTGTCCGCGATCAGCAGCGGGCGCAGGGTCTCCGGCATCGCCGCCAGATCCGCTCGGATGGTGTCGAGCCCCTCGAAGGAGTCGCCGACGGTGTCCTCGGACGCGTCGTAGAGGTACTGCTGGGCGACCGTGGCGACGGCCGCAAACCCGGCCGCGAGCAGGAGAACGTACCGGAAGCCGACCTGGAACTCGGTGGCGGCGAGCACGGCGGCGGCGATGGCGGGGCCGAGCAGGAACCCCACCCGGCGGAAGATTTCCGTGCTCGCGAACCCCATGGCGAGCCTGCTTGGATCGGTGGCTTGTTTCACGATGGCGAACGTCGCGCCGAGCCCGAACGACTTCCAGGCCTGGGTGAGAAAGAGCCCGACGAACACCCACAGCCACGCGCCGACCGCCCAGCCACCGAGATCCAGTGGCCCCAGTGCGATCTCGGGGACGACGACGCCGGGCAGCGACGGGGCGGCCGCCCACACCAGGAAGCCGGCGGTGGTGACGACGGCGAAGCCGGTGAGCGCGACGCGAGAGCCCACGCGGTCCGAGAGCGCGCCACCCGGGTAGGGGTAGACCGCCGAGATGAGGTTGCCGAGGCTGCCGTAGAGGCCGACGATCGCGCCGCCAGCGCCGAGCGTGTAGATGTACTCGGGGACGTACCGGGTGGTCATCTGGAAGGCGAGGCTGAACACCAGCATCGCCGCCGACAACACGAGCACGTCGGGCTGTAGCGCGAAGAACTGGCGATAGGAGTCGAGGGCGTCGACGCCGTCGGTGGTGGTGTCGTCGGACATACGCGATGGCAGGCGCGCCACCCACGAAACTCCCGGGGTGTGGGCGGCAGTCGGCGTCCCGGAACGGTTTTTCACGCGCGACGGGTATCCAGGGCATGGACCGCGAGGCCGCCGTCGACCGCGTCGAGGCACTGCTCGATACGGTTATCGACGAGGAGATGCCCGTGCCCGTCCGAGAAGTGTGGGCGTACGGCGACGTGGCGCTCGGGCTCGATCCCGTCGACAGGCTCGACGTCTACCTCACGAAAGACGTGTTGTTGCGGGGCGACGACGCCGACCGCGCCGACGAGTTCGAGCGCGAGTACGGGGTGGCGGGCGTCGGGAAGACGGTGCGGGCGTCCTGGGCGGACGCCCACCCCGAGCACGTGCGCGCAAACGACAGCGGGCACGTCGCGCCCGAGCGCTGTCTCGGTGCGCACCTCGTGGGCGACGACGAACCCATCCACCTGGAGGTCTGCAACGCCGGCTTCGAGGACAACGTCACGCAACGCCTGGAGGGCGCGCTGGCCACCGAGACCTACGAGCACGTCCTCGATCCCAGGGGAGTGTGCGTGTACGCCGACGGACGCCGCGGCACCGACGCCATGGCGAAGCTCCGGGCCGGCGAGCTCGTCTTCCCGACGCTCGCGGAGGCCCTGGAGATGCTGGGCGCTGACGAGGCGGACGCCGAACTCGCCGCCGACGCGGTGGACGCGCGCCGGGATCGCGCGACGGGCGCGACGGTGCGCGGCGACGTGGTGTGAGCGCCGGGGGGCCGGCACTGACACGTCCGCTTATGCCTCGAAGCCGTCCTCGAAGACGAACGTGCCGTTGCGCTGGACGATCTCGCCGTCGATCTCGATGAACGAGTCCTCGCTCATGTCGACGATCATGTCCGTGTGGACCGCGGAGTCGTTGAACTCGCAGTCTTCGGGCACACACTCGTCGATCGCGGCGCCGACGGCGAGGTGAACGGTGTCACCCATCTTCTCGTCGAACAGCATGTTGTACGTGAACCGGTCGATGCCGCGGTTCATCCCGATCCCCAGCTCGCCCAGCCGCCGCGCGCCCGCATCAGTGTTCAGGATGCCCGCAAGCACGTCCTCGTTTTGCTCGGCGCTGAACGACACGACGTCACCGTCCTCGAAGGTCAGCGCTGCGCCCCGAATCTCGTTGCCCTGGCGCATCAGCGGCTTGTCGAAGTACACCTCGCCCGCCACGGAGTCCGGAACGGGGGCGGTGAACACCTCGCCCGCGGGCATGTTGTGGTCGCCGTCGTCGTTGCACGCTCGCATTCCGTCGACGCGCATCGTGATGTCGGTGGTGTCTCCGGAGACGATGTGCACCGTCTCAGCGGGGTCGAGGATCTCCACCAGTTGGGACTGGAACTCGCTTTGCGCGGCCCAGTCCTTGTTCACGGCGTCGTAGACGAACTCCTCGTAGGCCGCCGTGCTCATCCCGGCCCGCTGGGCCCCCGCGGCAGTGGGGTGCGTGGTGATGACCCACCGCGTGTCCAGTCGCTGCTCGGAGATCGGTTTGTGGGCGCGGCTGCCCGCCTGCGACATCTCTGGGGGGACGTCGCTGGTTTCGAACGCGTTCGGGCCGCCGCCGATCAGGAACACCACGTCGGTCTCCTCCATGGCGGCGAGCTCGTGGTCTTTGGTCGTGTAGTCGGCTTCGTCCATCGCTCGCGCGTACGCCCTGGTGGCCCGCGGGAGCGACCACGACAGCGACGGCCGGGCGCCCCGCTGGCCGAGCGCCTCGTAGAGCGCGACGACCAGCGCCTCGGCCTGCCGGCTCGCCCTGATCGTCACCATGTCGCCGCGGCGCACGTCCGCGCACTGGTCGACGAGCACCTCGGCGTGGCGGCGCACTCGTGTGTCCATGCGCCCGGCGATGCTGGCCCGCAAGGTAGTGCTTTCGGAAGCCCGACGGCTACGCGGTGTCGTCGTCGGGAAGGCGGCCAACGGTCACGTAGAACGGCACGGTTTCCCGTCGGACGTACTCGCCGGCCTGCATCTGGGCCACGACATCGCGGCCCATCTCGCGCCACGCCGCCCGCAGCTCGTCGTAGGCGCTGTCGGCAAGCCCGCCGGCGGCGAGCTCGGGGCGCTGGTCGGCCAGCCGGTCGGCGGTGGCCTTCCGGGCGGCCGCGTCCAGGTCGCCGTCGTCGTAGGGCGGCTCGGTGACGCGCACGTGTTCGTGGCGCGTCGTGGACACGTCCCGGAGGCCGGCGTCGGCCAGCACGTCGGCGGCGTCCGCGCCGAGCGTGACATCCGTGTGGACGCCGTCGACGTAGAACTCGCGGGCGCGCGCCGACAGCGCTGACTCCGCCGCGACCGTCGACGCCACGGTGACGGCGCTGTTGTCGGGTTCGATGACGGCGACCAGCTCCGAGGAGACGCGCGCGAACTCCTCGACGGCGGCCGCCGGCTCCGGGAGGTTGATCAGCAGCGCCTGGCAGGCAACGAGGTCGCAGGCGTCGTCACGGACCGGCAGCCGGGTGGCGTCGCCGGCGACCCGGTGGGCGGCACCGTCGGCCGTGTGCCCCAGCAGCGTGGTGTCGGCGTCCAGGGCGACCACCGGCGCTGACGACTCGGCGGCCAGGACGCGCGCGAACTCGCCGGTGCCCGCACCGACATCGAGGATGCGTGAGCGGTCGGACAGGCGCAGGTCGGCGAGCGCGTCGCGGTCACGCCACATGCCGCGGCGCGTCTCGGTGAGGTAGTCGGCGCTGAACTCGCGCACGCTCGCCCCGATGTCGTGTGGCGGCGAAAAACTGACGGGTCATCGTCCGCCGCGCACTCCCGGAAGACGGGACCGGCCGGGAGTGGGGGATGGCAGGCGGACGCACCTGATCCAACGACCCACGATGACTTAGTTCCGGCTGAGACTGAAACGCGGGTTTGACCGACTGGGTTACGCCCGGAGGTCGCGGACGCGGTCGATGTTCCACGCGAAGCCTCTGCCGTCCTCGTGGGGTGTCTCCAGCACCAGCGGAACGTCGGCGATGGCGTCGTGGTTGATGAACGCGCGCATGCCCGCCTCGCCGATGTGTCCCTCGCCGATGTGGGCGTGTTCGTCCTTGTTCGTGCCGCAGGCGTGCTTGGAGTCGTTGAGATGGACGTACTGCAGGTGGTCGAGGCCGACCACGTCGTCGAACGCCGCGAGGGTGTCGTTGACCGCCGCCTCGGTGGAGAGGTCGTAGCCCGCGGCGAAGGCGTGGGCGGTGTCGATGCAGACGTCGAGGTCCTGGTCGGAGCGAGTCAACACCTCGTGGAGGTGCTCGAAGTCACCGCCGAGCTTCGTGCCGGAGCCGGCGTCGCTCTCGATGAGGACGGTCACGTCGTCGGGGATGTCGAGCTCGTCGAGGGCGGACGCGGCGTTGTCGAGACCGTCGTCCACGCCGGCGCCCGTGTGTGCGCCGAGGTGGACGTTGACGTATGGGATGCCGAGTGTGTGTGCGGCATCGACCTCCGCCTGCATGCTGTCGATGGATTTCGCGCGGAGGTCGTCTTTGGGCGTGCAGAGGTTCACGAGATACGACGAGTGGATGACCCAGGGGCCATCGAGGTCCGCCGCGGTGCCCTCGCGGAACGCCGCCGCTTCGTCGGCACCGATGTTCGGGTCCTGCCAGACCTGCGGGGAGTGCGTGAAGATCTGCCCGCAGTTCCCGCCGACGTCGAGCTCGTTCGTGACGGCGTTATCAACACCACCCGCGATGGAGACGTGTGCACCGACGCGCATACACGTAGTCTGCCGCCGCCCGGACTTAGCGGCTTCGGAGACGGTGGGGTTATGCGTCGCCGGGCGCGGTTCGATCCCGCACCCACGCGTCGGCGGCGTACTTCTCGGCGGCGAGGTCCCGGGCGCGCGCCAGTTCCGCGTCGGTCCACTCCCCCTCGTCGGCGTCCGCCCACTCGCCGAGCGCCCGCTCGACGGCCGTGACTGCGTCGGCCCGGTCGACGCCGGCCTGGGCTTCGATCGTGGTCACGTGCTCGCGGAACGCCGCGGGCGTGGTGTCGGGGTCCGAGAACACCGAGAGGTGGCGCTCGGCGTCGAGCGCGAAGCTGAGCGAGCCGTGCTGGATGACCGCGTCCGCCCGGCGGTACTGGGCGTTCCCGCTGATCTTGCGGCCGGGATCGCCGGCGACGATGTCGTGGGCGGGGTTGAGTGCGCGGAGGTAACAGGCCGGCTGGTGGAGCGCCGGCTGTTCGGTGTCGGTGAACCGGGCGTCGATGCCGAGCCGGTCGAAGGCGTCAAAGACGGGGGTACAGAGGAGCTCGTAGGTGTCCATGAGGTCCCCGGGGAGTTCGTCGGCGGGCGCGACGATGGAGTAAGAGATGTCGGCGTGTGCGTCGTGGTAGATGCCGCCGCCGCCGGTCTGGCGGCGCGTCACGTCGATGCCGGCGTCCGCGGCGGCCGCCCAGTCGACGGAGTCGGTGGCCTGGCGGTACCCCATCGAGAGCGTGTCCGGCGTCCAGGTGTAGACGCGGACCGTACGGGGGCCGCCGTCGGCGGCCGTCTGGGCGGCGATCTCGTCGAGGGCCATCTGCATCGGCCCGGGGCGGGTGTCCTCGCGAATCAACCGCCAGTCGCGGTCGGCCAAGTCCATGCGCGTGCTTTCCGGGGGAGCAAGAAAAGCGGTTCGTCACCCTGGGGCCGGGGCGTCTCGTGAGTTGGGGGAGGTTATTTAATGGCGTGCCGTGTCCTTCCGAACACATGTCAATCACGAGTGTACCCGGTGTGGTCGATGCGGGGGTGCTGGACGCGCAATCGGCGGCCGCGGTCCGCGAGAACGCGCTGTTGAGTTCGTCGCTGTGGGTGAACGTCGCGCTCGCGGGGATCGCGATCCTCGTGTTCGTGTATATGGGACGCACCATCAGACCGGGACGACCGCGGCTCATCTGGGGGGCGACGCTGATGATCCCGCTGGTGTCGATCTCCAGCTACCTCGGGCTGCTGTCGGGGCTCACCGTGGGGATGATCGAGATGCCCGCCGGGCACGCGCTGGCCGGCGAGATGGTGCGCAGTCAGTGGGGGCGGTATCTCACGTGGGCGCTGTCGACGCCGATGATACTGCTGGCGCTGGGGCTGCTGGCGGACGTCGATCTCGGCAGCCTGTTTACCGTGATCGCGGCCGACATCGGGATGTGCGTGACGGGGTTGGCGGCGGCGATGACCACGTCGGCGCTGCTCTTCCGGTGGGCGTTTTACGCGATCAGTTGCGCGTTCTTCGTGGTGGTGTTGTCCGCCCTAGTGACCGACTGGGCGGCGTCGGCGTCGAGCGCCGGCACCGCGGAGATCTTCGACACGCTGCGCGTGCTCACGGTGGTGCTCTGGCTCGGATACCCCATCGTGTGGGCGGTCGGCGTGGAGGGGCTGGCGCTCGTGCAGTCCGTGGGAGTCACGTCCTGGGCGTACTCGGTGCTTGACGTCTTCGCGAAGTACGTCTTCGCGTTCATCCTGTTGCGGTGGGTGGCGAACAACGAGCGGACCGTGGCGGTCGCCGGCCAGACGCTTGGCACCATGTCAAGCGACGACTGAGCGCCGCCAGGACGGCGGCCGGCTGATCGCGGCGGCTGTGCGCTTCAGGAGGCTTATACCCGGTGGCCGACTACGCGTGAGTGAATGGTGCGGAACGTCGCCGACGAGATCGCTGCCCTCGACCCGGAGGACTTCCACCTGCTGTCGGGCGTCGAGCACGGGATGCGGTTCTCGGAGTGGGTGAGCCGCGAGAAGCTGCCGGAGTTCTCGCGACTCACGCCCCAGGAGGTCGACTACCGGCTCGACCGGATGCTCGACCGGGAGTTCCTCGAACGGAAGACCATCCAGTACGAGGGCGTCCAGCTCACGTTCGCGGGCTACGACGTGCTGGCGTTGCACACGTTCGCCGAGCGGGACAGCGTCGAGGGGTTCGGCGCGCCCCTCGGCGTCGGCAAGGAGAGCGACGTCTACGAGGTGCAGTCGTTTCGGCCGATGGCGCTGAAGTTCCACCGCGAGGGGTACACGCAGTTCCGGGAGGTCCACCGGGGCCGGGATTACACCAGCGAGAAAGAACACACGTCGTGGCAGTACACCGCACGGAAGGCCGCCGAGCGCGAGTACGACGCCTTGGAGGCGCTGTACCCGACCGTGAACGTGCCGCGGCCGGTCGATCACAACCGCCACGCCATCGTGATGGAGAAGGTCAGCGGCACCGAGCTGTCGAACGCGAAGCTGAACCCCGAGCAGGCGAGCGGCGTGTTGGATCTGATCCTGCGGGAGGTCGCGGCGGCGTACCGCGAGGGGTACGTCCACGCCGACGTCAGCGAGTACAACGTGTTCGTGGATTCGGACGGCGTCGTGTTGTTCGATTGGCCCCAGGCGACGCCGACCGACCACGAGAACGCCCGCGAGTTGCTGGCGCGGGACGTGGAGAACATCGTCCAGTATTTCCGCCAGAAATACCCCAGTGACGTGCCGGCAGTCGACCACGACGCCGTCGTTGGGGCGGTCGCCGACGACGCGTTCGCGTCGGTCACCGAGCACTGAACGCGAGCGCCCACCACCGCCGGGTGCGGCGCGGGACGTGACGTGTGACCGACAGACACCCGCGTATTTATACCGCGGGCGCGGCAACGGCGTTCCAACGCGGAGTTTCACTCATGGACCGAATTGGGCCAGCAGCCACGACGCGGCGGGCCGGGTGCGGTGGCGACACCGAGACAGCAAGCGGGCGTGGCTGGACCACCAACGCAGGCATGGAGGCATCGTAATGTTCGATGAGATGCAGGCGTCGGCGTTCCCCGAGTTCCTGGCCGCGTTCTGGGCGGAGAAGGGCTGGGAGACGTCGGTGACCGAAAACGACGACGGCACGTACCTGGTGGCCGGGGACAAGGACTCGGGGACGCGCGGGCTCATGGGCGTGCGCCCGGACGACGGAACGGAAGTCGACGCCTCGGAGGTCGAGGATTTCCTCGCGTTCTGCGACAAGCAGGGCGTCGACGTCCGGGTGATGGCGACGCTGGGGCGGTTCACGACGGGCGCGCGGACGGCCGCCGACTCCGAGGACATCCACCTCCTCGACCCGAACGAGTTGGCGAACTCGGTGCGCGAGGAGGGCGTCGAAGAGATGGTGACGGAGTACACGGGCGGTGGCGGCGGTGGGGGCGGTCGCTTGCCGTCGCTGCCGGTGTCGGTGCCGACCGGGGTGCCGGTGATCCCGATCCTGGTGGCGGCCCTGGTCGTGGCGGCGGCGGTGTTCGTGGGGCCGACGCTGCTCGGGTCGGTGCCGTTCGTCGACGAGTTGCGGGCCGGCTCGGCGAGCGGGCAGCCGATCACGGCGCTGTCGTTGTCCGACGCGGACGCCCCGACGGCGACGGTGCGGTGGACGGCACAACCCCGGGGTGAGATCAGGAACTACACCGCGCCGGCGGGCCAGACGTTCGTGGTGGTGGCCTTCGAAGCGACGGCGACCGGCAGCGAGCCCGTGACGATCCGAGACGAGACGGTGGCGCTCGCGGCCAACGGGACGTTCCGGTCGCCGCAGTCGTTCACCAACGCGTCCACGGCGTTCCGGGCGGCACAGCTCCCCAAGCAGGTGCCGGCGAACGGCACGGCGCGTGGGATCGTGGTGTTCCAGGCGCCCGCCGACTTCGACGGAGCGACGCTGGTTGAGCGGTACGGCGGGCCGGGGCTGCGCTTCCAGCGTGCCGACGATCTCAGCACGGACGTGGCGTCGTTCCGAAGTTCTTAACCCCGCCGGTGGAGTACCGAACAGTAACTCGCTGGTGGCGGGCTCCAGCGGGCGCCTGACGACGCGTCGGGCCGGGATGTGATTCTCGGCGCGCCGGGAATTGAACCACACAACGCCCGCGGACACAGAACAATGGCACGAAGTTTCTATTCGCACATCAAGGAAGCGTGGGAGGATCCCGACGACGGGAAGCTCGCCGAGCTGCAGTGGCAGCGCAAGCAGGACTGGCGCAAGGAGGGCGCGATCGAACGGGTCGACCGCCCGACGCGCCTCGACAAGGCCCGCGAGCTGGGCTACAAGGCCAAGCAGGGCGTCGTCGTGGTGCGCGTGAGCGTGCGCAAGGGGACCGCCCGGAAGTCCCGGTTCAAGGCGGGTCGCCGCACGAAGCGCCAGGGCGTCAACCGCATCGGTCGCGCGAAGAACCTCCAGCGCATCGCCGAGGAGCGCGCCAGCCGGAAGTACGTGAACCTCCGGACGCTGAACTCCTACTGGGTCGGTGAGGACGGCTCCCAGAAGTGGTTCGAAGCGATCCTCCTGGACCCGGAGCACGGCGCGATCCAGAACGACGACGATCTGAACTGGATCTGCGACGACAGCCACAAGAACCGCGTGTTCCGTGGGAAGACGAGCGCGGGACGGCGCGCGCGTGGCCTCCAGAACCGCGGCAAGGGCACCGAGGGCCTGCGCCCGTCGACGAACGCCGACAAGCGCAACAAGTCGTAGCGCGAGCGGGCGGCCGATTTCTGCGGTGTGTCGCGGGCCAGCAGTCGCGGTCCCGCGGCGTGAGTACGGAACGTGGCCGTGTCCCAGCCACCGGGCATGCCATGTGAAGACACGACAAACCACTAAGTGGTCGGACTGCGTACACGAACGTATGAGCGACACCGCCGAGACGGAGCTCGCGTTCGACCACGACGACCAGAAGCGCCTCTACAACTACGTCGAGCGCCACGGCGAGTGCACGTACGACGACCTCGAAGCGGCGATGCCGTTGTCCCCGCGGGGCATCCGCCACCACGTCGCCATCCTCCAGCGGGACGGGTTCCTGCGCGTGGACGACGAGGCCGTCACCGTCGCCTTCGACGCCGACGTGGCGGCCGAGACCCACCGCAGCGACGGCATCGAGGTGGTCGTTCGCCCGGCGCGACAGGGGGATCTGTCCGGGCTCGTTGGGGCGATACGGCAGGTCGCCGACGACCGCACGTACATCGAGGCCGAATCCGTCGCCGACATCGTCGACCACGAGGAAGTGTTGTTGCGGCACAACGACGTCGAAGAGCGCATGTTCTTCGTCGCGACCGTCGACGAGGCGGTCGTTGGGTGGGTGCACCTGGTCGGCTCCGAGCTGGCGAAGCTCGCACACACCGCCACCCTCACCGTCGGCGTGATCGACGCCCACCAAGGCCACGGGATCGGCGGCTACCTGCTGGAGCGTGGGCTGGAATGGGCCGCCAGCCGGGGCTACGAGAAACTCTACAACAGCGTGCCGGCGACGAACGACGCCGCCATCGGGTTCCTCGAATCCCGTGGCTGGGAGCGCGAAGCCCGCCGCGCCGACCACTACCAGCTTGACGAGGCGTACGTCGACGAGGTGATGATGGCCTACCGGCTGTAGCCACGCGCCCGGGGCTATCCGGTGGCGTCCTCGTTGTGTCCAAAGGCATCCGTGACCGACGGGTTCGCGCCCACCCCGGAGTACACCGTGAGGAGGTCGCCGGCCTGAATGACGGTGTCCCCGCGGGGCGTGATGGGGTCGCCGTCACCGTCGCGCTCGATGGCAACGACCAGCACGTCGTCGGGGAGCGCGCCCGTGTTCGCGGCCTCCTGGAGGGTCGCGCCGGCGACGGGTGCCGAGTCGGTGACGCTGATCTCGAAGACCTCGGCGTGGTCGCCGATGCGCATGTAATCGACGATCGCGGGACGCGTCACGGCCCGGTAGAGGTATTCGGCGATGAGCTGCTGGGGGTTTTCCATCGTGCTCACGCCGATGCGCTCGAAGACCCCCATGTGTTCGGGGTTGTGGACCACCGAGAGGATCGCGGGGATGTCGAACTCCGCGGCCAGCAGGCACACCATGATGTTGGTGGCGTCCTGGTCGGTGGTGGAGATGATGGCGTCGGCGCGCCCGGCGCCGGCGTCGGCCAGCGTGTCTTTGATCGTGGCGTCGTCGTGCAACACGAGGCAGTCGTAGTCGTCTGCCGCCCGGGCGGCGCGGCTGTCGTCGCGCTCGATGACTGCGACCTCGTTGCCCGACCGGGTGGCGACGTCGATGAGCGGAGTGCCGATGTCGCCGGCACCCACGATGATGAGATACATGCGAGCTATCCCCCGAACCGACGTGTGATCGCGTCACGTACTGACATTGGTGTGTTGTCCGGGCCGCGCGCCATGACGACGGTTTGATCGACGCCCGCACCGACGGCCTCCGGGATCGAGCCGAAGACGGCCTGGGACACCGGCCCCGAGCGCGTTGCGCCGGCGTAAACCATATCGAAGTCGGCGGCGGCGTCGATGACGGCGGCCTCGGTGTCCGTCGAGACGACTACTTCGGTGTCATAGGTCATATATTTGATGCCAGCGCGCTCCGCGAGGGCGTCGATGACCGCCGCCCCACGCTCGGTGGCCGACGCGTCGGCGTCGTCGTCCGCGGGCGGCTGCACGTTCAGCAGCGTCAGCGACGCGTCCGTCTCGTCGGCGGCGACGAATTCGGCCGCACGGCGCGCGGCAACCGGCGCGTGTGGGCCCTCCCCGGCGAGCACCATGATATCGCTGGCGTCGCCGGCGGCGGCCGGCCCGAGGCGCACGAGCGTGGCGTCACAGGACGCGTGGCCGACCACGGGGTCGATGGTCGACCCCAGGACGTGGTCGCGGCGACGCGTGCCCCCCCAGCCGAGCAACACGTGATCGGCGGCCGTGTCCTCGATGACGTCGAGGATGGCGGCCCCGGTGTCGTGGCTGGCGACGGCGCGCGTCCGCAGGCGCACGTCCAGGTCGGCGGCGGCCGCGCTGGCGGCGTCGAGCAGCTCCTGTTGGCGCTCGACGCGCTCCTCTTCGAAGGCGAGGTCCTGGGACAGCGACGTCTGGCGGGGGACCTCGATGACGTTCACCGCGATGACTTCGGCGTGCGCGTCGGTGTGAGCGTGCGCGCTCGCGGCCGCCATGCGCAGGAGGTCGTGTTCCGTGTCCGGGTTCGCAACCGGCACCACGACGGTGTAGGTGTCTGGTGTGTCCGTGTCCGGCGACGAGGACGGCGCGAGTGCGTCGCCGACGAGGCTCTGACTCGGCGCGCGGGCGCGAGCATAGCAGTAGTACCACGCGATCCCGAACGCCACCAGGACGGTGCCGATCGCGCCGACCGGCGTCGGCGTCACCGGCAGCACGACCGCGACGGACGCCACCCCGATCGTCATGGGGGAGAACGTCACGGACATCTGGACGAGGACCGCGACGCACGCCGCCGCGCCGAGCACCGGCACCACCGGGTACAGCACCGCGGGGATGCGGAACGCCGGGTCGTAGGTGTCGGGGTTCGCGCGCCGCAACACGACCACGGAGACGTGCACGAGGGCGTACGTGACGAGGTACATGAAACTCGCCACCTCGGCCAGCGTGCCGACGCCGACGCCGATCCCGATCAACAGCAGCGTGATGACGCCCGTCGCGGCGATCGCGCGGTACGGCGTGCGGAATCGGTCGTGGACTTCGTTGAGCCAGTTGACGAGGATCTTGTCCCGCCCCATCGCGAAGTTCACGCGCGCCGCCGACAGGATGCTCGCGTTGGCGCTGGAGACGGTCGCGAGCACCGCGCCGACGATCATTGCGAGCGCGCCGACCGAGCCGGCGGTGGCGGGCTGAACGGAGACGAACGGGAGCCAGGAGACCGCGCCGGCAAGCGGCTGGAAGATCTCACGGGCGACCAGCGCGACCGGAACGTCGGAGCCCGCGAGCACGGGGATGTCGATCGTGCCGGTGGAGACGAACATCACGCCGACGTACATCAGGGTGGGCGTGACGACGGCGGCGATCATCGCCAGCGGGAGGTTCCGGCTGGGGTTTTTGATCTCCTCGGCGCTGGTGGCGATCACCTCGAAGCCGATGAACGTCACGTAGACGGTGCCGACGGTCGCGGCGACCGCGGGCCAGCCGTTGGGGTTGAACTCCGTGATCGTCGGGCCGGTGACCGCGCCGAGCCCGAGGAACGCGAGCACGAGTCCGACCAGCGTGAGCACGATGACGTTCTGGAGCGCGCTGGTTTCTTTGACGCCGTAGTAGTTGACGGCGGTCAGAAGCGCGGCCATCGCGAGCGCGGCAACGGTGATCCCGAGATCCCCCCAGCCGGCGAGGACGCCGACGTACTCGCCCAGTCCCGGCAGGAGGTATTGGCCGAACCCGATCATGTAGAACGCCGACGCGAACGTCAGCCCGGCCCACATCCCCCAGCCGACGATGCTGCCGAAAAACGGCCCCAGCGCGCGGTTGACGTAGTAGTAGCTGCCGCCGGCTTTCGGCATGCCGGTGGCGAGCTCGGACAACGAGAGCGCGGCGAACAGCGACACCATGCCGCCGACGAAAAACGACACCATGCTGGCGGGGCCGGCCTGTTCGGCGGCGATTTTCGGGAGCACGAAGATGCCGGCCCCGATCATCGTGCCGAGACCGATGGTGTAGGCTTCGAGGAAGCCGAGGTCGCGGGCGAGCTCCTGGTCGGTGTTGCTCACGACCCCCACCCCCCGGGCGGGTGGGCGACGACGAGGCGGCGGTGGGCTGTGGACGCGGACGGTGCGACGGGGTGTGTGGTGTGATCGCTCATACTGGTGTGGTGGGTCGCAGCGGGTGCACTGTGGCTCGGCGGGAGATGCGTCAGTGTCGAACCGACAGGAGTGACGGATCCGTGTGGCGGGAGCGCAGCGGAGCGCATGTGCGTTTCGGATTCGCGTGGTGGGCGGCACCGTGGCACCCCGACTGTCCCCGCGATCGGTGGGCATAACGGCGTCGCGGTGCTGGCTCCCGTGCATGGACGCGGCGCTTGGACCCCCCGACGCGATGGCTGCCAGCGAGGGCGACCTGACGCCGATGATGAGCCAGTATTTCGAGCTCACGCGGCGCTACGACGACGCGCTGGTGTTGTTCCAGGTCGGGGATTTCTACGAGTTGTTCTGTGCGGCCGCGGAGACGGCGGCCCGCATCTGTGAGGTGACGCTGACGGCGCGCGAGGACTCCACGGGCCAGTATCCGATGGCGGGCGTGCCCATCGACACCGCCGAGCCGTACATCGAGGCGCTGCTGGACGCCGGCTATCGGGTGGCGGTTGCCGACCAGGTCCAGGACCCGGACGAGGTGAGCGGCGTGGTGGATCGGGCCGTGACACGGGTGGTGACGCCGGGCACCGTCACCGAGGACGAACTACTCGGGGGCGCGGACAACAACTTCGTGGCGGCGCTGGCCGGCGGCCGGGACGCCGACGTCGGGTTCGGGCTCGCGCTGCTCGACGTGTCGACCGGCGACTGTTATGCCACACGGCTCGGCGGCGAGGCGCGCGTGCGGGACGAACTGGGGCGGTTCGCGCCCGCCGAACTCGTCGTCGGACCGGGGGTCGACGCCGACCGGTTCGCCGACGAGGCGTTCGTCGCCGCGTACGACGACGACGCCTTCGAGCCCGCGGCCGCCCGGGAGCGGGTGGCCGACTACTTCGGCGGCGAGGACGTGCTGCCGACGACCGCCGAACTGCGGGCGTGTGGGGCGTTGTTGTCGTACGCCGAGTACACGCGGGGCGGAGCCGGCGACAGCCAGCGTCTCACGTACTTGAACCACGTGACGCGGTACAGTCCCACGGAGCACCTCCAGATGGACGCCGTGGCGTTGCGCAGCCTCGAACTGTTCGAGCAGCGCAGCGTCCACGGGACCGACGGCACGGCGCTGGTGGACGTGCTCGACGAGACGGCGTGCGCGCTGGGCCGCCGGAAGCTCACCGACTGGCTGCGCCGGCCGCTGGTGGATTCGGACGCCATCGCGGCGCGCCACGACGCCGTCGGGGAGCTCGTCGCGGACCCCCTGTCTCGGGAGGAGCTGCACGAGCACCTGCGGGACGTCTACGACATCGAGCGGTTGGTGTCGCGGGTGTCCCGGGGGCGGGCGAACGCCCGCGACCTGCGGGCGCTTGCGGACACCCTGGCGGTGGTGCCGGAGGTCCGGGGGTTGCTGGCGGACGCCGACGCCCGGAAGCTGCAGTCGCTTCGGGAAGCCCTCGATGACCTCCCCGAGATCCGGGGGCTGCTCGACCGCGCGATCGTGGCGGATCCGCCACAGGAGCTGACCGACGGGGGCGTGATCCGGGACGGCTACGACGAGCGCCTCGATGACCTGCGGGCGACCGAGCGCGCGGGCAAACAGTGGGTCGACGACCTCGAAGCAAGCGAGCGCGAGCGCACCGGCGTCGACTCGCTGAAGGTGGGCCAGAACTCCGTGCACGGCTACTACATCGAGGTGACGAAAGCGAACATGGACGCGGTGCCCGAGGACTACCAGCGCCGCCAGACGCTGAAGAACGCCGAGCGCTACGTCACGCCGGAGCTGAAAGAACGCGAGGAGGAGATCGTGCGCGCCGAGCAGCGCGCCCAGGACCTGGAGTACGAGCTGTTCGTCGGGATCCGGGAGCGGGTGGCGGAGGCGGCCGAGCGGATGCAGGCCGTGGCGCGCGCGCTCGCGGCGGTGGACGCGCTGGCGTCGTTTGCGGCCGTGGCGGCCGCCCACGACTACACCAAGCCGGTGATGGGCGGCGACGGCATCCACATCGAGGGGGGTCGCCATCCGGTGGTCGAGCGCACCGAGTCCGGGTTCGTGCCGAACGACACGACCCTGAACGACGACCGCCGGGTTGCGGTCATCACCGGGCCGAACATGAGCGGGAAATCGACGTACATGCGCCAGGTCGCGGTGATCGTGGTGTTGGCGCAGGCGGGCTGTTTCGTGCCGGCGGCGGCCGCCGAGTTGCGGGTGGTGGATCGCGTGTTCACGCGGGTCGGTGCCAGCGACGACATCGCGGGCGGGCGGTCGACGTTCATGGTGGAGATGACCGAGTTGGCGTCGATCCTGCGCGCGGCGACCGACGAGTCGCTGGTGTTGCTCGACGAGGTGGGCCGCGGGACCGCGACGACCGACGGGCTCGCGATCGCGCGCGCGGTGACCGAGCACATCCACGACGCCGTGGGGGCGACGACGCTGTTCGCGACCCACCACCACGAACTCACGGCGGACGCCGACCGCCTGCCGGACGCGCTGAACCTGCATTTCGCGGCGACCCGGGGGGACGACGGCGTCGCCTTCGAGCACGCGGTGCGGGCGGGCGCTGCGACCGCCTCCTACGGGGTGGAGGTCGCGCGCACCGCCGGCGTCCCCGAGCCAGTCGTGGACCGCGCCCGGGAGCTGCTCGATGCGCCTGCGACGGCCGACGGGGGCGACGGCGGGACGACCCCCACAGCGGACGCGAACGGCCAGCGCGGGGCGGCCGCCGGGATCGTCGCGGAGCTGCGTGACGTGAGTGTCGCGGAGCTGACGCCCATCGAGGCGTTGAACGTGCTCAACGATCTCGCGAGCCGGGTAGACTGACCGACGAGAACGTCAGCCCGCGGTCGGCCAGCAGCCGCCTGGTTTTCGCGGTGACGGCGGGCGCGACGAGGATGCCCCGCACGGTGGCGTCGGCGTGGAGGGTGCGACGGAGCGCGGCCACGTACCGTTGGAGCTGCGAGGCCGCCGCCGGGCCCGCGCGCACGTTTTTCAGCTCGACGGCGGTCACGGTGCCGTCGGCGTCCCGGCCGTAGATGTCGATGGGGCCGGCGGGCGTGTCGCGCTCGGTGGCCAGCGGCTGGAACCCGGGCTCGACGAGATCCGGGGTGTCGAGCACGTGGTCTTTGAGCGCGGCCTCCGTTCCGGACACCGTGGTGGCGTCCGCGCCGGCGGCGTCGAACGCTGTCGCTGTGTGCACGGCGTCGAAGCGGACGCGCAGCGCGCCGGCGGTGTGGCCGCCGTCGCAGGCGACGGTGAGACCGTCGGCGGCGTCGACGGTGACCGGGCCACCGGACGCCCACGCGTCGGGGTCGCGGCCGCTGGCACCGTGGACCACCACGGTGTCGTCGGGTTTCCAGAGGAGGGTGCGCACGCCGGCCGCGAGGTCGCGCTGCGAGCGCCCGGTGAGCGTGGCCACGCAGGAGCCGATCAGGGAGACGGTGAGGCCGTCGGCGGCGGCGTCGGTGGCGAACGCGGCCGCACGGTCGGCGGTGGGGTCCGTGAGCGTTCGCGGCATGGGCGGGGGTTTGCCTGCGGGGTGGAAAAACGACCGGGTGCAGCCCGCCGTCGTTTAAGTGTCTCTGGCGACAAGGAATAGATACGAGCGGCGACGCGCGGTGTTCTGTGGTCCACCCGATGCCCGGCAGCGACAGTCACGCCGTCGGCACACACCCCCGGAGTCGGCGTGTTCTTTTGTTGCGCCGTCGTACGGAGCGGTGTGACGGGATCAATCACGGTGTATTCGGACTACGTCTGTCCGTTCTGCTATCTCGGGCGGCAGTCACTCGAAACCTACCGGGAGGCGCGCGACGACGCGGCACCCGCCCTCGAAATCGACTGGCAGCCGTTCGACCTGCGCAGCCGGCAGCGGCGGCCGGACGGCACGCTTGACGAGAGCGTCGACTCCGGGAAGGACGAGGCGTACTACGAGGAGGCGCGGCAGAACGTCGAGCGGCTGCGCGAGGAGTACGGTGCCGACGAGATGAGCACCGACCTCGTCGGCGACGTCGACGGCTTCCGGGCGCAAGTCGCCTCCCTGTACGTCAAGGAGACGTTCCCGGAGCAGTGGCTCGCCTTCGACGAGGGCGTGTTCGCGGCGCTCTGGGCGGACGACCGCGACGTGGGCGACGCCGACGTGCTGGCCGACATCGCCGACGGCGTCGGGCTGGACGGCGAGGAGATCCGGACGGTCGTCGACGACGAGGCGTGGCGGGATCGCCTGCGCGACGAGTTCGCGGACGCCCGCGAGGTCGGCATCACGGGCGTGCCGACGTTCGTCTACGACGGCCACGGCGCTCGCGGCGCGGTGCCCCCGAGCCAGCTCGAACGGCTGGTGGAAGGCGTCTAGGGCCGGCGAGCCCGCGGGCGGCGCATCGCGTCGTCGTTTAAGTGGTTCTGGCGACAAGGAGTAGATACGAGCGAGGATTCTCGGCGTCCCACACCCGGCAGCCGTGGCTCCGGGCCGAGGATTTATTCCCCGGAAGCACCCAGCAGGGAGTATGCCAGCAGACGCGGGGCAGCGACTCCAGTGGACGGACCCGGACGACGGCGACCGCGCTGTCGACGCACGCGCAGGGTCGGGGTCGCTGTCCCGCGCGGAAGCCCGCCGCGACTCGACGGTGCGCCAGTGGGGTGTTGTCTCCCCGAGCGCGACCGTCATCGGCCGCCCGGAGTCCCCGGACGGCGACCTCTCGGACAGCGTGCGCCGGCTCCACGAGGGCCGCCACCACGCCACCGACGGCACCAGCCAGCGCGCCCACCGACTGGACCGCCTGCGGACGACCCAGGCGCTGTGCACGGCGATCGGCGTGACGCCCTGGCAACGCGACGTGGCCCTGGGCGTGATGGACACCATCGACCTCACAGCGTTCGGCAGCCAGCGCGCCATCGAGAAGGTGGCGCTGGTGGCCATCCGCCACGTCGTCGACGTCGACCGCCGCCAGTACCTCGGGCTGGACGACCTCGACGGGGCGGAGCTCACGCAGGGCCGGATGGCAGAGCTGTTCGACCGCTACAAGCGCCACGACATCACCGACGAGCCCGCGTTCCAGCGGCTCGCGGACCACCACCACCTCGACCAGACGAGTCTCAACCGACTGCGGCGCGTGCTCACCGACCAGCTCACCGACGGGCTGCCGGCGTACGGCCGGACCCCACACCGCGACCCCCACCTGCCGTCGCCGGCCGACGACGACGCGGCGTGACTACGCGTGGTCGGCGATGAACGCCTCGATGGCGTCCCCGCCCTGGAACCCGTCGGCGAGCCGCCCGACCTCGGTGCCGTCCTCGACGAGCACGAGCGTGGGCACGCTTCTGATCGCCCACTCGTCGACGAGCCCGATGTCGTCGCCGGGGTTGACCATCACCACCGGCACGCCGGTGTCGCGGGCGACGTTGCCGACGACGGGTTCGATTGCTTGACACAACGAACACCCGGTGGTGTAGAACAACACGAGAACGCGGTCAGCGCCCGCGATCGCGGCGTCGAGGTCGTCGCCGTCGGCGACGCGAGCGGGGCGGCGGTGCTGTACAGTCACGACTCCCGGTACGGTGCGGGCACGCAAAAGAACTGGTTCCGGTGGGGGATGCTGCCGGGACGACGGCGTTACTCCTCGTCGTCGTCGTCGTCGCTGTCGTCGGCGGCGTCCTCGATGTCGTCGATGTACGACTGGGACTCGTCGGCCGCGAGCTCGCGGTAGGTCCCGGTGTCGGCGTCCACGATCCCGACACCCACGCCGTCACCGCTGAGGGCGTCCTCGCGGCCCTCGTTGAGGGCGCGCAGCGCGAGGTCGATGCCGTCGTCGACCGAGAGGTCGGCGTCGTATTCGTCTTCGAGGAACTCCTGGATGTCCCCGCGGTTGGAGCCGATGGCGACGGCCTTCCACTCGTTGGACGTGCCGGACGGATCGGTTTCGAAGAGGCGGGGTTCGCCGCCCTCGACGCCGGCGATGAGGAGCGCAACGCCGAACGGGCGCGCGCCGCCGACCTGGGTGTACTGCTGGATGTGGTCGGTGACGCTCTTCGTGAGCGTGCGCACGCCGATGGGCTCGTCGTAGCGCACGCGCTCGACCTGGGACTGCTGGCGTGCGAAGTCCACGAGCTGGCGGGCGTCGGCGACGTGGCCGGCGCTGGCAGCGCCCACGTGGTCGTCGATCTTGTGGAGTTTCTCGACGCTGGAGCCTTCGAGCAGCGGCGAACGGGTCTGCTTGTCGACGACGAGAACGACACCCTCGGGGGTGCGCACGCCGATGCTGGCCGTCCCTCGTTTCACGGCTTCCCGCGCGTATTCCACCTGATAGAGCCGGCCGTCAGGGGAGAAAATGGTGATTCCCCGGTCGTAGGCCTGCTGCTGGTTCTGACCCTGCATGGTTTCCTTGGGTTCGTGTTGTGCCCCGCAACGTAAAGGGCTTTGACTTTCGGTAGTCGATCGCCGGAACAATATCGGATCGACCCGCGGGGCGTCAGGCCGGGGTTCTTGTGGCGCGGCACCGAAGCGCAGCCATGGACGATGGGAAGGCCGGCCGGGGGTTCTTCGACGACCACATCGCGGGCCGGACGGGCGCGGACCGCGACGACGTCCGCCTCGGGCCGACGTACGGTGCCGACTTCGGGGTGGTTGCGGTCGCCGACAGCGTGGTGGCGATGGCGACCGATCCCGTCTTCGTGTTGCGGGCGCTGGGGATCGAGCGCGCGGCGTGGTTCGCGTTCCACATCTGCGTGAGCGACGTGGCGCTGTCGGGGCTGTCGCCCGCGCATCTGGCCGTCGATCTGAACCTACCCCCGGACACCGCAACGGAGACGTTCGACGCGATCTGGGAGGTGTTCGACCGCGAAGCGCGCGCGCTGGGCGTGAGCCTGACGACCGGGCACACGGGCACCTACGAGGGGTGTTCGTTCCCGACGGTCGGCGGCGCGACGGCGCTGGCGGTCGGTGCCGCCGAGGACGTGGTGACGCCCACGGGGGCGCAGCCCGGCGACCGCGTGGTGGTCACGAAGGGCCCAGCGGTCGAGACGACGGGCATGCTCGGCGTGCTGTTCGGGGACCGCCTCCCGATCAGCGCGGCCGCCGCGGCGGCGGCCCGCGACCGGTTCGCGGACGCCACGCCGGTGCGTGACGCCGCGACGATGGCGGCGGCGGGCGAGGTCACAGCCATGCACGACGCCACCGAGCGCGGGCTCGCCAACGGCCTCCACGAGCTGGCGGCCGCAAGCGGTGTCGGGCTGTCGATCACGCGGGACGCCGTCCCCGTGCTGCCAGGGGTGCGGGCGGTCTGCGAGCAGTTCGGGATGGACGCGTGGGCGGCGTCCAGTGAGGGCACGGTGATCGCCGCCGTCGATCCCGGGAGCGTCGACGCGGTGCTCGGGGCGCTGGGCGACGAGGGCATCCCGGCTGCCGACGTTGGCGTCGTCGAGGCCGGGGGCGGCGTCACCGTGGACGGCGACCCGCTGGCGGAGCCGGCGGCCGACCCGCTGTGGCCGGCCTACCGGACCGCACGCAGCCGGTACGGCGACGACGCGTAGGCGGCGACCACACCGCAAGCCTTCTTGGCGGTGGCTGCGACCATCCACGTGATGCCAACGGAGGCGCTGGGATGGGGATCGTAGACGAGTTCCAGGCGTTGAAAGCCGAGACCGACGCGGACCTGCTGGCGATGCAGGTGGGGGATTTCTACGAGTTCTTCGCGGCGGACGCGCGAACGGTCGCGTCGGTGCTTGACCTGCAGGTGTCGGAGAAATCCAACCACGGGTCGTCGTATCCGATGGCGGGCGTGCCCGTCGACGACCTGACGCCGTATCTGGCGGCGCTCGTGGAACGGGGCTACCGGGTCGCGGTCGCCGAGCAGTCCGAGACCGACGCGGGCGACATCGAGCGCGAGATCGAGCGCGTAGTGACGCCCGGCACCCTGCTGGCGTCGACGGACGCCGACCCCCGGTATCTGGCGGCGGTCGTGCGCGAGGCCGGCGGCGACTGGGGGCTGGCGTTCGTGGACGTGACGACCGGGCAGTTCCGCGTGACCCGTGGCGCCGACCGCGCGGACGCGGTCACGGAGCTGTACCGGTTCGCGCCCGCGGAGGTGTTGCCCGGGCCGGCGCTGCGCGGCGACGACGAGTTCCTGGGCGTGCTCCGGGAGCGCACGGACGCGACGCTGACGCTGCACGACGCCGGCGCGTTCGACGCCGGGCGGGCGACACACCGGGTGCGCGAGCAGTTCGGCGACGGCGTGATCGAGAGCCTGGGCGTGGCCGCCGACGGGCCGGTGGTGCGGGCGGCGGGCGCGGCGGTGGGCTACATCGCGGCCGCCGACGAGGGCGTGCTGGCGTCGGTGTCCCGCATCCAGCCGTTCGGCGGCGGCGACCACGTGGAGCTGGATGCGACGACCCAGCGCAACCTCGAACTGACCGAGACGATGACCGGCGGCAGCGACGGCTCGCTGCTGGCGACCATCGACCACACCGCGTCGGCGGCGGGGGGCCGCCGGCTCGCGGCGTGGGTGACACGCCCCACCCGGGACCGCGCGGAGCTGGACCGCCGGCAGGCCGCGGTGGGCGCGCTGGCGGACGCCGCGCTCGCGCGAGACGCGCTGGGTGACGTGCTGGGTGAGATCTACGATCTCGAACGGCTGGCCAGTCGCGCCGCCAGCGGGCGCGCCGACGCCACCGATCTGCTGCGGGTGCGGGACACGCTGGCGGCGCTGCCGGACGTGGCGGACGCGCTCACGACGACCCCCGAGTTGGCGGAGTCGCCGGCCCGAGACGTGCTGGCGCGGGTCGACCGAGCGGCCGCCGCCGACGTGCGAGCGGAGCTTGCGGACGCACTGGCGGACGACCCGCCGAAGACGCTCTCGGAGGGCGGCCTGCTCCAGGCGGGGTACGACGAGGCGCTCGACGAGCTGCTGGCGGCCCACGACGAGCACCGGGCGTGGCTGGACGGGCTTGCCGACCGGGAGAAAGACCGCCTGGGCGTCACCCACCTGCAGGTCGACCGGAACAAGACCGACGGCTACTACATCCAGGTGGGGAACAGCGAAACCGACGCCGTGCCCGACGGCGAGGACGGCGCGTACCGCCGGATCAAGCAGTTGAAGAACGCCACCCGGTACACCACGGCGGAGCTCGACAGCCACGAGCGCGAGGTGTTGCGCATCGAGGCCGAGCGCGCGGAGCTCGAACGGGAGTTGTTCGCGGCGCTTCGTGAACGGGTGGGGGAGCGCGCGGCGGTGCTGCAGGACGTGGGGCGGGCGCTCGCGGAGGTGGACGCGCTCGTGAGTTTGGCCGAGCACGCCGCCGCGAACCAGTGGGTGCGCCCCGAGTTGGTGGCCGGCGACGGCCTCGACATCGACGCGGGCCGCCATCCGGTGGTCGAGCAGACGACGTCGTTCGTCCCGAACGACGCACGGTTCGATGCGAGCCGGCGCTTCCAGGTCGTCACCGGGCCGAACATGAGCGGGAAGTCGACGTACATGCGCCAGGTCGCGGTGATCGTGTTGCTCGCGCAGGTCGGGAGCTTCGTGCCGGCGGACGCCGCCCGCATCGGGCTGGTGGACGGGATTTACACGCGGGTGGGCGCGCTCGACGAGCTGGCTGGCGGGCGGTCGACGTTCATGGTCGAGATGGAAGAGCTGTCCCGCATCCTGCACGCCGCCACCAGCGACTCGCTGGTGGTCTTAGACGAGGTGGGGCGGGGAACGGCGACCTACGACGGCATCTCCATCGCGTGGGCGGCGACCGAGTACCTCCACAACGAGGTGCGCGCCACCACCCTGTTCGCGACCCACTACCACGAGCTGACGGCGCTTGCCGACCACCTGGACGCGGTCGTGAACGTCCACGTGGCCGCCGAGGAGCGCGACGGCGCGGTGACGTTCCTGCGGACGGTTCGGGACGGCGCGACCGACCGATCGTACGGCGTGCACGTGGCAGCCCTCGCGGGCGTCCCGGAGCCGGTCGTGGACCGCGCGCGCGGCGTGCTCGATCGGCTCCGGGAGGAGAACGCGGTGGAAGCCAAGGGGTCGGCCGGCGAGTCGGTGCAGGCCGTCTTCGACGTGGACAGCGGCGGGTTCGTCGACGACGCGGGCGACGACGGCGAGGCGGACGACCCCGAGGCGGCGGCCGTCCTGGACGAGCTCCGGACCGTGGAGCTGGCCGAGACGTCGCCGGTCGAGCTGCTCGGGACGGTGCAGGCCTGGCAGGACCGACTGGAGGACTGAGGCACCGCCGCCGGGTTACCCCTGGCCGACCAGCGACTCCTCGTCGGCGAACTCCGCGGCGCGCAGCTCGTACTTCTGGACTTTGCCGGTGGCCGTGGTGGGGAGTTCGTCGACGAACTCGACCCGCCGCACCGTCTTGAACGACGCCAGCTCCGCCCGGGTGTACTCGACGAGCGCGGTGGCCGTGACGCCGGGGTTGTTGGGGTCCCCGGAGGTAGGGACGACGAACGCCTTCGGTGTTTCACCCCAGTCGTCGTGGGGGGAGGGTACGACGGCGACCTCGCCGACGGCGTCGTGCTCGAAGAGCGTGTCCTCCAGTTCGATGGAGGAGATGTTCTCGCCGCCGGAGATGATGATGTCCTTTTTGCGGTCCAGGATCGAGACGAAGCCGGTGTCGTCGACCACCGCGAAATCACCCATGTGGAAGTAGCCGTCAACGCGATCGGTGAACGCCCGCTCGGTGGCGTCGGGCTTGTTCCAGTAGCGGTCCATCACCTGGTTGCCGGAGACGACGATCTCGCCGATGGTCTCGTTGTCGCGGGGGACGTCGTTGCCGTGCTCGTCGACGACGCGCAGTTCGGTGCCCAACAGGCCGATGCCCTGGCGTTTCTGCATCGCGGCGCGGCTGCCGCCCCCGGCGGCGAGCAGTCGGTCGGCGTCGGAGGTGGCGATCAGAGGGCCGGTTTCGGTGGCCCCGTAGACGTGCATGAGCGACCAGTCGAGCGCCGATTCGACGGCGCGGATCGTCGCCTCCGGGGGCGCGCTGCCGGCGGTGGCGACCCGCACGTCGGCGTCGCCAGTGGCCGCGACATCGTGGGCCTCGTGGTAGTCCAGGAGCATGTTCAGGACGGTCGGCGCGGCACACAGGTACGACACGGCTTCGGCCTGGATGGTATCGAAGACGCTGGCGGCGTCGACGCCCCGCGTGCAGACGTGGGTGGCACCAGCGCCCGTGATGGCGAAGATGTGCCCCCAGCCGTTGGCGTGGAACATCGGCAGCGTCCAGAGGTAGGTGTCGGTGTCCGTGATGGTGTGGTGGGTGGACAACAACAGCGCGTGCACCACTTCGTTGCGGTGGGTGCGACAGACGCCCTTGGGGTCCCCGGTGGTGCCGGACGTGTAGTTGATCGTGATCACGTCGTCCTCGGCCATGTCGGGGCGGTCGTAGTCGTCGGGATCGGCGTCGACCAGCAGGGCGTCGGCGTCCTGCCAGTCGCCGTCGACGGCGGCGGGGTCGTCGGTGATGAACGTGGTCGTCGGGATCCGGTCGCGGACCGCGTCGACGCGGTCGGCGTACTCGGCGTCGGCGTAGATGGCGTCCGCGCCGGCGTCGGCGAGGATGTACGCGTAGTCGTCGGGCGTGAGCCGGTAGTTCAGTGGCGTGTGGATGGCCCCCAGCTGCATCGCGCCGTAGGCGGCTTCGAGGTGGTAGTGGGTGTTCGGGTCGAGGACGGCGACGCGGTCGCCGCTGTCGATGCCGGCCGCCTGGAGGACCGCCGAAAAGCGGTCGGCGCGGTCGGCGAGCTCGCTGTACGTGTACCGCCGGCCGGTGGTGGCGACGACGGCGGTTTCGTCGCCGTAGTAGGTGCGCGCGCGGTCGATGAAGTCGGTGACGAGGAGGGGTCGATGCATGATACCACTATCATCACAAACGTCCGTGATAGTTGTTTGGGGTGTGGGCACACCCAACGCCGTGCAGATCAGGGCCAGAGCCCACGGGCTTCCTTCGCACGGCCGATGCGCTGCAGCGCGACAACGTAGGCAGCGTCCCGCCAGCTCAGGTCTCCGTCGTCCACCTCGCTGCGCACGGCGTTCCATGCGGACAGCATCTCGGATTCGAGTTCGTCGCGAACACGCTCCGGCGACCACGTCCGGCGGTTGATGTCCTGGAGCCACTCGAAGTACGACACCGTAACCCCGCCGGCGTTCGCGAGGATGTCCGGGATCACGGGCACGGCGCGCTCCTCGAGGATTCGGTCGGCGGCCGATGTCGTCGGGCCGTTGGCCCCCTCAACGACGATGTCGGCCTGAATGCGGTCGGCGTTGGCAGCGGTGATTACGTTTCCGACAGCAGCCGGGATCACCACATCGACGTCTAGTTCGAGGAGCTCCTCGTTGGTGAGTGTGTTCGGCGCGTCGTGTCGCATCACCGCCGCCGGCTGGTTCCCGTGCGACGGAATCGCGTGTGTATCGAGGCCATCAGTGTCGAGGACGCCACCGTTGACATCGCTGACGGCGACGACGCGTGCCCCCCAGTCATCGAGCAGCAGTGCAGCGTTCGCTCCGACGCTCCCGTATCCCTGGACGGCGACGGTCGCGTCGTCGATGGGGATGTCGTAGTAGTTGATCGCTTCCCTGGTGGCGATGGCGACGCTCCGGCCGGGTGCCTCCGCGCGGCCGTGGCTCCCACCGGCAACTGGCGGCTTCCCGGTGACGACGCCCGGGACAGTCTCGCCCTGTTGCATGCTGTAGGCGTCCATGAACCAGGCCATCGTCTGTGCGTCGGTTCCCATGTCCGGCGCGGGGATGTCCTGGCTGGGACCGACCTCGTCGCGGAGCTCCGCCGCGAACCGCCGTGTCAGTCGCTCGTGTTCGTCGGCGCTGAGGGTCTTCGGATCGACAACGACGCCGCCTTTCGCGCCGCCGAACGGCAGGTCCATGACGGCACACTTCCAAGTCATCCACATCGAGAGGCCGACGCATTCCTCGGCGCTCACACCGGGGTGGTAGCGGAGCCCACCTTTGTATGGACCGCGTACGTCGTCGTGTTGGGCACGGTACCCGTCGTATACCGTGACGGTGCCGTCGTCGCGCTCGACCGGCACCGATACCTGGACCACGCGCGTAGGGTGGGTGAGTCGCTCGATCACGCCGTCAGCGATGTCGACGTGCTCGGCAGCCGCCTGCAGCTGGCGGCGTGCGGTCTCCAGGGCGGTCTCGGGCTCGCTGTCGGTGGAGGGCGCGGACTCCGGCGGTGGTGTCTGGGCCATCGGTCACTCCAGTGGTGTTGCCCGGTTGCGCATGGTTGTCCCGCAGTCCGGACACGCCCCCGGATGGGTGTCCGAGGTGGTGGTTTCTCCACAGATGTGACACTCGTAAGCGGCCTGTGCGTTCGGATCGGTGGGTGCGTCTCGTCCCATCGCATCTCCGTAGTGGCCGTCCACCAATAGCTATGCTAGCTGAATAGTCACCCGTCCTGCGCCGAGTCATGGTGGACTATTCAACCCAACTGCAGCCGGGGTCGTCGAACACCGCGTCGAAGACTTTCGATTCGATGCGGTTGACGTGGTCGTAGAACGCGGTGTTCGAGATCCCCAGCGTCTCCGCGACGACCGCCCCACTGACGGCGTGTGAGGGATCGAAGAAGCCGCTGTGGTAGGCGACCTGTGCGACCTCCACCTGCCGCTCGGTCAGCGACGGACCCTGCGCGTCGTCGGCGCTCGATTGCTGGCGGCGGCGGGCCGTAACGTCCACCGACGCGAACGCGTCCGCGAGCAGGCTGTCGGCAGCGCGTGCCGTTGCGGCGTCGGGCGCGGCTGCCACGAGGGTCCCCGACTCGGGAGTGGCCGTTAGTTGGCGTCGGGTTACCCCCTGGGCGGCGAGCGCGCGCGATCGCAACCCCGTCCGGAGGGAGAGGCTCACCACGCCACTATCGCCGGTAGCTTGGACGACATCACCGCTGATCACGTCCACAAGAGCCGTTGCCCCGGCGACCACGGCGTCCGGATCCGCACCGTCAACGCTGACCACCACGCGGGTGTCTCCCGTGCTCCCGGCCACCTCGCTTTCAACGGTGAGCTGGCAGTCGAAGTCGGCGGCCAGTCGGCCGAGCAGCCAGGATTGGTCGCGGACTGCGTACGTCACCACCACGGTGGTATCGCCGTCAAGCGCGGCCTTGCGCTGTGCGGAGCTGATCGCCGCCCCGACGGTTTGTCCGAGTTCCGCGAACACCGCTCGCACCGTCTCGCTGAACGCGTTCGGGGCCGTGTCATAGACCGTGACAGTGCCGAACAGTACGTCGTCTGAAACTAAGGGCACGGACAACACCGAGTTGAACCCGTGAGCGAGCGCGGCCGCCGGCCAGTCGGCGTCCCGGCGGCGGTCGGCAACGTTCGGCACTAGCGTCACTGAGCGGTCGGCGGCCGTTCGAACGGCTGGCTCGGAGACGCCTGACGCAGTCGGTGACAACGCCGCTTCGTCGAGGTAGCTGGATGCATCGCCCGCCCACGCCCGTGGCGTGACGTGGTCGTTGTGCGCGGTTGCGTCACCAACCCACGCGAAGGCAAAGCGGTCGCCGGCAGTGAGCCGCTCGCAGACCGCGGTTTCGATGTCCGCTCGGGAGTCAGCGTCCACGAGCGCGCCGTCAACCTCTCGGATGATCTCGTTCACCTGGTTGATCTCGGAGAGGCGGCGGTTCTGTGCCTGCAAGCGCTGGTCGCGCTCCCGGAGCTCGGCCTCCCGGTCGAGGCGGTCCAGTGCCGCCTCAAGCGTGGCCGCCAGGAGGCGCGCGATCTCGATCCCGACAGCACCCAACGCGTCGTCGGAACGCCCACGATCCGTCCCCGCGAGCACCACGCCGTGGTCGCCGATCGGGAGGGCCGTCCACTCGGCCAACCCGGCAGCCACCCCCGCATCCCACTCCCCCTCGGCACCGGAGTCGACCACGCGGTCCGCGACGAACGCCGTGCCGACAGGAGAACGGTCATCGAGTCGCAACTCGCCGGCGTCTTCGACAGCAGCCGCCAGGTTGTCGGCGGCCGCAACCGGGTACAGTCGGTTTTCGTGGCGATCGAACCGGTAGACCGCGATGCCACCGGCGGGTAGCGCCGCCGTCCCGTCGTCGACGACCCGAGTCGCCGCCTCGGTGGCGGTCCCGGCATACAGCAGATCGCGGCTCGTCTCCTGGAGTTGCGCGAGTGCGTCCTCCCGTTGTTTCCGTGTCGTCACATCCCGGCAGCTGTACAGTCGCGTCCCACCCTGAATGGAGACTTCACGGACGTTCACGAGTAGCGTGTGTTGGTCGCCGTTCGCGTCCGTTGCCGTACACTCGACGTTCGTCACGACGCCGTTCCGGGACAGCGAGTCACCGCCCACGGGATCGCACCCGAGGAGCTCGTCGATGGTTCCGAACGCACGGATTTCCTCGGCCGTGTAGCCGAAAATGTAGTGCGCGTTCGGGCAGACGTACGTGAACGTTCCGTCGTCATCAGTCACGAGGACGGTGTCGGTCATGTTGTTCAACGTGACGCGGTGGAGTTCCTCGGACGCCCGCAGTTCTTCGGCGAGCTGCTCGCGTTCCCGGCGCACGTCGCCCTGAACGACAAGCCGGTCGTCGTTTGGGACCGGCTGCACGCGGAACGCCCACTGAACGGACGGCTCGGCGTCGCGGCCGCTGGCAGCGGGCGTGCGTTGCGTCTCGAAGGCGGCGTCAAAGCTCGCGTACTCGTCGTTAGCGGCGGCACGAACGGCACGCTGGACCTCGTGGCGGGTGGCAGCGGGGTTCGCCCATGGCAGCCCCCAGAGTCGGCGTCCCTGGAGTGCTGCGGCGGGGGTGGTGGCCGCGTCCGCCGCAGCGTCGTTCGCCGAAAGCACCACGCCGTCGGCGTCCACCACGGCGACAAAGCGATCCGGATCGTTGAACACCGGCGCGGAAACCGGCTGGTGGTCGTCGGACACCATCACTGTGGGCCAGCAGCCACGGGCCGAAAAGTCTAGCTGCCGACGCGGCATTGATACGGCAGCCGCGCGTGCGGCCGGATATGAGGATCGAGCGCGCGAACCGGCCGGGGGAGCGCCGATGACTGACCGCATCCGAGCGCTCGACGACGCGACGGTCGCGCGGATCGCGGCCGGCGAGGTGGTCGAGCGGCCGGCCAGCGTCGTCAAGGAGTTGGTGGAGAACAGCCTCGACGCGGGCGCAGCAAGCGTGGACGTGAGCGTTGACGCCGGCGGCACCGACCGGATCGTGGTGGCCGACGACGGCCGCGGGATGACCGGCGACGACCTCCGGATGGCGGTCCGCCAGCACACCACGAGCAAACTCGACGACGCCAGCGGGCTGGACGGCGTGGCGACGCTGGGGTTCCGGGGGGAGGCGTTGTACACCATCGGCTCGGTGGCGGAGCTGACCGTGACGACGCGACCCCGGAACGCCGGCGATACGGGCGCGCGCATCACCGTCGACCACGGCGACGCGGGAAGCGTGGCGCCGGCCGGCCACCCCGCAGGCACGACCGTCGAGGTGACCGACCTGTTCGGGGAGACCCCCGCTCGTCGGAAATACCTCAAGCGCGCCGCGACCGAGTTCGGGCACGTGAACCGCGCGGTCACCCGGTACGCGCTGGCGAACCCGGACGTGGCGGTGTCGCTGACCCACGACGGCCGGGAGGTGTTTGCGACCACGGGCACCGGTGACGTGCAGGACGCCGCGCTCGCCGTCTACGGCCGGGAGGTCGCGCAGTCGCTGCGCACCGTGGACGCCGACCCAGCGGCGGACAGCGTCGAGCGCGTCCACGGCTACGTCTCGGACCCGGAGGTCACGCGCTCGACCCGGGAGTACCTCGCGACGTTCGTGAACGGGCGCGCGGTCACGGACGCCGTGCTCCGGGAGGCAGTCCTCGACGGCTACGGCGACCAGCTCGCGCCCGACCGCTACCCCTTTGCGGTGCTGTTCGTGGGCTGCGAGGGCGTCGACGCGAACGTCCACCCCCGGAAGCTGGAAGTCCGCTTCGAGGACGAGGCCGGCGTGAAAGCCGCCGTCGAGGCGGGGGTTCGGGACGCCCTGTTGGACGCGGGACTCGTGCGGGCGGGCGCGCCCCGGGGCGCGTCGAAGCCCGACGACGCCGAGATTTCGCCCGAACACCCGCCGACCGACAGAGACGCCGGGGCCGCCGGGGGTGGGGACGCTGCGGGCCGGAGCGACGGAAACGGGCAGAGGACAGCGGCGTCCGGTGCGACCAGCGAGTCGCCGGCGTCCGCGTTCGAAACCGGCGGCAGCGGCGACGAGGCGGCCGATAGCGCCGCGTCGACGGACGGCACACGCGAGCGACCGGGTTCCGGCAGCGAGTCCCGGACGGGGCGCTTCGACGCGCCCGCCGAGAACGCCCGGCTGCCGACCGGAGCAGGCGGGGCGGGGGCGGACGACGGGGACACGCCCCCGGAGCGCGACAGCCTCCCGGACCTGCGCGTGCTCGGGCAGCTCCACGACACGTACGTCGTCGCCGAGGCCGGCGACGGCCTCGTCCTCGTCGACCAGCACGCGGCCGACGAACGCGTGCACTACGAGCGCCTACAGGCCCGCGTTGACGGCGCGTCGCAGGCGCTCGTCGCGCCGGCCGAACTGGAGCTGACGGCCGGCGAGGCAGCCGTCTTCGAGGCGGCGCTCGGCGGCCTCCGCGAACTTGGCTTCGACGCCGAGCTCGCCGGGCGGACGGCGCGCGTGACCGCGGTGCCGGCGGTCCTCGCGGACGCGCTCGACGCCGAGCTCGCGCGGGACGCGCTCTCGTCGTTCCTCGCGGACGCTGACGGGACGCCGGTCGCGGACGCCGCCGACGCCGTGCTGGCTGATCTGGCGTGCTCGCCCGCGATCAAGGGCAACACGTCACTGGCCGAGGGGTCGGTCGTGGCGTTGCTGGACGCGCTGGACGCCTGCGAGAACCCCTATGCGTGCCCGCACGGCCGGCCAACCATCGTCGAGGTCGACGGCGACGAGCTCGCCGCGCGCTTCGAGCGCGACTACCCCGGGCACGCCGGCCGGCGGCGCGAGGACGCCGGGAACTAAGCCCCGGCGCGCGTACGCCGCGTATGGACGTGGTGACGTTCGGAGAGACGATGCTGCGGCTGTCGCCGCCGGGCCACGAGCGCATCGAGGCGGCCGACCGGATGGACGTGCGCGTGGCGGGCGCGGAGAGCAACGTCGCCGTGACCGCCGGCCGCCTCGGCGCGGAGACGGCGTGGCTGTCGAAGCTCCCGGCGTCGCCGCTCGGGCGGAAGGTGGCGGCGACGCTGCGCGCGCAGGGTACCACGCCGGAGGTCACGTGGACCGACCGCGACGACCTCCGCCAGGGGCTGTACTTCCTCGAACAGGGCGGGGAGCCACGCGGGACGAGCGTACACTACGACCGCCGGGACGCCGCCGTGACGACGGCGACCGCCGACGAACTGGCACCCGCGTTCGTCGAGCGCGCCGGCTACCTCCACACGTCGGGCATCACGCCCGCGCTCTCCGAAACACTCGCGGCGACGACCGCGGACCTGCTCGAACTCGCCCAGGAGACAGGGACGACCACAACCCTCGACGTGAACTACCGGCGTGGGCTCTGGAGCCACGAGGAAGCCCGCGACACGCTGGAGGCGCTGTTCCCGGACGTGGACGTGCTGTTCGTCGCCGAGCGCGACGCCCGCGGCGTGCTGGACAGAACGGGGGACGCCGACGCCATCGCCAGGGGGTTGGCCGACGAGTTCGCGTTCGGCACTGTCGTCCTCACGCGCGGCGAGGCCGGCGCGCTGGCGGTGCGCAACGCCACCACGGTCACGCAGCCCGTCTTCGAGACGGAGACCTACGACCCGATCGGCACCGGGGACGCGTTCGTCGGCGGCTACCTCGCCGCGCGCGTCGACGGCGGGGACGTCGAGGACGCGCTGGCGTGGGGGGCCGCGACGGCCGCGCTGAAGCGCACGATCCCCGGCGACGTGGCGCTCGTCACGCGCGCGGACGTCGAATCGGTGCTGGCCGACGAGCACGGCGGAATCGACCGGTAGCGGTGGCTGTCGCCGCCGCGTCACCCGTTCGGCGGCGACAGCAGGAGGGTCGCCCCGCCCGCGACGGCGGCGAGGACGCCACCGAGCAGGAACGTCTCGGTCCAGCCGAGCGAGCCGACGAGCGCGCCCGTGACAGTGCCGCCGAAGACGCCACCCCACACCTTCCCCGAGTACAGGAGGGCGTAGTTCGCGCTGGAGTGCTGTTCGCCGTAGTAGTCGCCGACGACGCTCGGGAACAGCGTGTACTGGGGGCTCCAGAAGAACGTCGCGGCGACGACGGCCACGACGAACCCCACGCCGTCGCCGCGGACGCCGAAGAACGCGACGGCGAACAGGCCGACGCCGACGGCCGTGAACGTCGCCGCCATCGCGGTCGTGCGGTCGACGCGGTCGCTGACGCCCCCGACGACGAGGCGGCCGACGCCCCCAGCAAGCGGCAGCAGTGTGGCGGCGGCGGTGGCGATGCCGCCGGCCAGCCCGAGGTGGGTGGCGTAGGAGACGACCTTCTCGGTGAGCATCAGGCCGGCCCCGGAGACGGCGACGAACACGACGTACATGAGCCAGAACTGCCACGTGTGGATCAGCTCCCGCCAGCTGAACTGGGGGCCGGTGTGGGCGGCGGTGTCGCCGGCCGACCGCCACCCCGCCGGCGGATCGCGGAGCACGAGCGCGCCGCCGAGCACGACGACGAACACCAGCACGCCGAGCGTCCGGAGGACGCCGACGTAGGCGTCCGCGGGCAGCGCGGGGCCGGTGTTCGCGCGGACGTAGGGGACGAGGGCGGCGCTGCCGGCGGCGAACGCCATCGTGCCGGCGCCGGCGGTGAGCCCGCGGCGGTCCGGGAACCACTTGAGCGCGGTGTTGACGGCGACGGTGTAGACGATGCCGACGCCCAGCGCGCCCAGCGCGTACGCGAGGTAGAGCTGCCAGACGGTTCGGGCGACGGACAGCCCGAGGTAGCCGCCGCCGGCGAGGAACGCGGCGACGACGGCGACCCCGCGGGGGCCGTGGCGGTCGCGCCACCAGCCGACCGGGAACTGGCTGCCGGCCTGCACGACGACGAACAGCGTGAACACCGTCGAGAGCGCGGCCGCCTCGATGCCGAGGTGGCGAGCCACCGGCTCGCGGAGGCTGCTCCAGACGTACTGGTAGGGGCCGACGACCGCCATCATGGCGGCCGCCGCGAGCACGAGCCACCACCGGGAGAACCCGAGGTGGGCGCGCGCCCGGGCGGCGTGATCAGCGTCGGGCATTCGGCGTCACCGGCTGGCGGCTGGGCTGCGCGGGCGGGTGCATGCTGGACCGAACAGCGGGCGCACCGGTATGCCTGCTGATTCCGGGGCGTATCAGTGGCCGCGGGCTGCGAGGTGCGCGCCCACTTCGGCCATCACCGTTTCCTCGGCGCGCGAGAGGTGCTCCCAGGTGGTGGTGTCGGCGAGCCCGATCTCGTCGGCGATGTCCGCGACGCGCACGGTCGCCGCTTCGTCGTAGTAGCCCATGCGCGTGGCGAGCGCGAGGACCTCCCGCTGACGGTCGGTGAGCGCGTCCAACATCCGGGAGACCGCGAAGTGCTCGCCGCCGGCACCCGCTTCGACGCTGACCGCGCCGACGAGTTCGGCGTCGCTGCCGGCGGCTTCGATCGCCGCCACGGCCTCCGTGGGGTCGGGATCGCCGTCCGGAAGGTACAGCGTCCAGTGTTCCCAGCCGGCGCGAACGACCGAGCCGCCGCGGTGGTGGATGCCGTGGTCGGCGAGGTGGGCCGTGACGGACCGCCAGTCGGTGGTGTCGTGGGTGACTGCGACGAAGACGTGGTCGGCGTCGCGGCCGGACCACGCGTCGACCGAGCGCACCGGGTCGGCGGCGGCGACTGTGTCCAGGAACCCCTGGACGTGGTCCCCGGGGCCGCGAACGGCCAGGATGCGGCTGCGGTCGCCGCCGCTGCCGGGCAGCGAGGAGACCGCGCGCACCGTCACCGCGGGGTAGTCGGCGCTCACGTCGCTTGCCGGCGCGCCGTGGTTGCGCACCCGCAGGGTCACGTCACGCATCCTATGTGTATAGCTGGCCCAGTGACTTACAGTTAGTGACGGTGTGCTGACGGTGATGCCGGCGAGCGCCGCGCGGGGGCCAACCCCTTTGGGTGCGGCCCGGTGATGTACGGGTATGACTACCGAGCAACCACACGTCGTGATCGTCGGCGCGTACGGCAGCGCGGGCGTGGCTGCCGCCGAGGAACTGGTCGACGAGGACGTCACCTTGACGCTGATCGACGACGGCGAGCCGGGCGGTGGGCTCTGCATCCTCCGGGGGTGTATGCCGTCGAAGGAAGTGCTGTCGGCGGGCGCACACCGCTACCAGGCGCGCCACGACGACCGCCTCACGGGTGCAGTGCCGGACGTCGACTTGGACGCGGTCGTGGACACCAAAGACGACCACGTGTTGGGGTTCGCGGAGCACCGGCGGGCGGCCGTCCACGACATGGCCGAGCGCGAGCACGTCACGTTCCACCACGACACCGCGCGGTTCGTCGACGACCGCACGCTGGTCGTCGACGGCGAGCGCATCGAGGCCGACTACGTCGTGCTCGGCACGGGATCGGCGCTGAACGTGCCCGATCTGCCCGGGATCGCGGACACCGACTGGATGGGCAGCCGGGACGTGCTCGACGCCACCGAGTTCCCGGATTCGGGCGTCGTCATGGGGTTCGGGTACGTGGGCGTGGAGCTGGTGCCGTACCTCTCGGAGGCCGCCGATATGGACCTCACCGTGATCGAACACGACGACCGCCCCCTGGACTCGTTCCATCCGGTGTTCGGCGAGGAGATCCTCGCCCAGTACCGCGAGGAGTTCGACGTCGACATCCGCACCGAGGTCAGGGAGGAGGCCGTCGAGGAGACCGACGACGGCGGCGTGCGGGTCCACCTCGACGACGGGACGACCGCGGCGGGCGAGCAGCTGTTCCTGTTCACTGGGCGGACGCCGTCGTATCCGGCGGGCATCGAGGAGACACGCCTCACCCCAGATCCGGAGTGGGTGGATCCGGCGACGATGCAGGCCCGCGACGACGACCACGTGTTCGTGGTGGGTGACGCCATGGGCGAGCGCATGCTGCTGCACAACGCCAAAGAGGAGGGGTACGCGGCCGGCCGGAACGCGCTGGCCGTCGAGCGTGGGGGTGACTTGGAGACGTACGACCCGTTCTCACACCAGGTGATGTTCTCGGGGCTGGGCGTGTTCCCGTTCGCGTCGCTGGGGTTGACCGCCGAGGCGGCACGGGCCGCCGGGCACGACGTGGTGACGAGTCAGCGCGACGCGTCAAGCGACGGCGTGTTCAAGACCAAGGACGCCGCGCGCGGCGCGGCGCGCCTCGTGGTCGACGCCGACGACGGGACCGTCCTGGGATACCACGGCCTGCATTATCACGCCGACGTGATGGCGAAGACCATGCAGGTGGTGTTGGCCGCCGGGATGGACGTGCGTGAGATCCCGGATCGCGCGTATCACCCGACGACGCCGGAGGTGCTCGACGGGCTGTTCGGGGACGCCGCGGCCGAGCTGTAGCCGGGAGCCGACGCGTTGATTGCAGGCGTCAGACGGGGAGGAACAAGAGTTTTCACCCGGCCCATTCAACGGGCCTACATGTCCGACGATACCGAGGACGACAGCGGCGGGGAGTCGACGGCCGACATGGAGTTCGGCGAGCAGCCAGCGCCGCTCGGTGTCAAAGTCGGGAGCACGCGCACCGTGGTCGCCGAGGACGACGCCGACAGTCCGTCCGTGACACAGACGTTGACCTGTCTGGCGACCTACGACGACGCGCTCACCGGCGAGGAACACGTCATCTACGGGGCGGAAGCCGCCACGGAGTATCCCGACCGCGTCCGGTTCATGTTGCGCTCGGGGCTGCCCGAGGACGAGGAGACCACGGGTCTGGCCAAGCGGTTCTTCGAGGAGTTCGCGTCAGCGAACGGCCTGGACACGGATTCGGTGGTGGTGTACGCGATCCCCACCATCGACAACGAGGCGGGCCTCGACCGGCTCGCGGAGATCATCGAGGACGGGCCGGTGGGCGAGCGCCGCATCGCGTCGTACCCCGAAAGCCTGTGCGGGGCCGTGCCCGCGCTGGGCGACGGCCTCGACGCCATCGAGGACACGTTCGTCGCGATCAACATGGGGTCGACGAACCTGGAGGCGTGCGCGTACCGCCGCGGCGAGCAGCTCGCGCCGTTCTCGACGGGCGCGATCACGGGCACCGAGGTCGACCGCCGGATCGCCAACTACGTCGAGGAGGAAACCCAGGGGCGCGTGAACATCGACCTCACGACGGCCCGGGAGTACAAGGAGCAACACGCCGATTTCAACGACTACGAGCCGTTCAGCGACATCATCCAGCAGCCCGGCGGCGGCACCTACGAGTTCACCATCGAGGACGCCGTGATGGACGCCGTCGACGAGTTCGTGGACGCGGCCGTCGACGAGGTGGCGAACGTCTTCCTGCCGGATCTCGCCAGCGACTACGTGAAGATCTACCAGCAGGCGCTCGACAACCCGATCGTGCTGACCGGCGGGATGGGCTGCATTCCGGGCATCGTCTCGGAGTTCGAGACCCGCCTGGGCGAGGAGATCGACCGCGAGGTCGAGGCGACGACCGCCGACGAGCCGGAGACCGCGGCGGCGCGCGGCGCACACCGGATCGCCGAGCGATTGGTCGATCTCGGGGAGTACTAGCGCGGTCGCTGGGACTGGCGTCGGCGGGCGCAAAAAACTCGGGTACCCCTACCCGGCGGTTCTGCCTGTGTTCCCGGCGGATAAATGTCTTGTCAGACTGTCGCGGGTCGTCCACCGAAACCGTGTCTGAGACTCCCCCGCACGGATCGGGGTCCATAACAACGTGGCGGTCGAAGTCCGGACAGACAGCCCCGAGTGTGTCAGAGCGCCCGGGGCGTGCCCGCAGCGTGGCCCCACAGCCACTGACACGCACCAATGCGCCGACGCACCTACCTGTCGCTGGTCGGGAGTGCCGCGGCCGCCGGAACCGCCGGCTGCCTCGGTGTCCTGGGCGGCGACGACACACCGACCGTACTGCCCGAGCCCGACCACGAGTACGACGCCAGCGCGCTCCCGTATCCCGCCTGGGGCGAGCGCGTCCCCGACGCCACGGTTCCGGCGGCGCTCGGGGACGCCACGGTGTCGACCCGGGAGACCGAGACCCCGGCGTTGTACACGTTCTTCTACAGCCACTGCCAGACCGTCTGTCCGGTGTTGGTGTCGACGCTCCGGAACATCCAGACCCACGCCGCGAACAACGGCTACGCCGACGACATCGCGTTGCGGCCTGTGACCTTCGACCCCGAGCGCGACACCGCCGACCGCCTGGCGTCGTACGGCGAGCGGATGCACGTCGACACCGACGCCGACAACTGGACGTTCCTGCGGCCGGCGGGCGTCGACCGCGCGAAAGCCGTGGTGACCGACGACTTCGGCGTGACGTTCAAGCGCACACACCCAGAGGACATGGCGCAGTACATGTTCTCACACGCGGCGCTGACCGTGCTCGTTAACGCCGACGGCTACGTGGAGCGGACGTACCGGTCGAAGTCGCCGGACGAGCAGCAGCTCATCGCGGACCTGGAGACGGTGAGGCAAGCGTGAACCGGCGGCGGGTGCTGGCCGCGCTGGCGGGCAGTGGGTTGACCGGCGCCAGCGTCTGGGTGGCCCGCAACGGCGTCCCCTCGCCCGGCGACGAAGACGCCGCCAGCGGCGGTCTTCCGCGAACAGTCGAGACCCTGGACGCGCCGGGATCGACGGCGGGGACAGCGCAGGTCCCCAGCCCGGACGCCCCGACGGTCGTGGACCTGTTCGCAACGTGGTGTGCGCGGTGTGACGAACAGCTCGCGGCGATGCGCGCGGTTCGGGGCGACTACCCGGACGTGTCGTTCGTGTCGGTGACCAACGAGCGCGTCGGCGACACGCTCACCCGCGGCGACCTGGCCGACTGGTGGACTGCCAACGGCGGCGAGTGGACGCTCGGCGTCGACCCCGGGAGCGGCGTGCTCGCCGCCTTCGGCGCGAACGCCCTGCCGTTCGTCGCCATCACCGACGCCGACGGCGAGATCGTCGCCACGCACAGCGGGGTCGCGTCCGCGGCCACGCTGCGCGAACGCCTCGACACAGTCACATGAGTGCGCTCCCGTTGGGCGGCGCGGCGGCGTTCGCCGCGGGCGCGGGCGTCACGACGTTCTTTGCGCCCTGCGCGTTCCCCCTGCTGCCGGGGTACGTCGGCTACTACGTGACCGAGCGCGACAGCGACATCGCGGTGGTGGCGGCCGCCGCCGCCGCCGCCGTGGGCGCGATCACCACGCTTGGAGCCGTCGCCGGCGTGGTGCTCGCGGCCGGCCAGCCGGTCAAGGCGGCGCTGCCCGCAGTCGAGCCCCTGATCGGACTGGGGCTGGTGGTGGTCGGCGTGCTCACAGCGGCCGGGCGCGGCCCCCGGATCACCGTCGTGCTCCCCGAGCGTCCCGCGTCGGTGGTCGGGTTCGGCGTGTTCGGCGGCGTGTACGCGCTGGCCGCGGCGGGCTGTGTGGTGCCGGTGTTCATCGGCGTCATCGGGCAGGCGGTCGAACACCCGCTGCCCGGCGCGGTGACCGTGCTCGGCGTGTACGCCGCGGGCGTGGCCGCGCCCCTGGTCGGCGTGACGCTGCTTGCGGGTGCGGGTGTCGACGCGTGGCGCGAGCTCGGCGCGTACACCGAGTCCATCGAGCGCGCCGCGGGCGTGGTCATGGTGGCCGCGGGGGTGGGCCAGATCGTCGTTGGGCTCGGGCAGGTGTCGGCGGTCGGCGTCGGCCTGTAGCGCTGGGCCGGCGGCTACGGCGAGATGCGGCCCAGCCGGAGGGCGTTGCCGGTGACCCCGAGCGTCATGCCGGCGTCGCCGGCGAGCACCGCCAGCCAGATCGGCACCAGGCCGAACGGCACCCCAACCGCGAGCGCGGCTTTCAGGCCGAGGCTCGCCCAGATGTTCTGGCGGATGACCGTGTTCGTGTCCCCGGCCAGCTCGTAGAGGTACGGCAGCGTCGTGATGGCGTCCCCCAGCAGCGCCACGTCCGCCGTCTCGATCGCGGTGTCGGTGCCCGCCGCCCCCATGGCGATGCCGACTGTGGCAGCCGCCAGCGCGGGCGCGTCGTTGATGCCGTCGCCGACCATCGCCACGTCGCCGTGTTCGTCCTGGAGGTCCGCAACGACGCTGGCTTTCTCCGCGGGGAGGCAGTCGGCGTACACCGCGTCGACGCCGACCTCGTCGCCGACGGCGCGCGCGGTGCGCTCGTTGTCCCCGGTCAGCATCACGGTCCGAGCGACGCCGTGCTCGCGGAGCCTGGAGACGGTGTCGGCTGCGCCCGCCCGCACCGTGTCACCGACCGCGATCACGCCGAGCAACGCGTCCGCGGTGCCCACCAACACCACCGTCTTGCCGGCGGCCTGGAGGTCGGGGATCGTGTCGGCCCGGAGATCCAGGCAGTCGGCGTGCTCGCAGTCGGGCTGGGCCGCCCGCAGGCCGCCGTCAGTGGTCGCGTGCACGTGGGACAGGTCGACGCCGTGTTCCTCGAACAGCGCGGGCTTCCCGGCGAAATGCGGTTGGCCGTCGAGCGTGGCGCGCACCCCCTGGCCGGTGACGCTGTCGAAGTCCGTGACCGACGGCGCGTCGACGCCGGCTTCGTCGGCGGCGTCCACGATGGCGTCCGCGATGGGGTGTTCGCTGCGGGCTTCCAGGCCGCGAGCGCACGCCAGCACGTCGCGCTCGCGGTGCCCGTTGAGCCCGCGGACGTCGGTGACCGCAAGGTCGCCCGCGGTCAGCGTGCCGGTCTTATCGAAGGCGACGACGTCGACGTCGGCCATGGCTTCGAGGTGGGTGCCGCCCTTGACGAGCACGCCGTGGTTGGCCGCGCTCGTGATGGCCGACACGACTGACACCGGCGTCGAGATGACGAAGGCACACGGGCACGCGAGCACGAGCAGCGTCAGCCCGTGGACGACCGCAGTCGGCCAGGACACACCGAGCACGAACGGCGATCCAAGCGTCGTGAGCACCGCGAGCGCGACGACGGCAGGCGTGTACTTGGCGGCGAAGCGTTCGACGAACTGCTCGCGGTCGGTCTGATTCGACTGGGCGTCTTCGACGAGTTCGACGATGCGGGACAGCGTGTCGTCGCCCGGGGCGGCGGTGACTTCGACTTCGAGATACCCCGTCTCGTTGACGGTGCCGGCGTACACCTCGTCGCCCGGCTGCTTGCTTTCGGGGACGGATTCACCCGTCACGGGCGACTGGTCGACGGCGCTGTCCCCGTCAACGACGACGCCGTCGGCCGGGATCTTTTCGCCCGGCCGCACCGCGACGCGGTCGCCGATCGAAACCGTGTCGGCCGGGACCGTCGTCTCGGTGCCGTCGGGATCGATGATCGTCGCTTCGTCGGGAGACAGCGCCATGAGCTCGCGCAGCGACTGGCGGGCGCGGTCCATGGCGTACCCCTCAAGCAGTTCCGCGATGCTGAACAGGACCGCGAGCGTCGCGGCCTCGAAGTACAGCGGCTTCCCGAACGCGAAGCTGGCGGTGAGCGCGCCGAGGATGGCGATCGACATCAGGAAGTCGATGTCCATGCGGCGGTCGCGGGCCGAGCGCGCGCCGTTGCGAAGCGTCTCGAAGCCACCGGCCGCGACCGCGACGAGGAACGCGACGTCGGCGGCGTGCAGGCTGGTGCCGGCGACCACCCCCAACACGACGTTCGCGTCACCGACGAAGAACCGCAACGCCAGTCCGGCGAGCAGGAACACGCCGCCGACCGCGGTTTGGAGGGCGCGAGGGCTGGTCCAGACGTCCGCCCGGGAGGTGTCTCGGTCGCCGTCGGTTCCGGTGACGTCGTAGCCGGCGGCCTCAACGGCGGCCACGACGTCCGGCGTGGTGGCCGTGCTTTCGTCGAGCGTGACGACGACGGAGCCCGTCGTCGGCTGTTCTTCGTGGGCGGTGACGCCGGCGGTGGCGTCGAGGGCGTCCGCGACGCTGCCGGCGCACGACGAGCAGTCCATCCCGGGCACGTCGAGGCGCAACTCGACCAGGCCGTCGCCGGGCGGGTGATCGCGTGAAGACATTGCGAACTGGTACGTTCCGGACGGTTATGAACGCTACTGCTATCTACCCGGGTTGAGTTAATCAGAGTTAACAAAAAAATCCGATTGAGTTATTAATTATGTGGTTGAGCCACGGCGGCACGGGGATCACCGGCCGCCACCAGCGTGCCCACATGGCGGCGTTCATCGCGGTGAGCCGAGCGCAACGGACGCGTCGAGGGGCGACAAAAGCGCTTCAACGCCGCCGATTGCGTGGCGATGACCCGCCCGATCCGTGACATCGCGAACGAGAGCGGACGTTCCGCGGCCGCGGTCGGATACGCGCTGTTCGCGTGCGACGCCCACGTTCGTTCGGGCACGCTGTGTTAGCAACGTGGACCGTCAAACGCGGCTTGAATGGTATTTTTTAATACTGAGTGCGGACTGGGTTGTTATATGAGCGTTGTCAGCGTCTCGATGCCCGAAGAACTGCTCGAGCGACTCGACGACTTCGCGGACGATCACGGATACACCGGTCGCAGCGAGGTCGTCCGGGAGGCCAGCCGAAACCTGCTCGGCGAGTTCGAGGACAAGAAACTGGAGGGGCGGGAGCTGATGGGCGTGGTCACTGTGGTCTTCGATTACGAGACGACGACCGTCGAGGAGAAGATGATGCACCTGCGCCACGAACACGAGGGGTTGGTGGCGTCGAACTTCCACAGCCACGTCGGCGGTCACCACTGCATGGAGCTGTTCGTGCTGGAGGGGTCACTGGAGTCCATCTCGACGTTCGTCGGGAAGATCCGCGCGACCAAGGACACACTGACCATCGATTACTCCGTGCTTCCGGTTGACGAGTTCGGGGGGCTGGCTGACGTGAGCTGACGCGCTACGTGTGTTGAGCGATCCAGCGCCCGTCTTCCTCAGCGACCAAGCCGTTGTCTTGGAGGTCCGGGAGGACACGAAGGAGTGTGAGCAACGGCAACTCGAGGTCGGCTTTGAGGTCGTCCAACGTTGCCCCACCCTGGGTCGCGAGATAGAGGTAGACGAGCTTCCGACGGTTCGAGTCGATGGCACGAACCGATGACACGACGCCAGCTGACTGCTCGTCACGTTGCGTGCTCATATCCGACGGCAGTACTTCGACGATAATAAAACTGTCCTACCACGTCTGTCGAAATCAGTGGGCGACAGGAACCGCCACAAGCGAAGCGACACGCTGGGCCGTCGACAACGGCTGTGGAACTGCGTGGAGCGACGGCCACAGCAATGCCGTAACTCCTTACGCGTGGAGGGCCGACGGGGCGTCAACTGACGGCATCGTGCTCGCGGGCCCAACCGCGAGCACGTCACCACCGCTGCACCGCTGCAGCGTGTGAAGGGTGGAGGGAGAGAGGAGAGACTGTGAGACCGAACGCTGCGATGTGGATTGCCGACACCCCCACTGCACGCACGTTCGAAGCCTCACGATCGACACGAGCACGGGAAGCCACATAAATCAGTGTCGGCGTTCTCTGGCGCTGCAAGTGCCCCGGAACGCACAGGGCAGTCGAACGCCGATCCACGGACCGGCTGACCGCCGGCCGGGATGTTACAACCGGTCGAACGCTTCGTCCACCATCTCCCCCGTGGTGGCGACGATGTCCTGCATCTCGCTGTCGTCGGCAGCCATCCCGAGGAGTCGCGCGATGCGCATGATCGAGACGTGATAGACCCGCTGGCGGCCGGGCGATTCTGCCCAGATCACCACGTTACACGGCATCAACGCGCCCAAGCGGTTGTCGGTCGCGTCGAGGGCGCGATCGGCCACGTCGGGGTGACACGCGCCCAGCACGTAGTAGGGGTCGCGGTCGGCGTCGATCTTCTCGTTGAGTAGTTCCGCGGGCGAAAACTCCACGGGGACACCGAAGCCGGCATCCGTGAATACGTCCCGGACGTGCTCGATGGCGTCCTCGTGGGACAGCTCCAGTGTCGCCTGCTGTTCGCCGATGTCAGCGGGGTCGATGGCGGCCGGGTCGATGGGAAGCATTCCGTGTGGTGTATCGACCAGGCCGGACAAAACGGTGGCGAGAACAAGCACCGCGCGCCCGACACCTCAGCGAGCGAAACAACCGACTCACACCAGCCGAGAATATTGTCTCCATAGCGCACACCCGGGGCGGCGGGTAGCGCCGCGGCGACACCGCGCCAGGCGAACGGGTACGGCGGTACAGCACGCCGACTGGAGCCGGCGAGTCGAGGCGCCCGGACGGAGCCAGTGCCGGACGGCTACAGCCCCGATCGCGGGGTTGTGTGCGCCGGCCCGCGCCGGGAATTGTATAGAGTTTACACAAATCTTTTGGTGTCGAACCGGCTAGAGGAACCCAACGCCAATGCCAGATTCGATGGCTGAACAACTCCGCCACGACATGACCTGTGACGGGCTCTTGGAGTGTTTCCACGGCCTCAAACAGCTCGATAAGGGCGTGTTCCAAGCGCTCGTCACCACGAACGACGCACTGACAGTCGACGACATCGCCGAACGCGTGGACCGCGAGCGCTCGACGGCCTACCGCGCGGTTCAACGCCTCCTCAGCGCGGGACTCATCCAGAAAGAACAGATCAACTACGACCAAGGCGGCTACTATCACGTCTACGAGCCGACCGATCCCGCCGAGATCGCGGACGACATGCAGCGACTGCTCAACGACTGGTACGCCAAAATGGGCCAGCTCATCCAAGAGTTCGAAACCAAATACGACCGCACGGACGCCGGCGTGCAGTCCATCGAAGGCTGAGCGCGCCCCACCAGTGGCTGCGCTGCCGCCCGATCGTGAACTGATTGCCGCCCCGCGACGAACTGCAGGCGTGGGCTGATCGAGTGCGCCGGAACCACAGATCGACCACCACCACAAGCGTTATTTTGCCGGTTGATGATGGATAGATTATGAGTTATGCCTTCTCCGCGGGCGAGCGGCGAGACCTCGCGATCGGTCTCGGTGTTGTCTCTGCGGTCGCGTGCATCGCCGGGACCCTGGTGTCCGATGTCTCCATCACGTTCAAGCAGCCGGTCTATCTCGTCGCCACGCTCGTCGCGTTCGGGCTCGGAGCCGGGACTACCGTGGGTCTCTCGTGTTATCTGTTCATCGACCAGTCGGTGTTAACGCCGATGCTCGGCGCTAGCTACGTCGTGGCGGTGGTGATCGGGCTGTTCCTCGGCGCCCAATCGTCGGACCCGCTGTTGGCCGCGTTCCCCGCTCTTGGGTTCTTCACGATCATCGCGGGAAGCATCGAGTACGTGGTCCGGTCCCTGATCGGGGAGTTCGTCGAGATGATCGCGCCGCGACCGCTCGTGTGAGCGGTCCTGTCAGCAACCGGAGTCGGCAGTGTGGCTCGAATACCAGGAGTCAACGAGGGGACCCAAACGGCGTCGCCTGGGTTGGGCTCCGTGCCGTCCGACTGCTTGAAACGAACGTGTAGGCGTGGAACCGAGCTAATTTAAATAAGCTTATGAATTCGGGCGAGCGCAGACCGAGCAACCACACCGAACATGGCTGGGTTCAGGCTCCGGAAACGGATCGGGTCGGTCAATCCAACGATCCTCAGGTACTACGCGTACAGCGTGAGTACATCGGTCGGATTCTACACGCCGGTGCTCTACCTGCTGTTTCTATCAACGGGGTTGGACTTCACGGAGATCGCACTGTTGGAGACGGTGTTCATGCTGACGACGTTGGTTGGGGAAGTTCCAACCGGATGGGTTGGGGATCGGATCGGGTGGCGACGCAGCCTGCTCGTGGCCAATGGCTTGATCGCTGGCACTGTGCTCGGGATGGCAGTCGCCTCATCGCTGCTCGGATTCCTGGCGCTGCATGTGACCTGGTCGCTTGGGTATAATTTCCGGTCGGGCAGTGAGGACGCGTGGCTGTACGAAACGGTCAGCAGGGAGCTTGAAGCGGACGAGTTCGCGAGAGTGCAGGGACGTGCGCGCTCCTACGAGCTGCTCGTGGGAACCGCATCGAGTCTGCTTGGCGGGGTTCTGGCCGAGCGGGCGCTCGTCTATCCGTTCATCGCGGCGTCAGCGGTGACACTGCTGGGCATCCCCGTGTTGATGACGCTGCCGGATATAGACGCAGCCCAATCCGAGACGTTCTCGTATCGGGACGCAGTCGGCGTTGTCAAGTCGACGCTTCAGACACCCGGACTGCGGCGGTTCCTGAGCTATTTCTTGGTGATCGTGTATCTGACTGCGGCCGCAAACGTGTTCATCCAACCAATAGTGCGCGATATTGGCGTCCCCGAAGCAGGGTTGGGGGCTATTTACGCCGGGTTCAGCCTGGCGTCGGCAGGAGCCAGTTACGTCGTCGAGGACGTACAGGAATACCTGGGGACACGGCGAGTGTTCGTTTTGGGGCCGCTGCTCATCGGCGGTGCGTTCACCACAGTCGTTCTGTTCCCGGTGGTCGTTATTCCGGCGTTCTTCATCTCCCACATGGTGAAGTCGGTGTTGACGCCGGTGGGATACCAACTGGTGAACGACGGGATCGGCACGTATGGCCGCGCAACTGCGTTGAGCGGGGTGGCGATGATCGGATCAGTGCTGGGGATTACTGCCAAGTTCGGTGCTGGAGCGCTCGCGGACGGCACGTCGGCGGTGATCGCAGTAACGGTGCTCGGAGTGATCCTCGTCGGGACTGCCAGCGTCGGTTCGGTCGGCTGGGGCGTGTTCGACATCCGAAACCTGACTGACGTGCAAACGGAGTCAACGAGTGGCGCGGCCGACGCGTCCGGGGAGACCGACTGAAATGAGGATCGCAGCTACTCCTGGAGGCACTCGCTGAGGCAGAGCTCTTCTTGCAAGAAGGGGACAGAATCTACTCGCTTACAAACCGGTGCCGAGCATTCCTCGCTGGTGGACCCGGTGCAGAAAAGCTGAAAGAATAGGTTGACTACGCATAGAATCACAACAGTCTGGCGCTTATATTTGAGTTGAATAAAGAAAAGAAGTTAGCCGAAGATTTTTTGTTAATCTATTGTTGTCTTGCGATAAGTGCTAAGGTTGCATGAAACTATTTGCTTGGTTCAGCATTCGTTCGATCTCTGCTTCCTTCGGCTCTTCATCAGACGCATGAGAGCATTTGTTTCGGACCCCAGACAGATATTGTAGTAGTCTATGATGATCATCGCTAATTTCTCCGGCTTCACTAAGTGTATGTGACAGAGTTGTGATTCCGTCCATATAATCGAAATCCAGTTCTTGAGAAGAAGATTCACATAGTGTCAGCAGATGCCGCTCAATAGCGACGCCAGCGAGCACTCCAGCAGCACGAACATCTCGATCGTTTAGCAACCGCTTCGCTTTTTCTAACTCTTCTGACATCAGGTCGCTCGAAACACGTTCAGTTGCCTTAAGTTCCCGAAATTCAATTCTTCCCGGGATCGCATTAATGAGTTGTTCTTGGAAAGCCAGAGCCATAGAAACCCGTTTACCGACCTCATCACTGCTACTAACGCCGTTCTCACTTAGATAATCCATATCCAGCTCAAGTCCCCGGCGAACCTGCTGGTACCTTTCTCGGAATTCGTCTGCCCTATCCGGTAAATAGTCTTCAATCAAGGGTATAGACTTGTTGTACCAACTTTCGTATTCAGCCAGAAGAGTGTATGGGTTTACATCACCGCCTCCGTGAGACCAGGTCTTAGTGTCCCCTGATTTATCAACCGAGATGTTTTTTAATCGATCAAGAAATTTTAATTGTATATTAGATATATCCTCCTGAAGATTGTTGACTTTTGTCTCGACTTGTCCCTGTAGTGAAGACATATATCAGGGGAGTAATGCTACCGAAATAAGCAGTTGGTATTCCGTGTCTTCCTTCCCGGAATCGCGTGTCCAGAGGGCTTCACGCGCTCAGAGTTCAATTCCAAGATATACGCACGAATCGGCGACCCTCGTGTCCATATATCACCGGTCACGTGTCCGGCGAGCTGGTCAAAGCTGCGGCGAGCAGGTAGATCACGCCCGAATCCCAGCGAATCACCCCGTCGAGTGAGCCAAGTGGACTCGGTTTTCCGGCCTGTGTGTACGAATCAGGAGTGACCGCAGCCGTCTCGAAAGCCATCACTCGACCCAAGCAGGCCGACGGCGACCCCTACTCAAGCAGTGGTTGAAGTACCGCTCAAAGAGACGGTTTCGGGAAGGACGGAAATCGCGTTCTCGGAGGGGAAAGACACCGCGAATCAAGCCTTGGCGCGGAGTAAGAACCGCCGAGGGAGTGGATGGGCCCTGGCGGATTTGAACCACCGCTCACCCGGTGTCCCACAGCGCCGCCGCATACGACGGCACTGATATGAGCCGGGGGCTTTGAACCGGACTAAGCTAAGGGCCCGCTGGCGATGGCTACCACCGGGAGTGTCTTTAGGGTATCGAACACTAGTCGGCGTACGAGCTGGCTGGCACGGATCGAAGAGGAAGTGACGCCGCCACCAGGGCTCGAACCTGGGACAACGTGGGTAACAACCACGTGCTCTACCAACTGAGCTATGGCGGCTCGCACCCTATCGTAACCCGGGGATTTTGAAATGGCTTTCGTTTCCCGGGCGGGGAGTCCGGGCATCGACACGGCTTAGACGCGGAGCGCCGAACGAGGCGTATGACCGACGCCGCAGCAGTCATCGAGCGCGTGCGCCAGCGCGTCGATCCGACGCCCCCCGAGCGGCGCGCGCTCGCGGCGGCTGCCAGCCGGCTCACCGAGCGCGCCGAGGCCGCGATCGCGGAGCTACCCGTGGCCGCCGACGTGGTACAGGTCGGCAGCACCGCCCGTGGCACGTGGGTTGCGGGGGACCGAGACATCGACCTGTTCGTGCGGTTCCCCAGCGACCTTCCCCGCGAACAGCTAGGGACCTACGGCACGACCGTGGGCGCGGCGGTGCTGCCGGACGGCCACGAGGAGTACGCCGAACACCCCTACGTGACCGGGACGTTCGAGGGCTACGCCGTGGATCTGGTGCCGTGTTACGACGTGGCGGCGGCCACCGAGATCAAGTCCGCGGTGGATCGGACGCCGTTCCACACCACCTACCTCCAGGAGCGCCTCGACGACGACCTCGCCGCCGACGTGCGGCTGTGCAAGCAGTTCCTGAAAGGGATCGGCGTGTACGGCAGCGACCTCCGCACGCAGGGGTTCTCGGGGTATCTCTGCGAGCTGCTGGTCGTCGAATACGGTGGCTTCCAGGCGATGCTGGCGGCCATCGAGGACTGGCAGCCGCCCGTGGTGATCGACCCCGCGGCCCACCAGCAGGCGTCGTTCGACGATCCGCTGGTGGTCGTGGACCCCACCGATCCGGAGCGCAACGTCGCCGCCGTCGTGTCGGCAGCGAACGTCGCCACCGTCCAGCACCACGCCCGCCGGTTCCGCGCCACCCCCAGCGAGGACGCGTTCACGCCGGCGTCCCCGGCTCCCCTGGATGCGGCGGCGCTGCGCTCGCACATCGACCGCCGCGACACGACCCCGCTGGCGGTTGTATTGGACGCCCCGGACGTGGTCGCCGACCAGCTCTACCCGCAGCTCTATCGGTCCCGTGATGGGGTCGTGCGCGGGCTCCGCGAGCACGGCTTCGACGTGGTGCGGGCGGCCGCGTGGGCCGACGAGCGCGCGGTGGTGTTCGTGGAGCTTGCGAGCGCCGAGCTGCCGGCCGTTGAGCGCCACGTCGGCCCACCGGTCTCCGTGGGCACCCACGCCGAGCGGTTCTACGAAACGTACGCCGACGATGACGGCGTCTACGGGCCGTTCGTCGACGACGACGGGCGGTACGTCGTGGAGCGCGACCGGGACGTGCGGACCGCCGGTGGGTTCGCGCGCACCGAACTGGGGACGGTCGCGCTGGGCGCGCGGATCGAGTCCCGGGTGGCCAGCGGCGACTACGACGTGTACGTCGGCGATGCCGTTGTGGCGGCGTTGCTGCCGGAGTTCGAGAGTGAGCTGGCGGCCTACGTCGACCCGAAGGCCTGATGCGTGTCCCGAACACGCTCGAAGAGGTCGCGCACGCTGTCACTGACGTCGTCCTCGGGCTCGGTTGGGTCGCGCCCGTCGAAGGTCTCGTGGACCGTGCTGACGCCGTCAGCGAGCGTGTCGAGGCTGTACCCGCCTTCGAGGACGAACGCCAGCGGGGCGTCCGTCCGGGCGCTGATGCGGCGCACACGGTCGGTGAGCATCGCGTACCCCTCCGTCGAGAGGTGGAGGCGTGAGATCGGGTCGTGGTGGTGGGCGTCGAAGCCCGCGCTCACCACGAACAGATCCGGGTCGAACGCCCGGATCGCGGGCGCGATGAAGTCGTCGACGGCGGCCGCGTAGTCGGCGTCCCCGGCCCCGGTTGGGAACGGGAGGTTCAGCGTCGTGCCCGCGCCGTCGCAGTCGCCGGTCTGTGCGACCGACCCGGTGCCCGGGTAGAGGCCGTCCTCGTGGATGGACGTGTAGAAGACGTCACCGCGGTCGTAGAAGATGTCCTGGGTGCCGTTGCCGTGGTGGACGTCCCAGTCGAAGATCGCGACCCGATCCAGCCCGTGGGCGTCGAGGGCGTGCTGGGCGGCGACGGCGGCGTTGTTCACGAAGCAAAACCCCATTGCGTCGTCGGTGATCGCGTGGTGGCCGGGGGGCCGCCCCAGCGAGAACGGCGTGTCGCGGCCGTCAGCGCCGTCCAGGGCGGCGTCTATGGCGTCCATCGCGAGGCCTGCGCTGGCGCGGATGGCCGGCCACGTGGACTCGGTGGCGGCGGTGTCGGGGTCCCAGCTGCCGCCGCCGCGCTCGCAGAACGACCGCACCTCGGTCGCGTAGTCGGGATCGTGGACGGCCGTGATGTCGGATAAGTCGGCGTCCGGGGCGTCCTCGTAGGTGACGCCGTGGCGCTTCTGGAGGCCACGCTTGATCGCCCGGAGGCGGTCGGGGCTCTCGGGATGCCGCACCCCCGGGTCGTGTTCGAGACACGCCTCGCTGAATCCGAATCTCATTCCACGAGCGTGACGTACGTCTGTATGTCTTCGGCTTGGACGGTGCGGCGGCCGGCGTGCTCGGCGAGCACCGCTGCGCCGTCAGCGATGTCGGCGGCGTACGCCTCGAGCACGCCCGCGAGCGCGACGCGTGCGTCCTCGGACACCCGGAACCGGTCGTCGATCTCCAGGCGGGCGATGCGGTCGACGGGGGCAACTGGGAGTGCGAGGTCGCCGCGGCGGTCCGGTGCCGTGTCGTCGCGCGGGCGCACGACCCCCTCGAAGTCGGACGCCATCAGGGTTTTTCGGCCGTCCTCGCGTGCGGCGGCGGCTGCGTCCACGGCGAGGATCGCCCCATGACGCTGGATGCGGCGCGCGAGTTCCTCGGCCGCGCCAGCGCTCACTCGCAAGTCACCCGCGTGCCCCCGGATGAGTGAATCCACCGGGGCGAACGGGAGTTCGACGCTCATGCGTCACATCGTGGCGCTCGCACGCTTAATTGTTTCCGTTACCTCGACGCGAGTCACGACTCCGTGACGTCGTCGGCGTGGAGCCGGCCGTCGTCGAGCGAGCCGCGGACGGTGACCTCCTGGCCGAGAGTCACGTCGGCGTCGGTGGTGACACTCATCGTCTCCTCGCCGTCGTCCAGAATCAGCGGGTCCTGGGCCTGCACGACGACGCCGGTGAACTCCACGGGCGTGTCGCTGCGTGGGGCCTGTGTGTCGGCCGCGTCGTCGGTGGCGGCGGGCTCGTCGTCGCTGTCGGCACCGAACGCCGCCAGCCCGCGGTCGGGGCCGTCGCTGCCGGCGGCGGCGTCGTCCTGGGTGCTGTCCGACAGCGGGATCACCGACGCCTGCCAGCCGGCCGACGCCTCGATGTCGTCCTGCCAGCCGTCCTGGATCTCCACGTCGAGGGCCGCCACTTCGTCGCCCGGGCCGACGTCCAGATCGGCCTTTTCGCCCCACAACGCAACCCGAATGTCGCCGGTGTCGTCCTGCAGGCGGACGTTGCGTACCTGGCCCTCGCTGCCGTCGTCGCGGTCGAACGTGCGCGTGGGGTCGACCGACCGAACGACGCCCGCGATGTCCGCGGTGTCGTCCTGTTCGAGGCTGTCGATGGACGTGGTGTCCGGAACGAACGACACGTCGGCGTCCGGGACCGGCGTGACCGCGCCGGTGTCCCCGACGTGGAGTTCGAGGCTGCCCTCTCGCTCGCGGACGTATCCGTCCACGATCTCGACGACGGCCCCGGCGTCGAGATCCGTCGCGGTGTCGGCCTGGTCGTCCCACAGGGTCACTCGCACTCGGCCGGTCTCGTCGCCCACCACGAGATTCGACACACGACCCTCGCTGCCGTCGTCACGGTCGAACGTCCGGACGGCCTCGGTGTCCAGGACCTCCCCGACGAGGGTCACGTCCGAAACCCCCAACGAGAGGTCGGCGGCGTCGTATTCGTCCTGGATCTGGACGTCGATCTGCTCGTCGGCGTCGAGTTCGACCTCGTCGGCGCTGACCTCCAGGCCGTTGTAGCCGTCCGTCGGCCGCCCCTTGATGCGGAGCACGTCCCCGGGGGCGAGGTCGTCGGCGGCCGCGGTGGCCTGTTCGTCCCACAGCGAGACCCGGACGTCGTCCGTTTCGTCGGCCACCGTGACGTTCACCACCCGCCCCTCGGCGGCCGCATCGTCGTCGTCGTCGGCGTCCTCGCGGTCGAACGTGCGGACGTCACCCACGCGGGTGACTTTCGCGATGAACTTCACCTCGTCCATCTCGGAGTCGATGTCCGCGACGCCGTTCACCTCGCCGTCGTCGATCTCGTGGGCGATGAGCATCGCCGCCGTCTCCTCGTCGGCGAGCCCCCCCATCTGTTCGACCTTCGACTCGACGGCCTCCCGGAACTCCTCGATAGACACGTCGGTGTCGAGGTCAGCGTACACGTCCTCAATCGCGCCCATTGTCGGTTCAGGCCAAGGCGACGGCCACCATAAGCGTTTACGGTGTCCCGATGGGTGCAGCGCGTGCGCTCGCCCACCACCATGAAAACGACTGTCATCGGGCGGCACGATCGTAACCGCTTTACGTAGCCCCGGGCTACACCTGAGTGAGTCCGGATAGGGTAGTGGACTATCCTCTTGGCTTGCGGAGCCAGGGACCGGCGTTCAAATCGCCGTCCGGACGTTCTCACAGTTCCCACCCGGCGAGCGCCGGCTGTGCGCTGTCGGCGTGATCGGCCGTGGGCGCGGCGCTTTTTCCACGTGGCCGCCAACGCAGCGGTATGGATGCGCCACTGCGTGCCGGGATCGCCGTCTACAACGCCGGCCACCACCGGGCGGCCCGCGACGCCCTGGCGGACGGCTGGTTGGCTCGTTGCCGGGACGACGACGCCGAGCGCCACTGCACAGCAGCCCTACGGGCGTTCGCCGCCGCGGTCGTTGCGGCCCACGATCACGACCCACAGGCGGTGCGCGCGCACTGCCGACACGCCCGCGAACAGTTCGCGTGCTGCCCTGAGGATGCGGGCGTCGACGTCGGGGCAGCGGACGCGGCGCTCGACGCGCTCGCCGACGACCCGGACCGCGTCACCGACGCTGGGGCACCGCCGCTGGTCGTGTCTGGGACCGCGATCACGCCGTCCGCGCTCGGCCCACCGGCGGCCGTAGAGGCCGCGGTGGTGCTGGCCGACGCCGCCGGCTACCAAGCGGACGAGTTCAAGGCCGGCGTAGAGTACGCACGCGAGGAGCTTGCCGACGGTGATTACGGCGCCATCACGGGGTTGCTGTGTGACTTCGCGGCGGACGCCGACCACCGAGCGATGATCGCGACGCGACTCCGACAACACGTCCGCCGGAAGCAACGCCGGGAGGCGGACGTCGCCGGACTGTTCGACTGACCTCAGACGGCGTGGACGGCGATCACAGCCGCAACACCGAGCACGACGATGCCGACGGCGCGAACCACCCACTGCATCCAGCCGGGGATCAGTTCGGTGCCGCCCGCGGGGCCGTCGTGTCTGCGCCGCCGGGTCGACCCGAGGAACACCGACAGGCGTGCCACCGTCGTCGGGGCGGCGACCATCGCAACGCCGAGCACACCCCCGAGGACGACGGCGAGCAGCTCGCGGAGGCCAGCACCACTGTCACCGACGATCTCGATCACAGCGCTACGAACGGAGGCGCTGGATGCGCTTCTCCGTTGGCGGGTGCGTCGATACGAGTTTCTGGAGGACGCTCGTGTCCGGACTGGAGATGCACAGCGCGCTCACCTGCTGGTCGAGCCCGTCGTCGTTGCGCTGGCCGCGCTGGCGCCGCCCACGCCCGCGGGAGGTGCGCTGGCGCTGCTGTTGGGCGGCCTGCTCGTTGCCCTGGCTGATCTTTTCGAGGGCGCGCGCGAGGGGTTCGCCGGTCCCGATGGCGCGGCGCGCGTCCGCGTCGGCGACGTACTCGCGGTAGCGACTGATCGCGAGCACGAACAGCGTCACGAGGAACTGCACGAGGTTCCCCACGACGATCGCGAGGAAGAAGTCCGCGAGGTCGTTGTCGCCGGAGAACAACACGATGTACTGGGCGACGATCCCGACGATCGACGCGATGCCCTGCCCGAGCTGCATGGTCACCACGTCGCGGTTGGCGATGTGCGAGAGTTCGTGGGCGAGCACGCCGTCGAGCTCCTCGTGTTCGAGGATGTCGATGAGCTCACGCGACACCACGACGGTGCCGTTGCCCTTTCGGCCGACGGCGAACGCGTTGGGGACGCCCATGTTCGCGACTTTGAGCGTTGGTTTCTTGATCCCCATGTCGCGTGACAGCGACTCCACGCGGCGGTGGATCCGGGGGAACTCCTGTTCGTCCATGTCCTCGGCGCCGACGCTGCGCAGCGCCATCCACTTCCCGACTTTGTACTGGACGCCAACGAGCACCACGCTCCCCACGATGGCGATCGCGAGGATGGTCTGGTTCTGACCGAAGAAAAACCACGCGGCAGCGATCGCGACCGAGTAGAACGCAAAGAGGATGGTGCCGACGATGGCCATCCGTATCTTGAGGCCGGTATTTCTCATACGATCCACACTAGTTCGTCATGCCATATAAATCCAGTTGGGGATAGTGAGCCACACAGAGAGAGTTGGGGAGTCGAGATCTCAGGAGGGAGTGGTTCAATGCGCACAGAAAGAACTAGAGTACGGCAGTCAAATACACCGATGAGCAGCCAGATGGAGACGACCCACCGACACGCCGTGTATGGTTACGAAACGGCGATGCGAAAACCAGTGCTAAGCTCCGTTTTGTTTAACGGCCTCAGCTGCCGCCGGAGAGTTTCTCGTCGCCGTCCCACTCGGCGGAGTTGTCACGGGGCTCGTAGCCGAGCGCGTCTTTGGCACGCGCCAGCGAGTAGTATTTGCGGTCGTTGTCCGAGATGCCGTAGACCACCTCGTAGTCGTAGTCCGCGCTGAGACAGCGATCAATGAGGTGCGCGCAGTCCCGGGGGGACAGCCACATCGCTTGGCCGCGCTCGTAGTCGATGGGCGGGTGGCCCGCGGTGAGGTTGCCGATGCGAACGGCGGCGAACGTGAGGCCGTGCTCGTCGTGGTAATACCGGCCGAGCGTTTCGCCGGCGGCCTTCGAGACGCCGTAGAGGTTCCCCGGACGGGGGCGTTCGGTGCCGTCCAACCGGAAGTCGTCGTCGCTGCGGTAGAGGTCGGGTTTGCGGTCCGTCTCGTAGTGGCCGACGGCGTGGTTCGAGGACGCGAACACGACGCGGTCGACACCGGCGGCCAGGGCGGCGTCGAGGACCGTCCGCGTGCCATCGATGTTGTTCCGCAACACGCTCTCCCAGGGGGCTTCGGGGCGGGGGTCGCCGGCCAGGTGGACGATCGCGCCCACGTCGCTGGCGGCCTCACGCACCGCTGTTTCGTCGGTGATGTCGGCCACGACGAACTCGTGGTCGGGGTCGTCGGTGGGCGGCTCGCGGTCGAACAGCCGCCACGTGTAGTCGTCGCCGATGCCGCCGAGGATGGCTTGCCCGACGCGCCCGGAAGCGCCCGTGAGGAGGACCGGCTCGTCCATTCGAGTAGTCATCCGCCCGACTGGGGCATCAATGGTACGGTTCGGTCCGTCGGGCCGGATGCCAACAGTGCTTAGGCGTGGCCGCCCCCAGCCGGGGTATGGCGACTGACGCTCAGCAAGCCTGTTTCGAGGCCGGAATCAAGTTCGGCGCGCTCTACCACCAGTTCGCGGGCACGCCGGTGAGTCCGGCGAGCGCGCCGAGCCTGGAGACCGCGATCGAGGAATCAATCCGAAACCAGCCGTTCTGCGAGGGCGTCGCCGTCGACATCAAGACCGACCGCTTGGACGTCGAACACGGCTACACGGAGCTCACGGGCGAGTACATGGACGTCGAGTTGCGCATCGACTACGAGGGCACGACGGTCGCCGCCGAGATGGCGATGGACGACGGGTATCCGTTGATGCGGCTGGCGGAGATCGACCCGTAGCGCGGGCGTGCTTTTAACCCAGCGGCGGCCGAACGCCGGGAGTATGAGCCAGTCATCGCTGGACGACGACGAACTGTTCGGGGAGGCCGCCGAGGAGATGCGGGCCGACGTGGAAGGCCACATCGAGGCCGCCCGGGACGCGCTTCCGGACGACGACGCCCTCTGGGAAGTCGACGACGGGGGCAACACGCTCGGAGTGCTGAACACGCTCAAAACGGCGCTCAACACCGAGGAGGTGGCGTCCCACGTGCGCGACGCGAAGAAGGCGTTCGTGATCGGGCAGCGCGCGGACGCGTTCGACGGCGACGACCTCGCCGACGACTTGGCGGCCATCGAGGACGTGCTTGCGGACCTCGAAGCCGCCAGCGAGCACGCGGGCGCGCTGGCGGAGACGCTGCCGGAGCTGCGAGGCGCGCTTCCCGACGAGTAACCACGCGCCGGTTATCGGTGTGGCAGTGGAGCCGTCGTGTCGCGGTCCGCGACGGCGGCGAGCAGGGCACACAGCGACTCGGTCGCGGCGTCCAGCAGCGCCGCCCCGCGATCCGCGTCGCCCGCACGGGGGTCGCCGACAACGCCGTTGTCGGTGAACGCCGCGGCGTCGGCGGCGAGGTTGGCGTGTGACACCCACTCCCCCCAGGCGTCGGCGCCGTCCTCGGCGGCCGCCTGGACGCGGTCCTCGCGGATCAACTCGGGGTCGGTGTGCCTGAGAAACGCCGTCTCCAGGGGGCCGGCGTGGCCCATGTCGCTGCTGTGGTCGCCGACGGCGTCGAACCACGTGAACGGCACCGCGTACGCGTCGTCCTGGCGCGTGATCGTGGCACAGACTTCGCCCAGCGCGGCGGTGTTGCCGCCGTGCCCGTTGACCACGACGACGCGATCCCAGCCGTGGCTCGCGAGGCTCCCCACCACGTCACGGACGGTGGCGCGGAACGTGTCCGGGGCCACCCACAGCGTCCCTGTGAACTGGCGGTGTTCCGCCGACACCCCGACGGTGATCGGCGGCGCAACGATCACCTCGCCGTCCGAGTAGGCGTCCGCGCCGGCCGCCGCGACCGCGTGAGCGGTGATGTGATCGGTGCCCAGCGGCGCGTGTGGGCCGTGCTGTTCCGTGCTGCCGACGGGCAGCACCGCGAGATCCGTGTCGACGCCGTCGGCGTCCGTCCAGGTTGCGTCTGCGAGCCGCATACGCGACGGCACGCGCCCCCGGCGCTTGTAGGCTGCCATCCACCGGCTAGTCGTCGTCCTGGTCGTCGACGGTCGCCTGGCGTTTGGCCGCGCGCTCGATGAACTCGTCGGGCAGCTCGTCGATCTCGCCGGCCTGCACCCCCCAGAGGTTCGCGTACAACCCCTCGTCGCCGAGCAGGTCGGCGTGGGTTCCGCGCTCGACGATCTCGCCGTCCTCCAGGACGACGATCTGGTCGGCGTCCTTGATCGTGGACAGCCGGTGGGCGATCGAGAACGTCGTGCGGTCCTCCGTGAGGCGGTCGAGGCTGCGCTGGATGAGCATCTCCGTCTCCGTGTCCACGTCGCTGGTGGCCTCGTCGAGCACGAGGATCTCGGGGTCTTTGAGGATGGCCCGCGCGATGTCGATGCGCTGGCGCTGCCCCCCCGAGAGCTTCACGCCGCGCTCCCCGACCTCGGTGTCGTAGCCGTCCGGGAGGTTCTGGATGAACTCGTGGGCTTCCGCGGCCTTCGCGGCGTCCACGACGGCCTCGCGGTCGGCGTCGAAGGTGCCGTACGTGATGTTCTCCTCGACGGTGCCGTAGAACAGGAACGTGTCCTGGCTGACGTAGCCGACGTGCCGGCGCAGGCTGGGCAGCGTCACCCCGGAGATGTCCTGGCCATCGACACGGACCGCGCCCGCATCGACGTCGTACATCCGCAACAGGAGCTTCAATACCGTGGATTTCCCCGCGCCCGTCGGGCCAACGAGCGCCAGCGTGTCCCCGCCGTCAACCTGGAAGTCGATGTGCTCGACGATGGCGTCGTCGTCGTCGTAGCCGAAGCGCACGTCGTCGTAGACGACGCCGCCGTCGTCAACGACGAGCTCGTCGGCGTCCGGGTTCTCCTCGATGCGGGAGGGCTCGTTCATCAGCCCGAAGATGCGCTCGCTGGACGCGCGCGCCCGCTGGTACATGTTGATGATCTGGCCGAACTGCGCCATCGGCCAGATGAACTGCTGGCTGAGCAGGATGAACGTCACGAACTCCCCGGGGTCGAGCGTTCCGGAGAAGAACATCGGCGGGCCGGTGGCGACCCAGATGCCGCCGATCACGAACGTCAACACGAACCCCACGCCGGAGATGATGCGCAGCGCCGGGAAGAACTTGATGCGGATGGTGATCGCCCCCCAGTTGGCGTCGAAATACCCCTGTGAAACGTCGTCAACGCGGTCCGACTCGTAGCGCTCGGTGTTCGACGTCTTGATCACTTGGATCCCGCCGAGGTTGTTCTCCAGTCGGGAGTTCAGATGCCCGACTGACGACCGCACGTCGGCGTACTTCGGCTGGATGGCGTTCACGAACCGGTAGGTGAACAGCGCGATGATGGGCACCGGCAACATCGTGAGAACGGCGAGTTGCCAGTTCACGACGAAGAGGTAGACGCCGATCGCCAGCACCATCACGGACAGCCGGAACGCCGAGTTCAAGCCGTCGTTGAGGAATCGCTCCAGGCGGTTCACGTCGTTCGAGAGGATGGACATCATCTCGCCGGTCTGCTTGGTGGCGAAGAAATCCATGTTCAGGCGCTGCATCTTGTCGTAGGTGTCGGTCCGAACGCGGTGCTGGATGTGCTGGCTGAACGAGTTGAACCCCCAGTTGCGGATCCAGTGGAACGCCGCCCCCAACAGGAACGACCCCGCGATCAGTCCCCCCATGAACAACAGCCGGTCGGGCTTGCTGCTAGGCACGACCGACTGCGGGAGGAACGGCAGAAACGCCTTGTTCCCCTGGATGACGGAGTCGATGGCCAACCCGAGCAACACGGGCGGCGCGAGATCCAACACGCGCGCAAACACCGACGCCAGAACGGCGACAACTGCCTGAAAGCTGTGATCGCGCCCGTACTCGTCGAACAACTGCACCATGGCGTTGTCGACGTCCGCGCGCTGCTCCTCGAAGGGATCGTCGTCACCCTCGTTGTCCGGTGCAGTACTCATGTTCCTGACCGAACGTGAGCCCCCGGCAAAAGCGTTTCCTACGAATCGAAACACGCCGGTTGATTGGTTACTCGCCGGCCGCAGGGATCCGCACCCGATCCCCAACCGAGACGTTGTGCGCGGCCGTCCAGTTGAGCGACACCTCAAGCACCCACTTGCCGTGCCCCTCGTAGCGGGTCAACGGCCCGTCGCCGTCGGGGACCGTCGCGTGATGGATGCTCGTGATGTTGCGGTCGGCCCCCACGTAGATGATGTCGATCGGGAACGCCATCGACCGCATCACGTACGCGCGGCTGCCGGCCCGCTCGTGCACGAACAACATCCCCTCGTCGGCCGACAGCGACTCCCGAGTGCTGAGCCCGGTGTAGCGCTCGCCGCGCGTCGCTGCGACCGCGACCGCGACGCTGCCGTGTTCGACACCCGTGTCCGCGTCGACGACGGTGACCATCGGCGCATCTCCGGACTCCGGGGTCGATGGGGGATCCTGGGCGGCCATCGGCGGCCCACCACAGCCGGCACCGACGACGAACGCAGCGACAACGAGGACGGTCCACCTCATGCCGACGTGTACGCCAGCGGCGGCTTTGGTCGTTGCGGCGAAAGGAAACCGTTTTTGCGACCGAACGGCACGATACGGGTACGGGTTCGTGGTCTAGTCGGTCATGACGCGGCCTTTACAAGGCCGAGGTCGGTGGTTCGAATCCGCCCGAACCCACTCACGTTCTGGTGGTCTAGATTCGCCTGAAAGCGTGAGGATTCGGGTGTTCTGAGGTGGACTTGGAACCGCGATTCCAACCACCAGGTAAACACCCCTCCTCGCCATCTTGCGGTTGGGTGTAGAGTCGTGCGCACGCCACTTAGTGACTGGACTTTGCTTAAGTACACCCTCACAAGAGATAAATAGGGGATTTCTCGTGGGCCGTACTATGGGTAACGACAACCCAGGCGAAATCGACTTCGACGCACAGTTCGCAGACGACGACAAACTCGTCGACGAGGCCGAAGAACACGTCCACAACCCCTCCAAGAGCTACGTCACGCACAGGACCTGATGCGATGCACGACGTACAGTCCGTATCAGGACACGATGGAGGCGCTGGTGGCAACCACTGATGGCGTGGAGACGGTCTGGACGGCGCTCAAGGTCAAGCCAGACCACTCGGTAAACTCGCCCCTGATGGAGGACATCGTCGCCATCAGCACCGACTAGCGGCAGGGACAGTCCTACTCGCGACGGTGCGAATCCAGCGGTTTAGAGTCCGAGACGTAGATTTTGCTGTTGCAGAGGGTGCAGCGGTGCCACCGCGGGTCGTCTTCGTCCTCACAGGTGACGTAGTGTTCGTATTGGTACTTTGATGGCTCCATGCACGAACCCCTCGAATGACCGTCGAAAGGTTTGTTCCCGGGGTGAAGTCGCCGTATAATGTCCAGGCGAGAATAAGAGAGGGTGTGTCGTATCGAATGATGCCAGGAGACGACCAGACGACCATGCGTGTGGACATCGCCGACACCCAAGCCGTCGCCCGCGGGGACGACCCGGAGGCTGCGGTGGAGGCAAAGTTGAGAGCGGCGAGAGAGGTGCTGGCGGTGAGGAAGTCCCAGCAGGGGGCGGAGGGCCCGCCGACTGTGCCCGCCCACGTGTCGTCCCCGCGATTGGCAAAGCTGACTGAGACTCAACTGCGCAAGCACATCGACCGCCTCGAAGCCGACCTGCAGACGGTGAGGGAGGGCTGGGAGGCAGTCGAGGGCGGAGGTGAGGAGTGATGGAGGACTCGTGGACGGTGACGGTTGACATCTTCGACGTTCGGTTGACGCACGATGTCTCAGAGGGAGAGGTGAGGTTGGAGGGGGCGGCGTGCAACTGCGACATCCCTGAGGAGGTGTGCCGCCACGTCGCCTTAGCGGATTCGAGGGTGCGGGCCGTGTTCGACGAGACCGCCACCGTCGAAGGACTGGAGGGCACCATCACCGCCGCCCCAGCACAGTGGGTGCCGCTCGTGGATGAAGAGGGAGTCGAGGCGTCCGACACGCCCGTCTGAATTGACTCAGGTCAGTCAGTTGTCGTTTGGTCGCCACGCAAAGGGCGAGTCGAAGATGTGGACATCTCCGTCCGCATCGACAGTCAGCCAGATATGCCCGTTCTCGGACTCTGCTTGGATTTTGGCCGTCTCAGGCTGCATCTCTGCGGTATAGACGTTTGTAACGCTATAGTCGATGCCGCCGAATTTGATGATGTCACGCACTGTAACTTCGTCCCATTCTATGGTTTCTGCAGACGACCTGTAAGCGGGTGGTCGCCAGTGAACAAGGTGTAATCTGGTCGGGGTGTTTTTCCCCATACGGCCACGGAAGCAAGTATGGAAATTTCAGCATCACAGGCGCAATTGGCGACCTCCGTAGCTTCAGTGGTGTTTTCGGGAGTGCTGGTCTTGGTGACCTTCCTCTACTATCGAGAAACAAAGGCTCACACGGAGGAGATGGCGGAGTCACGGAAAGCTGAGTTCAAACCAGTTCTGAAGGGAACTGTCGAATTAAAGCTCGGACTTCACAACCGCTTCTACATCGAGAACACAGGGAAGGGCGCTGCGCACGATGTTGAGGCGAAATGGGGGTTCGAACATCTTGGACAAGAGGTGGATTGGGCGATTCCGTTGGTCAACCCGGGGCAACGTCACGAATTCCCACTACCGTTCGGTGAGGGAGTGAATTCTCCAACAACCCATGACGGAATCTTATCCGAATTGGAAGGGACAGACGGCATACTCTACTTTGAGTGGACTTGCGAAGATGGGTTGGGGAACGAGATTGAAGAAAGCGAGACGATTGACGTAGTGAGAATGGTAGAAGCCCGTTCGGGAGGGGAGTTTGTGATGAAGGACGAACAGAGGGAAATTCGGAAAGAATTGGAGGATGTTACCAGTGCCATAGAGGATGTGTCTGACGAGCTTAGCGAGCAAGGGAGTGGTATTCGGGAGACCGAAGCGGTGAAGAAGGAACTTCAGAAGATGGGGGTTGCCACTCAGGAAGAACTCGCAATGGCGACCGGACTATCCCGAAGGAGGATTGCGGGAATCACGTTCGGTCTAAAGAAGGCGGGTATTGCGGATTACGAGGAACCAGAGGATGGCTACTGGGTTCATTCTGAATCGTCAAACAAGAAGGTTGAGTGGATAGGATACTGAGCGATTCAGCGTCTTAGACGCTGCACATCGTTCTCAACCTCGCTGACAATATCGGCGACCGAGTACTCGGTGTAGTATACGATTTGAGCCAGCCAAGCGATGATCTAAATGTGAGGCCCGGAGAAGAGGGCGGCTTCGATGTCTTCGTGAGGGGCATTCATGCGCTCTTATCCTCGTCTCTGAGGTCGGGTGACTCGTACTCATGTGCTGTCAGGAGGGGGTTGCGCCCTTCTTCGGTGTATAGGATAATTCCAGGTGGATCGGTGTGGTCTACTTCACCCCACATATCGGGCGTCACGTCTTCGTCAAGTGACTGCTTAATCATTCGCTCGACAAAGCCCGTTCGCTCGGAGCGGATGCCCTCTCGGGTGTTGAAAATGTAGTTGAAGCGGTCTCGGAGGGAGAGGTCTCGACTCATCGACTCTCACCCTCTGCCGGGAAAGCCCACATGGATGGGTGTTCGATAGCGATACGGCGGGGATGGCGGCCTACAGTTCCTGGCCGGTCGGGCGGATCAGGAGTTCGTTGACGTCCACGCGCTGTGGCTGGCTCGTCGCGTAGACGATGCCGCGCGCGATGTCATCGGGGTGCAGCATGGGCAGGTCCATCTCCGCGAAGCGTTCGAGGACTTGCTCGTCGGGCACGTGCGTGGAGAGTTCGGTGTCGACAGCCCCCGGTTCGATGATGGTGGTGCGGATGTCCTGGCTGGTGAGCTCCTGGCGGATCGCGTCGGTGAACGCGTTCACGCCGAACTTGGTGGCGTTGTAGCCGCTGGAGTCGGCGTCGGCCTGCCGGCCGGCGACCGAGGAGACGTTGACGACGTGGCCGGCGTCCTGGTCTTGCATGATCGGGACGACGGCGTGGGTGAGGTTCATGAGCCCGAGCAGGTTGACTTCCACCATCTGGCGGAGGTTCGAGCGGTCGGCCCGCTCCAGCGGTTCGAGCAGCATGACGCCGGCGTTGTTGACGAGGATGTCGATGCGGCCGTACTCGTCGACGGTCTCCGAAACGAGGTCGTCGATGGCGTCGTCGTCGGTGATGTCCGTGGGGACGACGAGCGCGTCACCGTCGGTGTCCTCGATGCGGTCGGCGAGCGCCGCCAGTTCGTCGGCGCGGCGGGCTGCGAGGACGACGTGGGCGCCCTCCGCGGCGAGTGCTTCGGCGGTGGCCTCGCCGATGCCCGAGGACGCGCCCGTGACGATTGCGACGTCACCGGCGAGTTCGTGGTCGTGTGCGGACTGCGCGTCTGTTGGGTCTGAGTCGGCTTCCATCACGTCGTCGTACGTGGTGCAACCACGAGCGTGCTGTGTTTACCAGTACGGGGATTTATATACAGGTGGTGTGTGCGGTGGGCAGGCCAGCAGTGGCGTGCACGTCACGGAGCATGCATCGGTCGGGCGTGCTCGGGGCCGACGGTTTCGCCGATGAGCTGGCGTTCCGCGCGGCGCAACAGGTCCGACGCCGCGGCGGCCGACACACCCAGCTCGGCGGCGAGCTCGCGGGTCGAGCATTGCCGCGGCGAGTCGTAGTATCCACGGGCGAACGCCGTCCGGATGGCGCGATACTGTTTGTCCGTGAGACCGAACTGGTCGCGCTCGCCGGGGTGTTCGGGGTCGGATGCGATGGCCACCAGCTCGAACGGGATGTCGTTGACCGCACACCGGTCGCGGAGCGTGGCCAGCGCGTCGTAGTCCGAGAACACCTTCTGTTCGTGGATGCCGTCGGCGGTCACGGTGGCCTCCAAGGCGACCCCTTCGAACTCTGCCGGATCGTGGGAAGCAACCAGGCCCGTGGTGTCGGCGACGATGATCCGATAGAACCAGCCGTCGGCGGTCGCGCCGATCTCGGAGACGCTGGCGACCTGTGGGTGCGCGCGCGCCTCGTCCTCGAAGGCCGCCTGTGAGTCAGCGGCGACACGGATCGTGAACAGCAGCCGCCCGTCGTCGAGCGGGACGGAGTTCGAGATCGAGAGTTCCCCGCTGGGGATCGCGTCCGCGACGCTGACCAGTGGCAGGTCGGGATCTGCAAGCAGGATCTCAGCGACGATAGCCATGGGGCTGTCTCAGGATTCACGTCGGATAAACGAGCCGGCCCCAGGCCGGACTGTGGTCGCCGTCCTACAGCGTCCGGACGACTTGCGTGTCGTTCCCACTGGTGTAGGCAACAACACTGGCGTTCTCGTCGCAGTCAGTGAGTCGGTTGCCTACCGAGGTGACGTTCTCGTCGTACCCTTGGTCGCTGCAGTAGATGCCTTCGGTGTTGTCACCGAGTTTGGTGAGGGTGACATCGTAGGTGTCTGTTGCGTTTTGTTCGACTGTGACGCCGGCTTGCGCGTTGCTCTGGAGGTTTCCGTCACCGAATCCAAGCACTGCGGTCGCGATGACCGCCGCGAGGATCACGGTGATAGCTACCATCAGAATCACGCCGATGACCGGCGACACAGCGCGTTCGTCCGCGTCCGTGTCGAAGAGGCTGAGGTCTGTCATTTGTGAACCCTGCCACGCCAACCACCGCTGGAACGATCTCCCCCGGAGGGTTCGCGTCACGCTGGTCGCTGCGTGTGGCTACGGACGGCTACATACCGGACGTACTTAAACCCACCTGACGGGTAGACCCCGACGATACCCGCTATGACGTGTGGGAACGACAAACTAGCCGGACGGCACGTCGGCGGACGGTGAACAAAAGTACCGGGGGAAAGTGTAGGCCGACCAAAATACGGCGGCTCCGCAGGAGTGACAGCGCCGCGATTCGAAACCCTTTTTTCTGCACCCGGCATCAGTACGGACACGAGCCGCCTTAGCTCAGACTGGGAGAGCACTCGACTGAAGATCGAGCTGTCCCTGGTTCAAATCCGGGAGGCGGCATATTCTGAGAACGCAACCGCGAGCGTAGCGAGCGGTCCGTCGAAGAAACGACGCCGACCGCGATTTGAACCGGACGAGTCGCGCGCAGCGAAGCGAGCACGTCTCGGCGAGGTTCAAATCCGGGAGACGGCATCCCGATTCTACTCGATTTCGATTCACCGGACGGCAACGCCTTACGGCGGTTTGTAGCCTTATCACGGCTTTAGATTTGAACCGAGAATTACTCGCTCCCGGCGTCTTCTGCCACTTCGAGTAGATTTGAAATGCTGTATCCTAATAAGCCAATAGACCTAGAAAGAGGGTTTCAGAGGTTCTACTGCTTGTTCCGGCTTTCGTGACGCACCCGTATGGGCCGTTGAAGCGGCCCTGTGCTCCCACGGTCATACACCCAGACGTTGCTAGTGCGCGAGCGGATGAATCCGCGCGTGGTGGTGGACGTCGGTGAGTGGTTGCCGTTCTCCGCTGTGGAGCCATACCTGAATGCACCGACAGCCGAAGTAGTTAATCAAGAGTTTGAGGGGTCGAGACTCGCGTATATCGGATTCAGACCGCCACAGCAACATGTGCAAAAGGATTCTTAAGCGAGTGCTTCTACTGGATCAAACAAGATCAAGCAGTAGAGTAGTCTCAAGCAACGCAAATCTTTACTTGAGCGGGCGTTGAGAATCGGGTGGTAGAAGCAATCTTCCTTGCTTCTCAGTAGCACCGGGATCGAAAGAGCAGCGAGACAAGGGAAGAGAAGCGCTCAAGCGGCGCAAAACAAGCAGTACTAGCAGTAGTTGAAAGGAGTGCTTGAGCGCTGGTCGTCGCTGGTCGGTATTAATCGGCTCCCAGCGAGCAACAAGAAAGATGGGTAGCACCGACCGATCAGAGGTCGTCTTTCGAAAAGATCAGGTCGACGCTGTTGGTGTCAAGCCAGTCAGATAGCTCCCGATACTCGGGAATCTCCATCTCGACAAGCCGCCAGAACCGGTCGTTGTGGCCGGACTCCCGAAGGTGCGCCAGCTCGTGAACGACGACGTAGTCTATCACATCCGGTGGGGCCATGACGAGCCGCCAGTTGAAGCTCAGCACGCCGTTGGTAGAGCAGCTCCCCCAGCGAGTCCGCTGATTCCGTAGCTCGATCCGGTCGTACGTGTGGTTCATCGAGTCGGCGAGCGCGTCGGTGCGGTCAGTCAGATGCTCCCGTGCTCGGGATCGGTAGAAGTTTTCGAGGACGCGCTTGAGAGACGACTGGTCGACGGTGCTCTGTCGGAGTCGGATCTCGCCGTCACCGACGCCGTGGGCCGGTCGTGGCTCGACGACGATCTCGTGGTCGTCGCCGAGGTAGGGGAATGCCGCGCCAGGCTCGAAGCGCCGCTCAGGTGCCCGCTCTCGGTGCCGTTCGTACGTACGCTTCGTTTCCAGTACCCAGTTCAGATTCTCGCTGAGAAGTGCTTCGGGGGATTCCTCCGATTCTGCGGGGAGAACGACCGTCACGCCACGGATGTCGATATCGATACGGGGTTCTGTCGCGTCCTCACTCCGGCGAACCTCGTACTCGACAGGGTGGCCCGCGAGTGTGGTCTCACGGCTCTGTGTGGTCTTAGACATAGTTCTCGACGAGATAGCCCCGGACGGCGTCCAGGAAGGCGTCGTCTTTCGCCAGTGCCGGCCTGTCGTGGTCCTTGAGGAGTGCGTCCAGCAGCACCACTTCGAGCGTCTGGACTGTGGTCTCGTTGGCCTCCCAACCTGGATAGCCCCGATCGATGCGTTCCTCAAACTCGTCGACGATGTCGGCGGCGATGGCCTGCGCTTCGTCCTCAGAGTCGACAGCAGCGGGCGTCTCCTCGGTGAGATGGGTGTAGATCGCGAACTCGGCCTGTGCCTTCGCCTGATCGCCGGCCTGGGCTTCGACCGTGAGGACTTCCTCTTCGACTTCTGTGAGTGCCTCGACGGCTTCGGGATCACTGCGGTCACCCTGCTCCCATTCTTCGACGATGTCATTGACGCGCTCGCTGAGGCGCTTGTACTTGGGGTTCTGTCCGGTCTTTGGCTGCAGGTGCTCGCGGGTGGCGTGGGCGACGTTCGTGGCGGCCGTCGCCGGGTCCATGTCCTCGATCGCTTCGAGGTGCCCCTGTCCGAGTTCGTACACCGGGAAGTCCCGCTTGATCTCGCCAACGTCGACGTGCTCTTCGATGATATCGCGGGTCTTCTCTCGCATCGCGTCTTCGGGACGGTCTTTGCGGTTGTGGTGACGCTGGAAGGCGGTGTACACCCGAGCGAGCCACTTGTAGTCGTCCTGAATGCCCGCCTGAGCGAGGCGACCGTCAGGCGAGACCGATTCATAGAGGTTCTGCAGCCGGCGGAACCCCTGCTTGAACTTGCGTTTCTCTGGGTGGGTGCTCACTCTCGCGAGGCACTGGTCGATCGCCTCCTGTGAGTCGTCCATCGGGATGTCCTCGAAGATATCGAGGACGAAGTCGAGCTGTGTTTCGAGTTCGGCGAAGAGTTCCTCCCGGTCGCGGGCGGCGTACTCCTGTGTCTCTGGGTCGTAGTCGAGCGCGTCGTCGATGTTCTCGAAAACGCCCTGGAAGTCGACGATCTCGCCGTTCTCCTTGCCCTCAGCCACCCGGTTCGTCCGGGCGATGGCCTGCATGAGGTTGTGGTTCTTGAGGTTCCGGTCGAGATACATCGTCTTCAGGTTGGGCGCGTCGAAGCCGGTGAGTAGCATGTTGTGGACCACCAGCAGTTTCGGCTCGTCCTCGTCGTTGAACTGTTTGACAATCTGGTCGCGCTCCTCGTTCTCGGTGTGGAACTGCTGGATGAGGTCGCTGTCGTCGCTGGTGGCGGTGTACAGCACTTCGATCTCGTCCTCGCTGCGGCGTTCCATCAGGCGCTCGCCGTACATCGCGGCGGACTTGCGGCTCGGGGTGACGACCATCCCCTTCCAGCCGTTCTTGTCGACACCGTCGAAGTGGGTGTCGATCTCGTCGACGACGGTCTCGACGCGTGGTTCGAGTTCAGCGAGTTCGCGGCTGGTGACGGACTCACGGATGAACTCCCGTTTCTCCTCGGTCGTGAGGCCGGCGAACTGCTGTTCGAACTCCTCGTCGAGGCCCGCCTCGTCGACGTTCCATTCCATCTGGTGGCGTAGTCGGAAGTAGACCGGCAGGATCAGGCCGTCCTCGATGCCTTCCTTGACGGAGTAGCGGTGCAGGTACTCCTCGCCCTCGGGGGAGAACTCGTCGAAGGTGTTGCGGTCGCTCTTTTCGTCGCCCTCCCTGACCGGCGTCCCGGTAAAGCCAAAGTGGAAGCAGCCCGGCAGCGCGGCGTCGAGTCGGCTGCCGAGGTCTTTCTCCATGAAGCGGTGGGCCTCGTCGGACATCACTACCACCTCGTCGTTGCCCTGCGTGTTCGGCTCCACGTCCTGGAACTTCTGGATGGTCGTGAGCACCACTTCGCTGCGGCCCTGCTCGATCAGTTCCTGCAGGTGGTCGATGCTCTCGGCGACGACGGACTGCTCGAAGCCGATATTCGAGAGGGTGTCCCGCATCTGGCTGGCGAGCTTGTCCGTGTCGACGATGAGGAACACCTGCGGCGTGTCGAGGATGTCCTGTGAGAGCAGATTCTCGGCGGCGTACAGCATCGTGAAGGACTTCCCTGACCCCTGGGTGTGCCAGACGAGGCCGCGGTCGAGGTGTCCCCGTTCGTCGGGATCGGGATGTGGCTCGCCCTCTCGGACGCGATCGAGGAGCCTCGTTACGGCGTAGTACTGCATGTACCGCGGGACGATCTTGGCGTCGCCGCCGGCCCGCTGGTCGTAGAACACGAAGCGCTTGCAGATGTCCAGCAGCGTCGCGGGGTTGCACAGCGCTTGGACGGCCTGGCGCATCTCGTTGTCGGACTCGTACTGTTCGGGTGCGTCGGCCCACTTCATGTAGAACTGCGTGGGCGCGCCGACGGCCCCGTAGCGCAGCGCGGTCGTATCGGCGGCGACGTTGAACAGGCCGGGGACGAACAGCCGCGGCACGGTCTCCTCGTAGTTGTGCAGGTCGCTGATGGCGTCGTAGTAGTCGTTGTCCTGCGCGAGGCTCTTGAGTTCCATCGTCACGAGGGGAATCCCGTTGACGAAGAGGTTCACGTCCGGGCGGATGGTAGTGCCCCGCGAGACTGAGAACTGATTGACCGCGTGGAAGCGATTGCGCTCGATGTCCGCGAAGTCGATCAGATCGACGTAGACGTACTCGGTCCCGTCCTCGCCGTCGATCTGGAACTGCTTGCCCTTCGTGAGGATTGCGTAGAACTCCCGATTGCCGGCCAGCAGGTCGTCCGTGTCGAGGTCGAGCTTGAGCGAGGAGACGAGGCGGTCGACGTTGTCCTCGGTCACGGCGTCGTTGAGCGCGATGGCTTGCTCGGCCAGCAAGTCCCAGTAGATCACGTCAGCGGTGGAGCGACTGTAGCGTTCGTCGAGGACGCTCGCGCCTTGACTGCCGTCGAGGCCGTGGGTCTCCCAGCCCAGCCCGTCCAGCCACGACAACAGCGACGTCTCGACGCCCTGCTCCGACGGAAGGCTGCTCATGGCTCTGTCAGGTGTGTGTACCGGCATGTTTCTGTCGGTGCCAAATGACGATGCAGATTCAGAATCGGGTGGGGCGTGTTACCCGTGTTGTGCGACGGCGTCGAGGACTGGAATGTCTACATCGGTGGTCCTGACTTCGCCCGAAAGCAGGTCTTGCATCAGGCCCTGTTTGAGGCGCTTGAGTTGTTCAAGATACGACTCTTCGTTTTCCATCCTCTCTTCGATAGTAGATAGCTCATCTACGATACGATCTTGTTCATCAATATCTGGGTGGGGCACCGGTATTTTACCCAGCTGGTCGAGATTTATCTCGTCGAAGGTTGTTCCCTTCACCCTGGCATCTAACTCTGACTGGAAGTTATTTGACCGAATCGCCCAAAGCAGGAAAGTATTATCTACTTTATCACCAGGGACAACTCGGGCAGTCCCCCGAGTCAAATTTGCGCCTTCAAGTTCTGGTGGTACTTGATCAACTGCACCAATTGTTGCACGGATTGTAACGACGAGTTCTTCCGCATGGATTTGAGAGCGACTATACTTTTCAGCAATCTCTGGAGATGTTCGACTCAGACCCTCAGTCGGGATATCTCCGTCGGTCATGTCTTCCGTGTTAATATATGGAACGCCATCTTCGACGTGAGGGCCTGGTTGAACAATCCCGTATGTGATGTTCTCTACGCAAAGGTTTTGAAGACTCTCAACATTCCACTCTGATGGGATCGTTTGCCGCCTTTCCTTCTTATATAAGCCAGGGTGGTCTTCAGGAGACGGACGCAAACTATTCGATTCGCTCAAGCCCTTAGTAAACAGATCGTCAAGTAAACCCTGCTTCAAACGTTCAATCTTCTCAATAACGGCCTCTGTCTTCTGAATCGCCTGATCAACGTTGTAGAGCACGCTGGCGATTTTGCGCTGTTCTTCGAGTGGTGGCAAGGGTGTCGGAAGGAGATCTAGACGGGTCTTTGAGAGTTCAATTTGTCCAGTGGAACCGTTTACACACATAGAGTAGAGCAGGGCCTGGCCTAGATGACTCTCAAAAAAGTACCTGTGGAAGTGGGGACACAGTTGTTCATCGGTCCTAAGAAGCGTTACGTGTGAGTCAATCGCTCGCCGTTGGTCGCCAGGATACACCTGGGCGCGCCCGAGAGTTCCTTGGCCGGTAGAGTTGACGATAACGTCTCCACTTTCTGGGAAATACTTCTCTTTCCATCCCTCCGCAACGTCTTCCTCAAGGTACCGGAGGTTCTCGAAATGCCAACCATCCCAGTAAATACACTCTTGGTTGATAACAGGAACTCCATCGTCGTCATAGGTCGGCTGTTTGCCCCTCGTGATGAGTTGCTTGATGTCTCCCAAGCGCTTAGCTGTCCACTCACCAGGAGTGGAAAGAGTAAACGGGCCAAACTGCTCCTGATCTAAGGTATTGGGATCAATATTTGCCGAGTCTGTGGATTCGCTTTCACCCTCCTCTACAAATTCGTCTAGCGTCGCGTCCTGCTCACTCATACTGCAGCGCCTCCATGTGCTCGGTCATCCGACTTTCAATCTCCTCGCGCTCAGCCTGTAACTCCCGCAGTTCCGCAAGCTCCTCGTTCACGTCGATGTCTTCCTCTGGCTCCGTCGTATCCACATAGAGCGCGATGTTGAGATTGAAGTCGTTCTCCTCGATCTCCTCGATGCCGACCGTCCGACTGACGCGCTCCTCGGTCGTCCAGTCGTCGAAGTTCTCGACGATGTGGTCCAGTCCGTCGTCGGTGAGTTCGTTCTGGTTCGAAAGCTCCTCGTAGAAGGCCTCGTCGGCGGCGTGGATGAACTGCACTTCGCCCTCGCGGTCGGCGGGCTTGTCGGTGTTCAGCACGAGGATCGCCGACGGAATGCTGTTGTTCTGGAAGAGGTTCTCGGGCAGGCCGACGATGGCCTCCACGAGGTCGTTTTCCAGCATGGGCTGGCGATAGCGCTGTTCGTGCTTGCGGAAGAGGACACCGTGGGGGATGACGATGGCGGCCTTGCCGCCCGACTCGTCGCCGCAGTCGGGCTCTTTCAGTTGCTCGGCGATGTGCATGATGAAGGCGTAGTCGCCCCGGTCGGCGCGCGGGAGTTTGGTGTGCCAGTCGAAGCGGCCATACTGGTCGTCCTGCAGGTCGTCCTTCGCCCAGTCGGCGGAGAAGGGGAAATTGGCGAGCACGCGGTCGAAGCGCTCCAGGTCGTCGCCGTCGGTGAAGCCCGGCGACGCCAGCGAGTCGCCGCGCTCGATCTCGCCGTTGAGTGTGTGCAGCGAGAGATTCATCCGCGCGATAGCGGCGATGTCGGGGTTGATCTCCTGGCCGGTGAAGGTGAGTTTCGACGGGTCGCCGCCCTGCGCTTCGCGGTAGTACTTCGCCGCCTCGGTCAGCATTCCGCCGGAGCCGACGGTGGGGTCGTGGAAGGTCATCCCGTCGGCGAAGTCGTCGACGAGGCGGACACAGAGCTGGACGATGTGGGGCGGCGTGAAGAACTGCCCGCCGGACTTGCCCTCTTCCTCCGCGAAGTGGCGGACCAGATCCATGTACGCCTCGCCGAGCATGTCCGGCGGCACGCTGTCGCGGTCGAGGTCGTAGGTCGAGAGGTGCTCGACGAGTTTGATGAGGCGGTCGTCGGTCAGCCCGCCGGCTTCCATGAAGTTCGCGTTGAAGATCCCCGAGAGGTCGGGGTTTGCCTGCGTGAACTCGGTGAAAGCGTTGTTGATCGCCTCGTCGACGTTCTCGCTTTCCTGTCGCAGGTCGTTCCAGCGGTGGCCCTCGGGGACGATCGGCACGTCGTAGAGGTTCGCGTTGTCGGCGAAGTCCTCGCCGTACTCCTCGACGATCTCCTCGCGTTCCTGCTCGTACTCGTCGGAGATGGCCTTGTAGAACACGAGCGGCAGGATGTATTCCTTGTAGTCAGTTGGGTCGACGGCGTCACGGATGATGTCGGCGCACTTGAAAAGATGAGAGTCCAACTCGTCCAGCGTCAGAGACATAGAGTACGCATACGCTGTCGTGGTCTTATTTCCAGCGGTTAGGATAGGGCAGGTGGTTGGCTGAGAGGACTCACGTTTCGCTGGGGGTCCTCGACGAGCGACTGTCGAGGTGCAGGTCCCAAGCGTCGAAAGCGTGCAGTGCCTCTCGGTCGGACTGAGACAGCTCTTCGGACTCGTCGATGCGATCCTGGAGGTTGGTAAGACCCCGGGCCACGTTCTGCGTCATCTACCTGTGGGGTTGTCATATAGGCATGTAGACCACCAGTTGAACGCCGGGAGGCGGCAGTTCCTCACCGCTCAAGTGAGAGTCGAGGGCGGGATCACCGTCCCCAGTTGGAACCCGGCTCCACGTCGCGTCGATTGCGTGCGCTGGATCACGACTCGCAACGAACACGACCGTTGGGAGCCGCCGTCGCACGGCTGGGCGGTCGTAGCCGCCGGTGGGCGTATGGCGGCGCGGGTGGTAGGGTCGGGTATGCGTGTCGGCCCGCGATCGAGACGGGACGTGTTCGCACCGTCGGCCAGGCACAGCTACTACGTCACCGAGCCGGGTGACGTGGCGGGCGTGCCGGGCTGGGATCGTGACGTGGTGTACGCGGCGGTGCGGACAGCCGACGGCATCGATGACGGCTGTGTGGTGGTCGCGTACGACCGCCACGCGTTGTACGTGGCGACACAGTCGGCCGTGACCTACCACCCACCGGGCCTGTTGGGTGTGAGGCGCTCGCCACGGCTGGCGGTCGCCGACGCCCACGAGTACCGGCCGGACAGCGCTGAGACGGTGGGGGTCGGTGCGGTGACCGTCGAGGACACGTTCGACGTGCTGGTGCCGGCGTTCGACTGGACGACGCTGACCGACGACGACGTGCCGCCGGCCGTGCCGCGCCGACGCACGCACGCGCCGTCGGAAACGGGAGCGGGGACGCGGACGTAGGATCGCGGCGGGCGGACCCGAAGCCGGGACGCGGCGACACAGTGTAGTCCCAGTACCAAATTCCCAGGGGATGGTGTCCGGGAAAAGGCATTCACTGGGGCGCTGCGAAGCGTGCGTATCGCATGTTCACCGTACTGGTAAGCGACGGAATGGGGATGTTGGGAGCGCTCCCGGACGCGGTGGCCGACCGGGCGACCCGGGACGTGGCGTTCGAGCACCGGCGGGTGGAGACGGGTGAGGGGCTCGTGGCTGCGGTCGACGACACCGGGGCTGACGCGGTCGTCGGCGGTCCCGAGACACCGGTGCCGGCGGAGACCATCGCGGAGATCGACGGCGACGTGGCCGCGATCGTGCGGGCGGGCGTCGGCGTGGACGCGATCGACTGTGCGGCGGCCGCCGACCACGGCGTCGCAGTGGCGAACGCGCCGTCGTACTGCACCCGGGAGGTCGGCGAGCACGCGCTGTCGCTGGTGTTCGGGGCTGCCCGCCGGCTCCACGAGTACGACCGGCAGACGCGCCGCGGCGGGTGGGCGTGGAACGACGCGCCGGCTCCGCTGCGGCTGGCGGACGCGACAGTGGGGTTCGTCGGGTTCGGGGAGATCGCTCGCGGGGTGGCGGACACAGCGACGACGGTGGCGGAGTCGGTGATCGCCTACGACCCGTACGTGGACGCGGCGACCGCCGAGCGCCACGGCGTGGCGATGGCGGAGTTCGAGGCGGTCTGCGCGCAGTCGGACGTCCTGGTGGTGTTTGCGCCGTTGACCGAGGAGACGCGGGGGCTCGTCGACGAGGCGGCGTGCAACCGACTCCCCGAGGGTGCCGTCGTGGTGAACGTCGGCCGCGGGGCCGTCGTGGACGACGCGGCCCTGGCAGGGGCGCTTGAGGACGGCCCCGTGTCGGCGGCGGCGCTGGACGTGTTGCCGACGGAGCCGCCCGTCGAGTCGCCGTTGGTGGGTCGCAGTGACGTGCTCGTGACGCCGCACTGCGGGTGGTATTCGGAGGCGGCGGCGGAGTCACTGGTGGCGTCGCTGGCGGGGACGGTGGCGGCGGTGGCTGACGGCGATGGGGTGCCCGAGCGAACGCGGGTGGCGTGAGTCGGCGCGGGTGGCGGTGATGAAACCCTTATGAGTCTGACGCCGCAACTGCCACCATGACCTACGACACCGTCGTGTTCGACAACGACGGGGTTCTCGTTGGCCGCACCCGGTACGACGTGCTGGAGCGGGCCACCGAGGAGACGTTCAGGCGGTTCAACGTGGACGACCCAGACCCCGAGGATGTCGAAGCGATGACGATCGGCGCGACCCCGAAGACAGTCGGCGACGTCTGCAGCCGGTACGGGATCTCCCCGAAGGACTTCTGGCCGGAGCGCGACCGGGCGCTCACGGAGGCCCAGCGCGACGAAGTCCGGGAGGGCCGCAAGACGCTGTACGACGACCTCGACACCCTCCATGACCTCAACGTGAACATGGGGATCGTGTCGTCGAACCAGCAGGCAACGGTGGATTTCGTGCTCGATCATTTCGGCGTTCGGGACCTCTTTGGCGCTGCGTACGGGCGCGAGCCGACGATTCAGAGCCTGGAGCGCCGGAAGCCCAACAGCCATTACATCGACCGCGCGCTCGCGGACCTGGACGCCGACACCGCGTTGTTCGTCGGGGACAACGAAAGCGACATTCGGGCCGCGGAGAACGCGGGCATCGACTCGGCGTTCATTCGACGCCCCCACCGGGAGAGCTGGGAGTTGAACGCGTGGCCGACCTGGGACATCGACTGCCTCAGCGATCTGCACGACATCTGCGAGTAGCGCGTGCACCCGGAATCGCGGCGGATGCGGGCCCAACAGCCGCGGGACGCGGTGCGAGAGGGCGTCCCGCCAGGCCACAAGCGTTATGAGTGCGAGGCGTCACAGTACAGTTGCAATGGCGACAGGCGAAGTTGACTTCTTCAACGACACTGGCGGCTACGGTTTCATCGAGACTGAGGACGCGGACGAGGACGTTTTCTTCCACATGGAGGACGTCGGCGGTCCTGACCTGGAGGAAGGTCAGGAAGTCGAGTTCGACATCGAGCAGGCCGACAAAGGCCCGCGCGCAACGAACCTCACCCGTCTGTAATCGGGATTCCGTATAGACGAATCGTTTCCAGAGTGGCGTACTCCACCGACGGAGTACAACGGACGGGTGTGGCCTCACGGCCCACGCGCCGGTTTTCTGCGCGATGGCACGTCGAGGAGCGCCGGCTGCCTGCAGCGGGCGTGCTCGGCGACGCTTCGAAGCCTTTATTCGCGCGCTGACCCTGAGCCACGGGTAGTACCTATGTCCGAGAAGCCGGCTTCCATGTACCGGAAGATCGACAAGCCGTCGTACACGCGGCGGGACTACGTCACCGGCATCCCCGGTTCGAAGATCGCCCAGCACAAGATGGGCGACCTGCAGGCCGACGCCGACGACTATCCCGTACAGATCAGCCTTGTTCCCCAGGAAGAGTGCCAGCTCCGTCATGGCTCCCTGGAGGCCGCGCGGCTGTCAGCGAACCGCCACCTCATCAAGGAGCTCGGTGAGGGCAACTACAAGATGCAGCTGCGCAAGTTCCCCCACCAGATCATTCGGGAGAACAAGCAGGCGACCGGCGCGGGTGCCGACCGTGTCTCCGACGGGATGCGCCAGGCGTTCGGCGTCCCGGTGGGCACTGCCGCCCGCATCCAGCCCGGCGATCAGCTGTTCACGGCCTACTGTGAGGTCGAACAGGCTGCCGCCGTCAAGGAGGCGTTCCGGCGCGCGTACAACAAGATCACGCCGCCGTGCAAGATCAACGTCGAGCGCGGCGAGACGCTGCTCGTCCGGTAGCGAAGCGCGACCCCGAGACGCCGGGTTCTCGGTCCGGCTTGCTGTCACCCGTGGAGCCACGCCTTTTTTCCCGTGGACCGCCGACTGCCTGGCGTATGCTGGGGCTGGCGGTCGCCAACGACGCCGAGACGTTCGCGCGGATGCAGGAGCCACTTGCCGAGCGCGGGGTTCGCGCCGAACACGTCACGGTCACCGGTTCGGTGACGCGTCTCGACGCGCCGCCGGTTGACGCGGATCGCTTCGACGCGGGGTTCGTCTATCCGGGCCGGCTGATGGAGGGCGGTGTCGTGGACGCGTTCATCGACGTGCCGTGGGTGAACGGCCGCGAGGCCGTGTTGCGGTCGCGGAACAAGGCGGGGGCGCTGGCGCTGCTGTCGGACGCCGGCGTGCCGGTGCCTGAAACCGTCTACGTGTCGAACCCGGCCGACGAGGACGCGGTCAGAGGCGTGTTCGAGGCGTTGGAGCCGCCGGTGGTGGTGAAGCCGAACTCGGCCACGCGGGGCGTCGGGGTGACGAAGGTCTCGGACCCGGATTCGTTGGGTGGGGTGACTGACTACCTGGAGCTGGTCCACGACTACCGGGCGACCGGCGACAAGTCCTATCTGATCCAGGCGTTCGTTCCCGACGCCACCGATTACCGCGTGATGGTGCTCGACGGCCGGGTGGTCGGCGCGGTGCGGCGGGACAGCGCGGGCTGGAAGCACAACGTCCACCAGGGCGCGACCGCGGCGGGCGTGTCACTGCCGGATCGGCTGCGCGCGCTGGCGGTCGACGCGGCCGCCGCGCTCGACGTGTCGTTGCTCGGCGTGGACGTGCTGGCGACCGACGAGCGCGCGGTGGTCGTGGAGACGAACGCGCGGCCGACGATCGACGACACCGCGAAGTACGAGGCTGAGTTCTACGATCGGCTGGCGGCGTTGGTTCGGCGGACCGCCGGGGACGGGCGGGCGTGACGGCGTTACTGGACGTCGATGTTCGTGGAGGACTCCGTGCGGTCGAACGCGACTTCGAGGATGCCGTTGTTGTACGTGGCGGCCCCGGAGTGGGCGTCGACGCGCCCCGGGAGGTCAACGCGTTCGTCGTATTCGCGGTGGCCGGATTGGGCGCTGACGGTGACCGACGTGCCGTCGCATTGGATGGAGATGTCGTCTTTCTCGACGCCCGGGAGGTCGGCGATGACGCGGATCGCGTCCTCGGTTTCGTGAACGTCGACGTGGGTGCTGGAGGCGAACCCGGACTGGTCGCCGCGGTCGAGGCGCTGGCCGTCGGCCATCATGTCCTCCATCATGCGTTCAATCTCCCGGAAAATGTCATCAAACGGGTCATCCCGGTCGTCGCGTCTCATGGCCCGAGGTAAGTGTGGACTGTGGAAAAGGGTTCGGGCTGTGTCACTGTGTGCACAGCCAGCGCCGCCGTGGGAGCGCCTCAGATGCCGAGGGCGTCGTTGGTGGTGGCGATGGATTCGGCGGCGTCGGCGTCGCCGGCGATGGCGCGGACGGCGTCGACGTTCTCGGGAACGACGTCGGATTCCTGGTGGATGGCCTGGAAGCAGTAGAAGTCCCGGCCGTCCATGGTGACCGACTCCCCCCACAGGCAGTTCTCCCAGAGGTCGCCCCGGGGGCGGCCCATGTCCTGGGCGTACTCCTTGAGCGGGCCGGTGCCGTCGATGCCGAGGTCGTCATCGAGCAGCATGATGCGGGATTGGCCGGCGAGCACGTCCCGGACGTCGGCGGCGTCGGGGTCGCGTTCCAGGGTGACGTTGATGCTGTGCATATGCATCAGCGTCGCCGGCACTTTCATCCCGAGGGTGTCGATGTCGAGATCCGGGAAGATCGTGTTGACGTCCGGGCCGTGGTGGCTGGGGATGGTGATGGGGTCGGGGAGGATGTCGTTGATGGGGCCGCGGTCGGTCTGGCCGGGGTCGCCGCCGCGGCGCACGAGCGTGGCGCGCACCTTCTCGATGCCGTACTGTTCGCGCAGCGGCGCGAGCAGGCGGGAGAGGCCCGTGGTGTTACAGGAGACGACGCGCACGTGGTCGGCGTCGGCGGCCGCCTCGAAGTTCGCGCGGGCGTTGAACGAGACGTCGGCGACGCTGGCGTCCTCGCCGCCCTGGTAGATGGCGGGGGTGTCGTGGGCCGCGTAGCGGCTGCGGTTTTCCGCGCCGACGCCGGACGGCGTGGCGTCGACGACGACATCGCTGTCGGCGATGAGGTCGTCGACGGGGCCGGCGGTCTCGATACCGGCTGCGGGGAACTGGTCGGCGCGGTCCTCGACGGCGGTGTAGAGGTCGAAGCCGCGTTTGCGGGCCTGTGTGGCTTCGAAGTTGGGGCTGGTTTTCGCGACGCCGGCGACGGTCATGTCGGGCTGGGCGGCGACGGCGTCCGCGACGCGCTTCCCGATGGTGCCGTAGCCGTTGATGCCAACGCGGATCATACGAGGGTGTCCCACGGGCCACCGGATAACCGTTTCGAGGCAGGGATTTACGAGAACCGGAGTGAACTGTGCGCGGGGGCGGGCAGCGAAAGCGCTAACCACCGGCCGGTCGATCCTACGAGTATGAGTCTGCGCGACGCCGCGGAGACCGCTGTCGAACAGTGCCTTGGCCTGCAACCCGAGGAGTCGTGTGTCGTCGTCACGGACGACAAGCGCGAGGAGATCGGGCGCGCCATCTACGAGGCCGCCCGCGACGTGAGCGACGCCACCACGATGCTCCAGTATCCGCCCGGCGACCAGCACGGCGAGGAGCCGCCCGCACCGGTTGCGGCGGCGATGGCCGACGCCGACGTGTTCGTGGCACCGACGACCAAGAGCCTGAGCCACACGCGCGCTCGCGGCGCGGCCAACGACGCCGGGGCGCGGGGCGCGACCCTGCCGGGGATCACCGCGGACGTGTTCACCACGGGGTTGGACGCCGACTACGAGACCATCGAAGCCCACTGCGAGGACGTGCTCGCGCAGGTCGCGGACGCCACGGAGGTCCGCGTGACCACGCCGCTGGGGACCGACATCACGTTCGAGGCGGGCGACCGCGCGTGGCGCGACGACACCGGCATCGTTCGTGAGGGCGGCGAGTTCTCGAATCTGCCCGCGGGCGAGGTGTTCGTGTCGCCGACGGACGCCAACGGCACGTACGTCGTTGACGGCACGATGATGCCCCACGGGAAACTCGACGACGAGGAGCTGCGCTTCGAGGTCGCGGACGGCGTCGTGACCGAGATCTCCGACGACCGGGTGCGCGAGCAAGTCGAGGCGGGCAGCGAGGAGGTCGGCGAGGACGCGTACAACCTGGCGGAGCTGGGCATCGGGACGAACGTCGCGGTCACCGAGCTCGTGGGCAGCGTCCTGCTGGACGAGAAGGCCGCCGGCACCGTCCACATCGCCATCGGCGACGACGCCGGGATCGGCGGCGACACCGACGCGCCGCTGCACCTCGACGGCATCATTCGGGAGCCCACCGTCTACGCGGACGGCGAGGAAGTCGAGTTGCCCCAGCCGTAGCCGAGCCCGGTGGGGCGTGACTCCGCGTGTTTTTACGTCCGCGCGGACAACGCGGCTGTATGAACCACGGAGTTGAGGCTGGCGAGCAGGTTGGGCTGTCGTGTCCGTCCTGTTCCCCGGATTTGGAGACGGTCCACGAGGTCGTGACGACCGGCGGGGGCCACGCGACAGTCGAGTGCGGGGCGTGCGGGCACGTGCACAAAGACCCGATCAAGACCGAGGACACCGAGGCGGTCGACGTGGTGGTGTCCCAGGACGGGGAGTCGTTCACCGGACAGACGTCGTTCGACCCCGAGGAGACGGTCTACGAGGGCGACGAGTTCATCGTGGAGACCGCCGAGACCATCGCGCAGGTGCGCGTGACGAGCATTGAGGTCGGTCCCGAGGACCGGACGACCCGGGCCGACGTCGAGGACATCGAGACCGTCTGGACGCGCGCCGTCGACAACGTCTCGGTGGACGTGACCGTCCACCCCAAGGAGGGCAGCGACGAGGGCAGCCGGAGTCTGGAGCTCCACGTGCCCGGTGACTTCGAGTTCGTCGTGGGGGAGACCGCGACGTTCGGCGACGAGGAGTTCACGGTGGAGGGCATCCACGTTCGGGAGTCCGCCACCGGCGAGTACAAGTTCCCGAAGCTCGGGAACGCCGGCGACACGGTGTTCGCGAAGGACGTGAAACGCGTCTACGGTGCCGACGAGTCGAGCGCCGCCTGGTCGGCCTGGTAGGCGGGCCAGCGCGCTGGGCTGCCGGAGCCGCCCTGTTTTTTCGCCCGGCCGCCCACGGGCGTGTATGGAGGACTTCCGGACGCTGCTGGTGTTGCGAGCGGCCCGCGAGACCGGCGTACTGGATGCGCTCGTCGCCAGCGCTGACACGCCGGCGGCGGTCGCCGAGCAGGCGGGCGTGACCGAGCGCGCCGCCGAGGTCGTCGTGGCCGTGCTCGTGGACCGTGGGTTCCTGACGTGGGTGTCGGGGGCCGTGGAGCCGACCAACCGCATGCTGGGGTTCATCACGAAGACCGACGTGCGGTCGATCGGGTCGCTGCCGCACGCGCTCGACGTTGCGGACGCGCTCGTCGCGCTGCCGGCGGCGATGGAAGGCGACGACGTACCGGCCGGCGGCGACACCGACCGCGCGTTCCGCAACCGCCTGGGGGCAGCGGCGGCCCGCGACGACGCGGCCGTGCGGGCGGCGGTGACCGCGGCGGTCCACGAGCGGCCGGGCGCGGAGTCGGTGGTTGTCGTGGGCGACGACGCGGGGCACCACGCCGTGGAGTGCGCGCGGCGGGGGTTCGACGTGGCGGCACACCACGACGACCGGGTGGTGGACGCGATCCGGCCAGTGCTCGCGGCCGAACCCGTGGAGCTCGTTGGGGGTGGCGTGGCGGAGCCGGTGGACGCGGCCGCCGACCTCGCGGTGATCCCACACACGCTCTCGCGGCGGTCCCCGGCAGCGGCTCAGGAGGTAGTGAGGGCCGCGAGCGAGTCGGTCAGCGCGGCCGGTGGGACCGTCGCGGTCGTCGACACGTTCGGCAGTGCGCCCGGGCTGTCGGCGGCGCTGCTGGCGACGACACCGGGGGGTGCGGTCCGGGACGCCGACCGGGTCGCGTCGTGGCTGGCGGACGCCGGGCTCACCGACGTGCGCACGAGCGACGTGCCGGGGACCGAGCACCGCGTGGTGGCCGGCCGCAGGCGCGCAGTTCAATAGGCTGGGCTGCGGATACCCGTACATGGAGTTTGGGGCGTTGCGCGAGGAGATGGTCGACAGCCTCCTCGACGCGGGGACGGCGCTCGCGGACGCGCGGCCGGCGGACGCGGCGATGCGTGCGGTTCCCCGCCACGAGTTCGTCGACGCGGGGCATCGGGCGTACACCGATCAGGCGTTCGAACACCGCGGGACGCGCGTGCTCGCGCCGTCGACGGTCGCGCGGCTGATGGGAGCGCTGGAGCCACGGGCTGGCGACGACGTGCTCGTGGTCGGGGCCGGTGTCGGGTATACGGTGGCAGTGTTGGCGGAGATCGCCGGCCCGACACACGTGCACGCCGTGGACATCGACCGGCAGGTCGTGTACGACGCGCGCGGGAACCTCGCCGACGCCGGGTACGAGGACGTGCTCGTGGACTGCCGGGACGGCGCTGAGGGGCTGGCGGAGTACGCGCCGTTCGACCGCGTGCTCGTGGAGGCCGGGGCGGCCAGCGTGCCGGACGCGCTCGCCCGCCAGCTCGCGGCCGACGGGCGGCTGGTGTTCCCGGAGGGCGTCGGCGATCAGCGCCTGGTGTCCGTTCGGGACGGCGAGACGGTCGGCGTGCACGGGCCGGTGTCGTTCGCGCCGCTGCTGGTGGCCGGCGAGCAGGCCAGCGCCGTCGAACGCAACCGCACCGTGCGCGAGGACCGCGAGCGCGTGCGCGAGGCGGCGCAGTCCCGCCCGGGCTGGGAGCGCGAGTGGATCGACTGGGAGGACGCGTAGCCGGGGGCGGCCGGCGTCGCGTGGGTTTTTGCGTGCTCGTTGCCATGCGTGGCGTATGACTGATGACCGCAGGACGGCCGGGTTCAAGGAGCGGACTCGGGTGGCTGAGGCGCGCGAGCGCCTCCTGGCGGCTGTCGACCCGCTGGCGCGCACGGCGCGGGTGGCGCTCGGTGACGCCGACGGGCGCGTGCTCGCAGCGGACGTCGAGGCACCGCGCGCGGTGCCCCACTACGAGCGGGCGGCCATGGACGGGTTCGCGGTGCGCGCCGCGGACACGTTCGGGGCGAGTGATCGGTCGCCGGTCGTCCTGGACGTGGGCACCGGCAGCGTGGGACCGGGGGAGGCGGTGCGCGTGCACACGGGCAGCGAGCTGCCGGCGGGTGCCGACGCCGTGGTGATGATCGAGGACGCCGAGCGCCGCGGCGACCGGGTCGACGTGTTCGCGGCGGCGGCCGGCGGCGCGAACGTCGCGCCGGTCGGGGAGGACGTGAGCGACGGCCAACACCTCTACGACGCCGGCCACCGGCTGCGGCCGTCGGACCTCGGGCTGCTGAAATCCGCGGGCGTGGACGCCGTTGCGGTGTACGAGCGCCCGACGGTGGGCGTGCTCCCGACCGGCGAGGAGCTGGTGGCCGCCGACCCGGGACCGGGGGAGGTGGTCGAAACGAACGGCGGGACCGTCGCCCAGTACGTCTCGCGGTGGGGCGGCGTGCCGACCCGTCGCGGTGTCGTCACGGACGACGAGGCCGCCCTCCGGACGGCGATCCGCGAGGCCGTCGACAGCCACGACGTCGTGGTGACCACCGGCGGCTCCTCGGTGGGTGCGCGCGATCACGTACCCGAGGTGATCGCGGACCTCGGGACGGTGCTCGTGCACGGGGTGGCGTTGCAGCCCGGGCACCCGGTGGCGTTGTGCGTCGTCGACGACACGCCGGTGGTGGCGCTGCCGGGGTATCCGGTGGCGGCCATCGTGAACGCCGTGCAGTTCCTCCGCCCGCTTCTCAAGGCGGTGGGCCACGCTCCCGCGACCGCTCACCCGACGACTGACGCCGTGCTCGCGCGGAAGATCGCGAGCGAGCCGGGGACGCGGTCGTTCGTGCGCGTGACCCGGCACGGCGACGAGGACGGGCGGCCGACCGTGACGCCGACGCGCGCGGGCGGGTCGGGCGTGTTGTCGAGTGTCGCGCTGGCGGACGGCTGGGTGGTGGTGCCCGAGGACTGCGAGGGGTACGACGCGGGAACGACCGTGGCGGTCGAACAGTGGGAGTGGTCGGCGTGAGCGACGACCGCCGGGAGTTCCGGGATCTCGCGTCGCCGGCGCGCGCTCGGGAGGTGCTGGCCGCCCTGGACGTGACGCCGGCGCCCGAGACGGTGCCGCTGGCGGAGGCCCGGGGGCGCGTGCTCGCGGAGCGCGTGGACGCCACCATCGACGTGCCGGGGTTCGACCGCGCGAGCATGGACGGGTACGCGGTGCGGGCCGCGGACACGTTCGGCGCGAGCGAAGCCGATCCGGCGCGGCTGTCGGTCGCGGGCACGGTGCACGCCGGCGAGGAGCCCGCGGTCGAGGTGACAGCCGGGCGCGCCGTGGTGGTGTCGACGGGCGCGGTCATGCCGCCGGGGGCTGACGCGGTGGTGAAAGTGGAGGCGACGACGGAGGCCGACGGCGGCGACGCGGTCGACGTGCGGACGAGCGTCGCGCCCGGGACCGCGGTGATGTTGGCGGGCGCGGACATCGCTGCGGGGTCGCGGGCAATCGGCCCGGGGACGAAGCTGACCGCCCGGGAGATCGGCGTGCTGTCGGCGCTGGGCGTCGGGTCGGTGCGCGTTCGGGGCGCGCCCACCGTGGGCATCATCTCGACCGGCGACGAGCTGGTGCGGCCCGGCGACCCCCTGGACAGCGCGGCCGGCCAGATCCACGACGTGAACAGCCACACGATCGCGGCCGCCGTGGAGGCGGCGGGCGGCGAGCCGGTGGTGTACCCCCACGCGGGCGACGACTACGCGGAGATGGAGCGGCTGCTCGTGGAGAGCGCCGCCGACTGCGATCTCGTGTTGTCCTCGGGGTCGACGTCCGCGAGCGCGGTGGACGTCATCTACCGGGTGGCCGAGGAGCGCGGCGACCTGCTGTTGCATGGGGTCGCGGTGAAACCCGGCAAGCCCATGCTCGTCGGGGAGATCGAGGGGACGGCGTACGTCGGACTGCCGGGCTATCCGGTGTCGGCGCTGACCATCTTCCGGGTGTTCGTTGCGCCGGTCGTCCGCGAAGCCGCCGGCCGGGGCCAGCCCGAGCCGACGGTGGTGACCGGGGAGATGGCGCGCCAGGAGCGCTCCGCGGAGGGGCGGCGGCGGCTGCTCCCGGTGGGGCTGGTCGAGGACGGCACCGGCGACCGCCTGGTGTACCCCGTGGACAAGGGCAGCGGCGCGACCACGAGCCTGGTGGACGCCGACGGCACCGTGACGGTGCCCGCCGACACCGCGTACGTGGCCGCCGGCGACTCCGTTGACGTGGCGCTGTTCGCGCCGGACGCGCGGGCCCCGCGAGTGTTGGCCGTCGGCGAGGACGACCCGCTGTTCTCGCGCGTGCTGGACGACGTTGCCCGGCCGCGGTTCCTGCCCGTGGGCACCCGTGAGGGGCTGCGGCGGCTCCGAGAGGGCGTCCCGGACGTGGTCGTGGTTGCCGGCCCGGCGACGCCCGACGGCGACGCGGTTTCCCTCGGCGGCTGGACCCGCGAGTGGGGGATAGTCGTGCCCGCCGGGAACCCCGCGGGCGTCGACTCGGTTGCGGATCTCGTCGACCGGGACCTGGGGCTGGTGAACCGCGCTCGTGGGTCGGGGCTGCGGCGGTGCTTCGACGACGCCATCGCGGCGCTGGCAGCCGAGCGTCCCGCGAGCCGCGGGGCGCTTACCGACGCCATCGACGGCTACGAGCTGACCACGACCGCCCACGAGAGCCCGGCGCGGAAGGTCGCGGCGGGCGACGCCGACGCGGGGCTCGGACTGGCTGCGACGGCGGCCAGCCTCGATCTCGGGTTCGTCCCGCTGGGCACGCAGTCCGTGACCGTCGTGGCCGCCCCCGACCGCGTTGACAAGCCGGGGGTTCGTGATCTCGCGGCCGCCCTCGATGACTGCGGCGGGCTGGCGGCACCGCTGGAGGGCATCGACCCACAGTGAGCGCGGGCGCTACGCGGAGTCGTCGGCGGCGTACTCGTAGGGGTCGCGGTCGCCCTCGACGTCGAGGTAGTCGTCGTTGATCTCCCAGCCGCCGTCGTCGGTCCGGGTCATGTACTCGCCGTAGTACGGAACCCGGTTGGCGACGGTCTCCCGGAACGCCGCGCGCATCGACTGGGTGGTTTCGCCGATCCCGCGGAGGTCGTCGTTGCGGTTCAGACAGCCCTTGAGGTAGCCGTCGTGCGTGAGCCGAACGCGGTGGCAGTTCGCGCAGAACTGCGGGTTCTCGACGGGGTCGACGATTTCGACCATGCCCTGGTCGGGGTGGGCGCCGCCGTCCGGCGTGACGGACTGGGCGGCGTCGTCGGCCGTGGAGCCGGCGTCCCGGCTGGACACCCAGTAGCGGCGGCGGTCGTGCATCTCGCGGGTTTCGATGCGGTCGGCGCGGTCGGCAAGCCAGTCGTGGACGCGGTCGATGTCGATGGCCCACTCGGGGTGGCCGGCGAGCTCGGGCATGTACTCGATGAGCTGCAGCCGGAGGCCGTCCCGGGCGGCGACGTGATCGACCATCTCGGGGACGTAGCCCGCGGTCGGCTCGAACACGACCATGTTCAGTTTCACGGGTGCCAGTCCGGCGTCGAGCGCCGCCTCGACGCCCTCCAGGACGGCGTCGTAGGCGCCGCTCTGGGTGAGCTCCGCGAAGGCGTCGTTGTCCATGGCGTCCTGGGAGATGTTGACGCGTTCGAGGCCGGCGTCGACGAGGTCGGCGGCCCGGCCCGGCAGGAAGGTGCCGTTGGTCGTCATCGACACCGCCATGTCGTCGGGGGTGCGCCGAATGATGGCTTCGAGGTCGGAGCGCAGCATCGGCTCGCCGCCGGTGAGCTTCACGGCGTCGACGCCGAACTCGTGGGCGACGGAGAGGAACCGCACGACGCGGTCCGTGGACAGCTCGTTCTCCCGGGGGTCAATCGGGCCGCGGGTGTCGCCGAGCCCCTCGTTGTGGCAGTATACGCAGTCGAAATTGCAGCGGTCTGTCAGCGAGACGCGGACGCCGGACACGTCCCGCCCGAAGTCGTCCTCAAGCATCGTCTCGCTAGTGCCTGGCACCGGACGCATTTAAGCAGTGGCCACGCGGTGGCCCCGGCGGGTCCGGCTGCCCGCACGACAGCCCGCCCGGTGGGCTTTTGCCGCGGTCCACCCAAGCCGCCACATGAGCGGGCTGGAGTTGGACGCGACACAGCTGGACCGGTACTCCCGACACATCATCATGGACGACGTGGGGGCGACCGGACAGGCGGCGCTCCGCGAGGCGGCCGTGCTCGTGGTCGGCGCTGGCGGCCTCGGATCACCGGTCATCCAGTACCTCGCGGCCGCCGGCGTCGGCACCATCGGCATCGCCGACGACGACGCCGTGGAGCTGTCGAACCTGCAGCGCCAGACCATCCACGGCACCGACGACGTGGGCGAGCAGAAAGTCGACAGCGCCGCGGCGTTCGTCGACACGCTGAACCCCGATGTCGACGTGCAGCGCCACGACCAGCGCGTCACCGCCGACACCGTCACCGACCTGATCGCGGCCTACGACGTCGTCGTGGACGCCTCGGACAACTTCCGGACGCGGTACCTCATCAACGACGCCTGCACGCTGGCTGGCGTGCCGTTCTCGCATGGCGCGATCTTCCAGTTCGAGGGCCAGGTCACGACGTTCACCGGCGGCGACGACGGGCCGTGTTATCGGTGCCTGTTCCCGGAAGCCCCGCCCGCCGGGACGGTCCCCGACTGCGCGACCGCGGGCGTCCTCGGCGTGCTCCCGGGAACGATCGGGTCGATCCAAGCCACCGAGACGGTGAAACACATCCTGGGCGTGGGCGACTCCTTGGACGGTCGGCTGCTGTTCTACGACGCCGCTGACATGTCCTTCGAGACGGTGGCGCTCGCACAGCGCCCGGAGTGCCCGATCTGTGGGGACAGTCCCGTGGTTGACTCCGTCCAGGAGGTCGCGTACACGGAGTCGTGTGCGGTCACCGGCGACGCCACCACGGAGTGACGGCTACTCGGGGGTGTCGTGGCGCCAAAAGGCGTCATCGACGGTGACCTCTTTTTTGAACAGCGGGACCTCGTCTTTGAGGCGGTCGATCCCGTCCGAGACCGCTCGGAACGCGTCGCCACGATGCCCGGCAAGCACCACCACGTGGACCACGTCGTCGCCCGCGGGCACGACGCCCGTACGGTGGTGCATGCGAACGTCGTAGACGCCGTCGCGCTCGCAGAGCTGCTCGCGGATGGTGGCCATGCGCTGCTCGGCGACGGTGTCGTAGCGCTCGAACTCCAGGTGTTGTGTCGGCGTGTCGTCGGGGTCGTCGCGTTCGCGCACGCGCCCCGTGAACGTCGCGATCGCGCCGGCGAACTCGCTGTCCTCGTGGGATTTGAGGCTCGCAACCAACGAGTCGAGCGTCTCCCGCACGGGGGCGTCCTCGACGGCCGCGAGGACCGCTTCGGTGTCGAGGGCGTCGGCGTTGGGGGCGGTCACGTCGGGGTCGGGGACGTCGTGGTCGCCGAGCGCAACCGTCGGGAGGGCGGCGTCCGGGAACCCCTCAACGATGACGTAGTCGAACGCGGGCGCGAGGTCCGCAAGCACGTCGTCGAGCGTGCGATCCGCGCCGCTGGCCGCCCACGCGCCGTGGTCGCTGAGCGAAACCGAGCGCGCGGTCGACGCGGGCGTGGTGACTGTGTCGTCCCGTCGGACCGTCGCGACTCGCCCGCGTGGCCGGAGTGCAGCGGCGACTGCGGCGGCGGCCGCGTCCGTGTCGGCAGCGGGGCCGACGACCGAGAGAGCCTTCATGCGCGTGCGTTGGCGGGCGGGGGTGATAAGGGTCGCCCGTTGGGCCGTAGGGACCACGGGGCCGCCGGCACGGGACCAGCAACGCGCCACGACCGGGAGCATCGGGACAGCGGAACACAGTCGTCACTCGCGGCCCCGGACGCGGGGCGGGCGACTGCCTGGCCCTACTGGCCGGTATCGACTGGATCCGTCGACTCGAGCGGGCGCACGTAGCGCACCCCCCGTTCGACGACGAACCAGGCGCTCGCGAGGAGCGCCCCGATGGTGTTGGCGAGTGCGTCGTTGAGGGAGGGATGGCGGCCTGGCTGGGTGGCCTGGAGGCCTTCGATGAGGAGGCCGTAGCCGACCGCGAGCACGAGCACGACGGCGATGCGCGTCAGGATCGTGTCGCGGCGGTGAGCGGTGGCGTACGCGAGCGCGAGGCCGAGGCAGAGATAGCCAAGCAAGTGGAGTTTCTTGTCCCAGAGTGGGTCCGGGCGCGGGGGCGCGACTGGCGGCGGTGACAGCACCGAATAGTACAGCAGAACCCCGGCAACGGTGGCAGCACCGAGATAGCGCAGCCACTTGGGGACGAGGGGGAACGGGAATCGGCGCACGAGCCAAAGATCAGACCGGGTGCCTAAATCCGTAGTGGTCCTCACTCGGCGTCGCGATCCGGCGGCTCCCCCTCGGTCTGAGCGGCGGCGTCATCGGCCGGTGTGGCTGGGGGTTCAAAGAGCGCGGCCAGCGCGCCCCCCGCCTGAGTGTCGGCGACCCACGCCAGCAACGCGCCGAGGGCGGTGACACCGTCCGCGAGGACGGACTCCCGGTAGATCGGCGCCAGCCACCCGACGACGCGTGTGAGGACGGTGATGAACGGGCCGACGGTGCGTGTGTCTCGCAGGTCGATGACGACCACGTCGGGGTCCGGTTCGGCGGTCAGCCAGCCGTAGAGAAACGACCCCGTGACGAATGCGGCGGCCGTCGAGGCGACCGTGCGGGCTGTGCGGGCGATCCGCGACCCACCCATTGCGGCCGTCGCTCGCTCCCGGAGCGTCGTTATCGATGTCATGCTGGTCGCACGCTCGGCCCGCTCCAAGTGGGTGGCTGTGCCGGTTCGTGTAGCATGGTGTTATGAATTGACGTTCACGACGGTCGCTTCGACGGTGGTCGTGTCGAAGTTGAGGACGACCGTCGACCGCTGCTGGAGCGGGCGACCGTTGAACGTTGTCCCGGTCGTCGTCTCCCGCACCCGAAGCTCGGTGGTGAGCGTCACGTCGCGGTTGATCGGGTGATCAACGACGTTGACGCTGCCGTCGTCGCCCGTCGTGACGAGCGTCGACGGCTCGACAGCCACGTCGGTGACAGTGGCAATGGGGGTGCCGTTGGTGCGCTCGGTCATGCCCGCGTGGAACGTCCGGGCGAACTGCTCCCGGATCCCGCTGACCTCAAGCGTGACCGTTCGCGTTGTGGCTGTCCCCGGCTGCTCGAGGGTGCCGACGCGCTGAATCCGGCCGTCGAGATCGTACGCGTCGGGTGCAAGCGAGAGGCTGTTCCCGCGTCGCACCGGCGTCACGCCGAACCGCGTGGTGTCACCCTCGGTGATCGTGTCGAGGGTGAGCCCGACCACCACGCGCTGCCGGCTGGGGTCTCTGGTGGCGTGCGTGGTGACCGTCTCGACGGTGGCGACGGCCTGCCCACCCAGGCGAAGCTGGTCGCCGGTGGTCACCTCACTGGCGTCGACTGCCGGGAGCGTCGTCTCCAGTACCACGTCGGTCGTGTCGGTTTGGAGCGTCTCGCTCGCACCGACGGACTGGATCGCGCCACTGACCTTGTACCGGCTGGTGGCGATGTCGAGGGTTCTGCCGAGGCGAAGCGGCGCGCCCGCGTACATCGTGCTGTTGTCGTCGCCGGGCGTCCCCTGCAGTTCTGCGCGGGCGATGACGCGTGTCTGACCGTCGTCCGGTGCCCGATAGACGTCGGTGATCGTCAGCTCGCTGTCCCCGCTCGCGTCCGTGGTGTCACCGACGGTGATCTCCGTGGCAATGTGGGTCGGGTGCGAGCCGAGATCCAGGGTCACGTGCGTCGAGGACTGTTCGGGCGCCGGCGTCGGCTGGAGCGCGAAGGCCGCGCCGGCAGCCACGACCGCGAGCACGAAGAGCACGACGAGCGCGTCGACGACGTTGACGACGCCGAAGAGCTTGCCCTCGTCGTCAAGCAACTCCATAGAGACCACCAATCATGTTGTCACCGACTGGTCGACAGGACAACTAAACGATTCCGGAACGCCGCGTTCGTCGGTGGCGATGGCGTGTCGCGGTGGCTGCTAGAACAGGTTCCTACCCACGACGCTGGGGGACACCAAATCGTTTCGCTCCTGAAGGGGTGCAGTTGCCACGACAAACGCGAGGACCACGCTGCCCAGTACGTCGATGACTGGACGGCCACCTTCGACGTTGTAGCGATTGTATCCTACCACGTCCAGCACACGGCGATTACCAGAGTTGCGTTGGGTGCCTTCAGATGAGCTACTCGGTACATGTTCGAATTCGCCGTGTCGATTCACGTGTTAACCAACAGAAACGGTGGCGGCGCAGGGAGTGTTGGTTAATAATCGTGGTTGGATGGAATTGTCTTCGCACGTCCATCCACAAAACGAGCGGCTGGGCCGTCCCCAGAACCTTCTCAGGTTTCGGGATATCAGCGTAGAAGTAGCGAACGGCCCCGAGCCATTTTGCGGTAGCGAGGAAGCCCTGCCGTTCACGCGAGTTCGTCGAGTTTCGTGAGGAGGCGGGCGTAGGGGTCTGGCTGACAGTACCAGCCAGCTTCGAGCATTTCGTCGAGGGTCGCACGTGCGTCCGCGGCCGAGAGACTGTCGTCGCGGACAAGTGAGAGGAGGAGATAGGCTGTTCCTCTAGTGTCAATACCTTCAACGTCAGCAATATCACGCCCGTAGGCGTCATCCATCACAGCGGTGGCATTCCGGTCGGCCGCAAGTATAAGGACAGCAACATCGGCGTTGCTGACGTTTGGATTGTTACTGAAACGATCGAATAGCGTGGTTTCTGGTGCTGAGACAACGTCGAATTCACCGGCATCGACGCGTTGTTCGACCCGGCGGGCATCGGGATACCCGGCGTCAACGCCAGCGGTGACCACTTCGTCGTAGACGCGTTCTGGGATAAGGCGGCGGCAATCAAGATGGCTGAGTACCTGCAATCGATCGGCCGTTCCGAGATAGATGAGTGGTGTGGCATCGAAGACGAACATCAGAGGTCGTCGAGATCGGACGTAAGATGGTCGCCATCGACCCACGTAATATCCCGGTCGCGTGCAAGTCGTGCGAATTCCCACGCGTCGACACCCGCGAGCTCAACCGCTCGTGTAAACGTTATCTCCCCCTGTTCGAGGGCCTCAAGGGCTTGGGTGGTCCGCCATTCGTCGAGACTCTCCGATAGGAGTTTTCGAATGGCCGTGCTTCGGTCGAGGCGCTCGGCGTCGATGAATGCTTCGAGCTCCGCCTCCAAGTCGTCGGGGACGCGAGCGGAGATCGTACCCATAGCGTATACTACGTATTCATCGTATACAAACGCTCCGGTGCCAAATCCACCGACTGACATCATAGCGTTGTCGTGGCCCCAGACCGGAACCACCCAACACATTCCTTCCCCGGCCTGAATTTCAATACGACGTGGCTCACGAACGTGGCTCGAGGGGTTACCCTTGATAGTACGGAATCGTCCGCTCAAGTCCCGTAGAGAAGCCGACCTCAGGTTCGTACCCGAGCAAATCCTCGGCCTTCGAGATGTCCGCATGCGAGTGCCGCACGTCGCCCTCAGCGGCGAGGATATCCGCTTGAACAGCATCGTCGATGACCGTGAAGTCCCGGGACTGCTCGCCGTTGCCGTAGATGACTGGGCACTCGGTGGTCCTATAGCAACGATGTGTGGTCAGTTCCGCTGGTTGCCTTGAAATTGTGGGGCGCCTCCAGCCCCCCGTCCGGGACAGATTTATCCGGAGATACGTAGTATGAATTCGTAATGGCGACGAAGGCCAACCGGGACGACGGTCGTCGGGACATTCGGCTCACCCGGAATCCGGACGGCCAGTGGACCGCTCGCGATCTCATTCACGACCTGTCCGTACAGGGCGCAACCCGGAACGCGGCGCTTGACGCGCTTGACGATGTCGTCGCAGCAGTCCATGGCGACGGTGGCCACGAGCCAACCGACGCGGAACTCCACGAGTTGGGTGTCGACACGGACGTCGCACGCAGCCAACGCGAGGATCTACCAGACGTCCTCGAATGACGACGCGAGACTTCTCCGGGGAAGACATCTATCGGGTACTGGTCAATACGGGTGGATTCGAGCACGTGCGAACGACTGGCGACCACCTGATTTGGATCCTTCCCGGAATTGGGCTGTAGACCGGCTTTCTGAACCCAATTGTGAGCAGGTGAACGGGCTCGTTCGACACCGACGGACGCTAAAACAACGGTGGCATCCGTGAGTGATAAGCCGGTATCGTGGAGTCGGATACTCAATCATCGCCGGCTCCGGTGTCGCTTCTCACTCCACAAACGCTAACTCGAAGCAGTCGCTACATCCAGTGAGATGGGCGATTTCTGGCATCAACCACTAGAACCTCGCTACGGCTAACTCTTCATCCGTATCTGAACACTGCCTTTGTTATAAAGACATCTGGAGGATGATTCAAAATCTATATCACCTGCCCCGCGAGTTAGTATATGAACAAGTTAACTCTATGGAAAGGTTAGGTATATTATACTACGTCACTTCATTTCCAAAGCTATCAGAGAGTTTTGTCCTGAATGAGATACGGGAGCTTAAACATAGAGGGCATAACGTCGCAGTATTTGCTTTGGACAACCCTAGTGAAGAGATAACACATGAGGAATATAGGAACATAAGTGTGCCGACATACTATGCAGATGTTTCCTACATAGATGCTCATAGCATTCTTTCTATAACTTCAATTAAGATGGCAATAAAGTATGGCAACAGTAGTCTGCTCTCTCAGTTATCAACGAAAAGTATTGTCTACAGCCTTGTACTCGGCCGATTGTGTTCTGATTTTATTAACTCTCTTGATTTTGATATTGATGTGATACATGGTCACTTCGCTGACTCCAGTAAAGGTGGCGAAATATTAGCCGCAAGAAATCACCAGGTCTCATGCACAGTTACGGCACACGCAGCAGAAATATTTAAAAATCCAAACCATCAGAAAACAAGGTTCATATGCGATAATGTAGACCATGTAATCGTTCCTTCCGATTATAACCGCCAGTACTTGAGTGAAGAGGCTGGAGTGAGCAACGAGATGACGGTTGTTCCCGCAACTTCGAGTACTGAAAAGTTCGGGCCAAGTGCGCCAACAGTCGAGAATCGCCTCTTAACGGTTGCTCGGTTAGTCGAAAAAAAAGGGTACAAGTTCGCAATCAAGGCAGTAAAGGAACTAGTTGACCGAGGTTACGATATTGAGTACCACATTATTGGAAGTGGTGACTTAGAGGGGGAACTACAGCAACAGGTAGAGAAATACGGGATTAAGGACCATGTAAAGTTTCTTGGGCATGTTTCAGATGAAGTACTACGTCAAGAATTGAGTGAAGCTTGCGTATTTTTGCTTCCTTGTGTTATCGCTGAAAACGGTGATCGGGATGCGATGCCAGTGGCCTTGAAAGAAGCTATGGCCTCAGAGACGGCATGTGTTTCAACAACTGTGTCTGCTATACCGGAACTAATTACCCACGGCCGTGATGGCTTACTCGTAGCTCCAAGAGAGACGGAAGAATTAGCAAACGCGGTAAATAATTTACTTGATAACCCAGATAGGAGGCGCGAATTAGCAGGGAATGGGAGAGAAACAGTAAACAATAAATTCGACATTAAAGATTCTGTTCAAACTTTAGTTGATGTATTCTATATTATCAAATAGATAACTACTGAATATGAACATAGAGAATATCACGAGGAGATCCACATACCTGATGATAGTGCTGGCACTTCTTGGTAATATACCAGGAACACCAGAGATTTATGGGATGTTTCTTTACCCATTCCGCCTTCTGTACCCACCTTACATAGCACTTCTGATTCTTTTCATTTTGAATAAAAAAGAAGTCGAAATAACAAAGACAACTGTTCTGTTTTTTGCATTTATTTGCTATATACCTGCAAGTTTAATATGGTCTATTAATCCCCAAAATACGCTTATCAATTCCCTATCGTTATTGGCAACAGCCTCCCTTTCGATAGGGATTTGGATCACATCGAAAAACCGTGAGATTATACATAGATATCTCTTATTAATTACCGGGATAGGGATAATAGCACTCGGACTTGCTGGTTATGAGATGATAACAGGCCACAATTTATCTGTATCCCGTTTTCATGGGAGGAAACCACAGGCTCTTCTTGGATACTATGCGACAGCATGGTTTTATAACATAAATAAATTCACATTCTTTATGCTTTTATCGGTGATATATCCAACCAGTCTGGCTTTGACCTCGTGGTTATCAATCCGGGAGCGAATCCTCTATTTGGCACCATTAGGTATTGGAGTGTTCATCTTCATAAATTTATCTTCTCGTGCTATACTACTTTCAACAATTATCATTATAGGATATATAATTGCAGTAGGTCGTGACAGAGTACCAAATGGGATCCGCCAGTTCCGAACAAATCGTATCGTGACAACAATATTTGGGCTTGCAACAATAGGCCTACTTGTTGTGTTCTCCTTAATTCCTAATCCAGCTTCCAAGGGGTCCTCGATCTATATCCGTTGGGAACTCCAGTCAACCGCAACATCATATGTACTATCCAATCCGATAGGCGTCGGATATCGAAACACAGAAAGTATATTGCTATCGCTGGCAAGGGTTACAAAAGACATCGGTGCCCCTCATTCGCTGTATGGTAGAATAATATTAGACTTTGGGCTTGTCGGATTGCTCCTTGCCGTAACTCTATTCGGCGTGCTAATAAGCCAATCATCGAAGTATGCGATCGCCCGTAATAATCCGGTTGAAACCACTACAGCGGCATGGATGGTTGCTCTACCAGTAAGTTCGCTTGCGCCGGCAAATCCAATTGTACAGCCGACGTTGTGGGTAGGAATCGGGTTGGTGCTAGCCGTTATCCAATTGAATTGTTCATCATAGGATTGTACCCCCTCCCCCCCAATTTTGGTCAACCACAGACGGCCACTCAGGAAAGGTCGTCTTTTCGGAGTCCACGGCTAAGTGACGGGTAGAATAAACGATATTGTTTAACCTGTACGCTCTTGCGTAAGAGATTGAGAATAGGGTAAGTGATCGCTGTAGAGTCAAAACAGACGAGGGCACCGCGGCAGTGATGCCTGACACGAATTATTCCGCTGGATGTGTTGGGCTAGAATCGGTCCCAGCGGACCTGCTTCAACAGGCTTGCTGACGTGACGGTATGACCCGGCCTCGCTACCGCTCTGACCGTGCAATCAGAACAACAACTACAGAGAGTTTCAACAGTATTCCTACGATTGCGATCACATGTTCAACAACAAGACGGCACAATATTCGCTCTTTCGAAGGTTGCACTCCGTCGGTGGTTGTCAATCTACGTGTTTCTCCGGTTTAACATCCATCTCTGCCAACTACAGTGCGAAGCCGATAACACAAAGAACGATCCAGCGACAATACGTACGATAACGAAAACTACCCGTGTTCATTCCTACTGATTGAAGAGCTGGCCACCGGTACGTGATTCCACAAGCCGCCGATAAATAAACAATTTAACTCCCCTTGACTATTGCAACGGGGAGTTGTTCACCGCCTATACCCACGGCCTTCGAGCGTACGACCCACTCAACGAGGACGACGTATTCGACCGCGAATACGCTGCCGATTATGTACACGACAACACCTACGGGAGCCACCATCGTGTTAGCGACGGTGGTTCCCGTCCCATCGAAACATCTCAAAGGACAAGCTAACACAGTATCTCAGAGCGTTCCAACTCCGCCGAAATTATATCGAAAACCCGAACGAGACGCACTCAATCACGCTATCCAAGCGACACCCTGAAATCGATAATGTCCTATGCAAGAGCATTATCATAATACTTGGAAAAGTCCGCCTCATCTTTCAATTCTTATCTAGACACCGTTCTCACACTGGCAGTATTCAGATAAGGATGAAGGACTAGGTGGTACGATTTGTGATCAGGGATGCTCGATATCAAGCGTCACAGAGGCAATAACGTTTGATTTGAGTTGGATTTGTGGAGCGAGAGGCCACCATCAAGTAGCGATAAAGCTCAATATCCGACTCTATTCTGCGGCACTATCACTTTCGGTTACGATATCAATTCTTGAAGCGTTGGGTATCGAACGTTATCCATCAACCGTGTACGACTGGTTTCAGAAAGCTGATTTACACAGGCCCTCCACGGTGCCAACCAAAACACGTTGCAGTTGGCGAGACTCAAATCCAACGCAATATCGAACAGTTCTGGCTATACACTCCAGCCGATCCTAACACGAACCGCCTGCTGATGTGAAGATTGCTACAACGAGAAATCAAGCGGTTATTGAGATGTTCCTCGACGAGCTCCGCGAGAAACATCCCGTTGATGACGCGCTCTTTCTCGTTGATTTCAACTCAAAGTTGCTGAACACTACCGTATCGATGAGCACTTGATTTAAATTGTTGCCAAGCGTCCTCTCTGTGTGAACATGAAATCCTCAATATCAGTGATCATTCCGTCTTATAATAGGCCCAGATATGCTATCAGAGCGGCTAAAAGTGCAATAGAACAGACAATACAACCAAATGAATTAATATTGGTTAATGATGGATCAACCGTAGATTATGGTGAAGTTCAACAAGAACTATCCTCGTTACCTGTCAAAACAGAATATATCGAGACAAAGAACCAAGGAGCTTCACAAGCACGAAATACAGGAGTTGAGAAAGCTAATGGAGACATATATATGTTTTTAGACGATGACGATAAATGGAGTCAAAAAAAGATAGAAAACCAACTTGAGGTATTTAATAGCAATTCGGGAGTTGGACTAGTCTCCTCCGCTGGTAGCTTGGTGGACGAAAACAACAACCTAATTCACTATATAAGTCCGCATAAAGAAGGAGATCTATCTCGTGAAATATTGATAAAAAATCACGTGGGTAGTACTTCTGGAGTGGCAGTAAAAAGAGAAATATTCGAAAGTACTACCGGGTTTGATTCTCAGCTACCAGGGCTCCAAGATTATGATCTCTGGATCCGGATTTGTCAGAAAACATTAGTTGGAATAGACAATCAGAAATCTGTTTTCTGGACACGACATAAAAATACAACGGAACAGATGACCGGAAATCCAGATAGATATGTGCAGGCGGTAAAAATGCTGAGGAAAAAACACAGAGAGAAGTATGATTCTTTATCATATTTTGAACAACGACGGGCAAAAGCTCGACAAATGGCCGGGATTGCGGACCGGTACTCAAATGTCGGATCAGCACGGAAGTTTAAATACGCCGTCAGAAGTCTCTTGTATTATCCGACTCTCCGTGGAGTTACTGAGCTCTTTCCTGATAAAATAGTAGCGAAAGTTCGTCGATGTGCGCATTATTGGGGAAAATGAATCAGAGAACGCTTACTTTTGTTGGAGATATATCTATCCCGTCAAAAATATCCCCAAAATTAGATGACTACTCTACTTTTCGTGATACTATTACAGTCGCAAATATAGAAGGAGATATCGTGGACAACCCCAAAGAATTGTACTCTAAAAGAGTTTTATTTAACCATGTTTCCCTAAAACATTTCCTGGAGAAGATGAATGTGTCTGTCGGGAATCTAGCTAATAACCATATTCTGGATATTCATTCAACTCCTAAAAAGACAGTTCGGCATTTAGAAAATGAAGACATCACAACAATAGGTGCCGGGAACAATATCGGAGAAGCTTCTCAAATCAAATCTCTAAATATAGATGGAACTAAATATGCTTTTTTGAGCTTTGGATGGAAAGTGATAGGAGCACCTCAAGCACAGATAGACTCTCCCGGGGTTAATCCTCTTGACCCACAATATGTTTTACGTATGGTTAAATATACTAGGGAGCAGTATACTAATCATAAAATTGTCGTTAACTTTCACTGGAATTATAATTTAGAGATCCATCCACAACCACTACATCGAAAATTGGCATATATGGCAGTCGACCAAGGAGCAGATCTTATTGTTGGACACCACCCACATATTGTTTCTGGGATTGAAGTATATAAATCAACGCCGATAATACATAGCCTTGGGAATTGGTTTATTCCCCACGGGATATTCTTTGATGGGGAATTAACCTACCCGGAGATATCAACAGTACATCTTGCAGCAGAGTGGAATCCGGATAAGGAACTACAACTTCATTGGTACCAGTATGATTCGACGGACCACTCGTTGAACCATCTTAGTAGCGAACTACTTTCTGAATCAAGACATATTAGAGAATTAACTCCGTATAGAGGGTTTACTCACGAAGAATACACTAAATGGTTCCGCCAAAATCGTAGAATAAGGTCTTTTCTCCCGATATATATAAACCCAAGTGAACAGTACCTAAACAAGATAAAGGACATGTATTGTAAATATAGACAATATCTCGTAGATAGGGCCTCACCTATATTATAATATACTCAAGAATTATACTTTTGAATAAGTAGTTGTCTTTTTCCAGAGTCTGTGAGTTCAATATCCTCAACGAATCGAACGTTCACAGTAAACTCTTCTCCAAGCTTTCCATGTATCGCGTTGATTATTCCAATTTTGTCTACAGATTCTGGGTCGTTTTTCGGTTCAATCCGGATTGTTGCTTCCCCAGGAGACTGCTGATAAAATTGGATAGCACTTACTTCGTTTAGAGTATTTCCATGCATTGTATAATACACAGTATGTATCGCCACCTCATGTGACTCGTCGAGATAGAGCGTTCGTTCTTTTTCTTCACGACCCTGAAGAGACTCTAATACGCGATAGTTACGTCCACAGGCACAATCTCCGATTTCCCCTTTGACGGCGTAATCACCGGTCCGGTACCGAATGAATGGCATCGATTTATTTAGAAATCCCGTAGCAACGATCTCTCCGCGTTCTCCAGCCGAGACTTCGATTCCATTTTCATCTAGAATTTCTGTAACTCCGTACTGAGGATAGAGATGGTAATTATTCGAGTGTTCACACTCTGCTGCGAGTGCGACCTTCTCGGTTTGCCCATAATGAGAAAATAATCTTGTATTAAGAACGTTCTCAATTGTCTCGCGCTGCGTTTGATAAACGTTCTCTGAGGCAGCTAAGACGGCATCAACGTCTGGCAACGGTTCTGAATGCTCTTGTGAGAGCCTGACGAGTTTCGTAATCGCCGATGGGTATCCATGAATGTAGTCAGGCTCAATCTCCTGAATTTTCCGGATGTATGAGTCTACAGTCTTCGAAGTCAAGTGAAACGGTGAGAATTCGTAGGTGCTATAAATTGGATTGTATTTCCAATACTTTCCTTTGTCGGCATTCTCGTATTCAAGTCCTTTAAAGGTGATTAGTTGATCGCCGGGAGAATAGCCCACTCGGCTCCAGCCACACATAATGAATGCCCACTCGGTTCCATACGCAGAGTCATCTAGGGTGAACGCAAAGGGCTCCCCCGATGTCCCACCGGTAGTTACCTCGTGAGTGGTCTTAGAATCAAGAACAGTCGATTCAAACTCAGATCTGTTATTTCTAATCTCGCTTTTTTCAACAATAGGGAATCCTTTGAGATTTTGGAACGGGTCATCATGGGGGAGTTCGATACCCTCATAATACGGTACTGTCTCAACTGCATGTTGAAGCAATTCACGTAACTGTCTTTGCTGATATGTTTTCAAGCGCTCTTGAGACCATGTTTCTGAGCGTTCCAGGAACGAATACGTCTCAGAGAATTCACTTCCTCCGAGACGATATTTGATGGGAATATATTCGATCGGCTTTCGGAGGAACTCAGGGGTGCGGCGATACAGCGTTCGTATAATATTGAGCGCCATGATATTCGTTATCCGTGGATTCAGCTATTAAGGTCAACTTCCCAATCGGTTTTGACAGGTGCGTCGGCTGAGATTGAATCGCGGATCGCGAAAGTCGAAAGGGAAATCTCAACAATATCTCGCATTGGGATCGGTGCCTGCGTGCCGTTCTGAATTGTTCTGGCAAATTCTTGAAATTCGTTTTCGAATCCTTTGGATTTACCCATCCCGAAACGACCGGTTTTGAAATCGTCAATACTATGTACCTGATCACCATAAAACACTTCGATCGATTCCTTGCTTTTGGAATCGTCACCTAGCGTCGTGTACGTGATCGTACCCGTCGAGCCATCCTCGAACTCGATGATGCTCTGGATATTTTGTTGAGTCGGAGACTTCTCGGGGACTGCGGGTCCAATCGTGTACACTTCTTGTGGAGCGGATTCGGAAAAGAATCGAAGGAGATCCACGAAGTGACAGACCTCGCCGACGATCCGCCCCCCACCTTCCTCTGGGTCGATAGTCCAGTGATCGGAAGGAACTGATCCGGCGTTGACCCGGTACTGTGCCATGAAAGGGGTGTTCCGTCCGGATAACTCATCCTTGATCGTCCTCGCGGGTTCGGAAAACCGACGGTTATATCCAACCATTAGCCTGCTATCGGACGCTTGCTCGGCGTCGACGACCGCCTGTAACTCCTCTCGATTGAGCGCAAGTGGTTTCTCAACGTGTACGTCCTTCCCCGCTTCAAGTGCCTTTACGGCGATCTCTGCGTGGAGATTGTGTCGCGTTGCCACGACTACGAGGTCGATCGACTCGTCATCCAGGATCTCCTCGTAGTCCGTGGTAATGTACTCGGCATCGTACTTTTCTCCAACAGTCTTCCCGCTCACTCCCGTCGCCGAAGCGATAGCTGTGATAGTCAAATCGTCGATCCCTGAAATCGTCGGCAGCAGTGTGCTGGTCGCGAAGCTTCCAGCCCCGATCATTCCGACGGTAAGTTGGCCACTAACGGATCGTTTTGAACCGGACTCGAGTCCGATTCGCCGCGTTCGATCCGTCTGGTTAGAATCGTATTCCAACACGATTCCAGTGTAATCCTCGCCCTCCAGTATCAGGTCGTACGCTTCGAGCGCGTCTTCGAATGGGAACGTGTGTGAGATCAGATCGTCGAGATCAAGCTCTCCAGTGTCGAGTAATCTGAGGAACTCACCCATATTTCGATTTTCCGTCCAGCGGACATACCCGATCGGATACTCGTTCCCTTTTTCTTCGTATGCCCGGTCGTACCGGCCAGGACCATACGATCTGGAAAGGCGGAAGTCGAGTTCCTTCTCGTAGTACTGTTCCCGAGGGATGTCCATCCCTACGTCGCCGACAACGGACACGCGCCCTTGTTCGCGTGCGATGTTCCCAGCCATTTCGACCGGTTGATTAGAATCCGTAGCGGCGGTAATGATCACACCATCGACGCCCGATCCACCGCTAAACGATTTAGCTACGTGTTCGATGTCGTCGCCGCCTATCACAGCTCCTACTGAGAGTTCCGTCGCGTCCTCAACCTTGGACGGGTCAATATCGATCCCTAGTACTGGATGACCGTACGCGGACAGGAGTTTCGCTGTGAGTCGGCCAACCAAACCGAGACCGATAACTGCGATGCGTTCTCCAAGCGTGGGATCAAGTCGTCGGATCCCCTGTAACGCGATCGAACCGACAGTCGTGAAAGCGGCATCGCGAAAATCCACCGCATCAGGAATCGAGACACAGAGGTTCTCCGGAACGTGGTTTACCTCTGCATGTGTCGCATACTCAGCACCTCCACAAGCGACACGGTCCCCGACTGAGATGTCGGTAACGTCGTCACCTACCTCGATAACTCGTCCAGAGCAACTATATCCCAGAGGAAGCGGCTTGTCGAGACGAGACCTCACTGAACGATACGTGGCTTGGAGTCCATCATTTTTTGTCTTCTCGATGACCTGCTTCACGAGGTCTGGTCTCTCCTTGGCCTTCCCCAAAAGGCTCTTTTTTGCTAGATCGATCAGCGCCTGTTCGGTTCCAGCACTGACGAGAGAATGACGCGTGTCAACGAGAACTCCGTTTGAAGAGGTACGTGGGTCCGGAACGTCGACAAGTTCCAATTCTCCACTGTCGAAATTCTGTTGAAGCTGCCGCATTATGACTCCCCTTTCGTCTTCTCTGGTTTTTGTGTTCTCATTTGGATATGGAATTACTATTTGCCACGGTTAATCGAGTTCACGAAGAATAACTCCAAGCGTTCCCGAACCCTCTCGATGGATGGAGACCACGTCTCTAGATTGTTTCTCTCCGTATCTCGGATGATACGGTGCTGTACCGATAGTCATCCGGTCGCCCTCTATGGCCTCTAACTCTGCGATCGGTACTCCTTTACTGTCCTCGATCGTTACGTATCTATCGGTACTGCCGAAGAGAGCACTACACTCCGGGTGAACATGAAATCGACTCAGAACAGAGTCCTCTTTACACTCCACCTGATCTGTGATTTGCCATCCATCGGAGTCCTGTTCAACCATTCTTTCGTGAGTGTATGTTGAAAATCCAACTCTATTAAGGTCGTAATCAACCCGAATGGAAGAACCTCTGTTGAATTCGACTTCTGGGTCAACTTCTCCCCACATCCAAAACGAGGAGGCTAATCGAACCGGGTCAAGAGTACCGACTTGGACCGTGTTGTGACTCCTAATGCTTCGGTCATGCTGTCTAGTTGTACCAGCAGCATATTCGAACACACCGGTATCAGTCAATACCCGTTTTCCACCGATCCACAAACAGACCTGCCCCGGATGTACGTGTGCGTGTGCTGGAAGGTGAGGGACCGGTATTTCGTGTGCTGTGACAAGAAGCCGGCTATCGCCGGTTCCAAGCCAGAAAAATCCCGACTTAGGCAGCGATCTATCGGCCTCCAACTTGGAATGCGGGTCCGCCTCAATACCGATAGATTTTGCGTACTCAAGGCAGGATGTTAGTGGTAGTGCTTCCCCAAACACAGAATCATTCAAAAGTGGGATCTGATCATCTGGTGGCCGGAGACGTTCAATAAAGTGAACTCCATCAGCCGCAGTCTTTCGGAGCGGTTTAGAATCTTCACCAATAGATTCTAGCAGATCAATTGCTGTGAGAAAGCGCTGACAGACGACCAGATGATACATCGGGCTTCGTTCTATATGGCCTCCATCTTCGAAGAATTGTTCCTCACCGGCCTGTTCGAAGATCCGATATCCCTGGCGCAGCCACCCCGGCTTATTAGCATAAACTCCTGCAACAACAAGGGCAACCGCGTTCTCGATGAGATGATTACCACCCACCCCGTGCTCAATATTGTCTGAGAGGAACGCTGCGTTCTTATAGATGAATGTTCGTATTTCTTTCCGGAATGTTTCATCGAGTCGCGTCGCAAATAGAGAATCGTACCGTGCCCAATTCAGGATTCGAAGACAGACTGAATGCGGCATCCAGTATCGTCTCAAGTACTGGCTATCGACTGCGATCGGATGACCCTCCATCCAATTATTGAGCCAAGAACGATGAATCGCGATTTCGTTGTCAGATATCTCTGAAGGGTCGGAAACAGTGAGCCAGATCGGTTTAAGGTGTTCAAACCCCCAGCATTTGAGTTTCCAGTGAAGCGACCGCTCCATCACTCTCGGCGCATCTAGTGAGATAGATCTACCGTTTTCAAACGACACGGTTTCGTTTAGGAAGGAGAGATCTCCGTTGAGGACAGTCTCTGCGTCTCGCTCGTATGTCTCTCGTTTATTGAGAGTGCTCTTTTGAAGACAAATGGTATTCTTGCGTATCGGTTTGATACGCGGAGTGAATTCCTCTGGAACCTGGTGTTCGTATCGCCCATCGATGTCAATTGGTAGTCGTGGCAAAATCGACGACTTGAGCGTGCGAGTTGCGATCCCGAAGAGTTGTCTCGGTTGTTTGTTGAGTGCGGTTCCAGCAAGGGTGAAATAATCAGTCATTATTCACTGAGTAAACATCGACTAAATCTGGTACACGTCGAACCCGGCAGCCATCCACCGGTCCCCATCCAACATGGCCCGAGTGTCTACAATCACCTCACCTCGCATGCGACTAACAAACGTCTTGGGAGAAAGTGCGCCATACTCGGGATGGTCAGTCACCAGTACAGCGGCATCGACTTGCTCAAGGCTCTCCTCAAGTGACAAGAGATCGTAGTCGATATTGTCGCTATCCACATAGGGATCTGTCAGTCGAATTTCATCCACACCCCTCTCCAACAATTCCTCAGCAATCGTGAACGACGGAGTTTCTCGAACGTCAGACACGCCACCTTTGTAGGCCACACCGAGCAGCGCCACTCTCGCCCCTTGCAAGTCATCGAGCGCCTCCGAAAGTAACTCGGCTACGAACTCTGGCATCTCATTATTGACCCGCCGGGCCGTCTCAATTAGCATCGGAATGTCGTTGCCGTGATTCAAGAACAACGGATCGATCGGGATACAGTGTCCACCGACACCTGGACCCGGCCGTAAAATCTCAACACGTGGGTGTTCGTTGGCCATCGCGATTGCCTCCCGAGAGTCGATCCCGAACTCGTGTGAGAGCTTCGCGATCTCGTTGGCGAACGCGATGTTCGTATCGCGGTAGGCGTTCTGGACCAGTTTTACGAACTCCGCCGTAGTGGCATCGGTCGTCTTGATGTCGCCGGAGACGAACGAGTCGTACAGTGCGACGAGCTGGTCGGTCGGCTGATCGCCGACCGTCCCGACGATCCGGTCGTTCTCCCGGAGTTCGGTGAGAGTGTTCCCCGGCAACACCGTCTCGGGACTATATCCGAGAACGAAGTCCTCGCTCGCGGAGAGGCCTGATTTCTCGACCACGTCTCGCAATCGGCCGGCAGTAGTCCCGGGAGGAACTGTCGACGAGAGGACAACTGTGTCTCCCTCGCGGAGCTCCACCGCGACCGCCTCGGCCGCTGCCTCAACGTACGAGAGGTCTGTTCGGTCAAGATCCATATCGTACGGGGTCGGAACGCAGATGACGTGGAACTCCACCTCTCGTGGCTGAGAGACGATTTGCAGTCCGTCTTCGAGGGCCCGCCTCACGAAACGATCGAGGTCTGGTTCCTCGATGTCAAAGGAACCCTCCAAGAGGTCGGAACGGTGGTCCTGGTCGGCATCGAATCCGTACACCTCGTAGCCGGAGTTTGCGAGGATCGCGGCTGTCGGGAGTCCGACGTATCCGAGCCCGTGTACACAGATCCGCGGTTCAGTTTCAGTCATTCGTATCCAAGCGCATTAAGAATTCGTTCGGCGGCTCTTCCATCTCCGAAAGGATTCTCCCAGTCTTGCTCCGTCGCGAGCATTTCGTTAACTCCAGTGAGGACGTCCGTCGACTCAACTCCAACGATCCGGTTCGCGCCGACATCGACCGTCTCGGGACGCTCCGTGTTGTCTCGCAGGGTGACACAGGGAGTCCGGAGGATACACGTCTCCTCTTGGACCCCCCCGGAGTCGGTGAAGACGATCGTCGCCTCGTCTTCCAGCACGAGGAAATCGAGGAAGTCCTGTGGGTTGACGACGTCAATTGAATCCGGGACATCGATATCGAACTCGGAGAGCCGTTTCTTCGCACGGGGATGAATCGGATACACAACAGGAAGTTCCTGTTCGTCAGCCGCGTTCGCGACGCTATCAAGCAGTCTCTTGAATCGATCACGAGCGTCAACGTTCTCCGCTCGATGGGCCGTCAGCAGCGCGAACGGTCCGTCAAGATCCAGATCCGAGAGAACGTGGCTCCGCTCGTGAGCAATTTCAGCGTTCTGTTGGACCGCATCGACGATTGTGTTTCCGGTGACCGTGATCCACTCGTCGGGTAATCCTTCCGAGAGCAACTGATCCCGCGATATCTCGGTCGGTGCGAACAGGTAATCGGCGGCATGATCCGCCAACCGACGGTTGATCTCCTCGGGCATCTCCCGATCGAAACTCCGGAGGCCGGATTCGACATGCCCCACCGCGATTTCGTCCATCTTTGTCGCCGCGATCGATCCCGCCAGCACCGAATTGGTATCCCCTTGAACGAGTACTACGTCGGGGCGTTCCGAATCAAGCACGGATTCGATCTGGGTAATCATTTCCCCGGTTTGCTCCCCATGAGTACTGGATCCGATTGCCAAATTATAATCGGGCGTCTGAAGATCAAGTTGCTCGAAGAACACTGAGTCGAGTTCCTCGGAGTAGTGTTGTCCTGTATGAATGATAGTGTAGGGTATATCCCGTCGTTCACAGGCACGTATGACCGGAGAGAGTTTGATTATTTCCGGTCTGGTTCCTAGGACGAAACTGAGCATAGAGGGCATCTTGTGACTTCGTTGTATTGGTGAATACGGAGGCAAAGTTTAAAAGCTGGCATTCGCTATTCGTCGACTCAATCACTGCGTTCGGTAATAGTTGCGAGATACTCCTCGGCAATAGAATCCCAGTTGAAGTGCGCGTTGACGTATTCCCGTCCCGACGCCCCGAAGGTCTGTCGCTCGTCGGGATTATCACGAAGTCGTTCGGCTGCGGAGACCAGTTCGTCGCTGTCGTCGGGTTCGATGATGATTCCGGCATCCGCATCTGTGAGAATTCGCTTTGCCTCCCCCTGAACGCCGAGAATAACCGGAAGTTCGGCTGCCATAGACTCCAGAAGCTTCGAGGGGATCACAGTTTGGAATATCTCACGGGATTTCAGATGGACAAGAGCGATGTCCGATTTCTGAAGGATGTATGGGACTTCTTCCTTCGGTCGGCGTCCAGTAAAAGTCACGTTGTCAAGATCGGCTGCCCGTGCTTCTAGCGTGTCACGTTCCGCTCCATCACCCACGATCGTAAATCTGACATCGTCGAGTTCTGGAGCCGCGTCTAACACAATCGATAGACCGTGAGCCCGACCAATCGTACCGACGTAAGAGATTGTGAATTCGTCCTCGATATTCGCTATGACCGCGGATCCGTCCGTATCGACATCATAAAAATCCAGATCGATTCCATTTGGATGAAATGCGATTTTCGACCGATCGACCCCACATTGTACGATAGGCTTGATGAACGCCTCCGATACGATGACGAGATGATCTGAACGCCGGTAGAGGAACTCCACGATGCGTTCCAAAGACCAGATCACAAGCTTGTTGTCGAAGTCGCTGACGGCCAAAATCGACTCCGGCCACAGGTCGCGAATCTCGAACACGAACGTTGCCCTCTTGATACGAGCGATGGCCCATGCGGAAACGCCAGTAAGCGGTTGCGGCGACGTTGCGATCACGATCGACGGAGAGGTGTATCGAATCCCGACGAGCATCGAGATCAACATGAACCAGACGAACTTCAGACTCCGACGGAGGAGGTCTCCGCTGGGTGACGGAATAGTCTTTGTGTAGTAGACGTCAACGTCGTCTCGCTTCTCATGTCGCAACCACCGATTATCGTAGCCGTCGTAGATCTCTCCCTCCGGGTAATCCGGTGCGCTCGTCAAAACCGTCACGGATACATCATCTGACCACCGCTTCGAGAGTTCATCCCATCTCGTCTGGGCGGCTCCAGTTTCTGGCGGAAAGTACTGTGTAACAACGAGAATCGACTCGGATACGTCCGTCATGCTCCTAAACCACCATCACGTTGGTTCTCATACGTCTCGATCCGTGGAAGCTCGTCCGCTCGCGTCGTGAACATAGTCATGTCATGTTCTATCGCCGCCTGGTCTCTCAACATCGGTGGACGTGATAGTCTCCGCCCTTCGTATCGGGGTAGAGCCACAGCGCAATCCGGTGGATTCGCATTACGCCTCCCTACCGAACGCTCGCAAACAAACGTACCGGTTCACACTGCCCGCGTTCCGTATTCGGGACACGCGGCCGGCCGATCACTTTCAGATATCATTTCAATCTCGATAAGTCCAGTATCGAACGTGCTCGTTCAACCGTTGATAAAAATTTCGCCCAATCTAGGGGAAGAAAATTGATTGCGAGTCTCACTGTCTCGATGAAGACACCTTAGAGGTATCCGAGCGATTTTAGCATTTCCTCTCTATTCTGCCCGCTTGATTCAACATCGATATCTGGAACACGTTCGCCGGTATCAGTGGCCGAAGTTGTGGCCCACGGAACTCGCCTAACTCTCGGATGAAGCATACCAACACGATGTTTGTATCCACGAACGCCGAGATATCGCTCCCCGAATGCTTCACCATGGTCAGCGGTGATTACAACTCGGTCAGCATCATAGTTCTCAAGAAGCACATCAATTGCGTTAAGGCCGGAACGAAGCTCCGCCATATACCGGTCCCAGACAGTCGCTTTCGAGACCTCACCAAACCGGAGTTGACCGAAGGGGAATACTTCCCAATCTGTTAGCTCGTCACGCTCACCAGATTCGATCGCACTATAGTACGGATAATGCGGTTGAATGTAGTGAACGATGAGTCGGTCAGGGTCTGATTCACGCCCGTGCTTAATGGCGAGATCGGTTACGAGACTCGCCGAAGGGTGAGGCCGATCCTCATGACCTTCTCCAGATTCCCGCACCTTTCGCATACCGCCAACAGAAATGAATTCGTTAAATGCAGATGTTGGCAAAATCTCCCAATCTGTCGGACTCCACCCCGCGTCGTCGATTTCCTCCGGAGCCTGTCTTCCATCAAGTACCTCCTCCACCAAGACGTTTCCCGCGATATAATCAATATTACCAGTATGGCTCCGGTACGGTTCTCGAAACGTCTGTGCAGTCCATTCCAACGTAGACCCACCGACAGAATATCGAGACTCAATTGGGTTAGAATCTAGGCAGGAAAAACGCCCAGTTCGCTCGGCTTCTTTCAACGCGTCAAGCCGACACGTATCAAGGATTATTAACAAATCCCAATTCTCGTCTAGTACATTATCACCACGGGAAAAGCGCGAAGACACTGCCGCCTCAAGTCCAGAAAGAAGCGGTGCAGTCCTCGACTTTAGATAACTCAGTGCCTTAGACGGATGGCGGACGCCCCTTCTAATCATATCCAAGGAAGAGTTAGGCATTATTAAAAGACGATGCTATTTCCAGCCTATTAAGTCTGTTATCTGCCGAGTGTAATTCCCCGCATCAGATACCTCTCTTAACCACAGAGTACAACTGGAGAAATTTACAATCAAACGTATATTCTAGTACCACCATTATTGCTACATACAAAACAACGCCCCAAACCACCAATAAAACCAAATTCAATACACTAACACTCGAAATTATGTAAGAATTTAGAACGGTAACACCAACGACCATCGCTACACTACCTATAAATGGATACGCCATCTTCTCTATAACTTCGGTAAGCCGCCCTTCCGTGATGGACAGAATACAGTATAAGTGAACCGGCAGCGTCAGAAGAGCACTCCCCACAATCATAGCAGACACACCAATCAAACCAAATATATCTGCGGCTGGATAAATCAATAATGCGATTATAACGACTTTGAACGCCTGAATTTTCGCTTCGAGATCTGGTCGACCCGTAGATTTGTAGACTGGACCTACGTTCGCCCCAAACGCACGAATTCCGCCCCAAACGGCCAAAACCTGCATTACTGGTATTGCCGGACGCCATTGGTTGCCAAGAACGACAAGGACGAACTGTGGGGCTACAACTGCAACACCAGCCGCTATTGGGAATGCCACCGTTGTTGATATTTGAACGGCCCGTAGAAATCCCTCACGGAGCTTATCGATGTCATCCTGTAGTTTCGAGAATGTCGGAAAGAGAACCCGTGAGATGACGTGAGTGACTTCCGTAGCGGGAGCGTTCGAGTAACGATATGCTATTTGATAAATACCGAGCGAACTCGCTGTAAAGAACCAGCCTACGAACGCATCGTCTCCCTGGCCATAGAGAAATACCAGAATTGCGGAGGCGAACATCCACTTCCCGAAGGCGAACATCTCCTTACCGTATGCAAGATTAAACTCCATATCGGGTCGATATTCGTGGATTCCGTACGAGAGGACGAGCTTCACGAGATTCATCGCGACGATTCCCACGGCTAGTGCCCAGACGCTACGGAATACGAACGCGATAACGACGGCGACAATTAGATCGACGAAGCGACCACCGACCTGATACACGAACTCCCGGTGAAAGTTGAGATTCTTTTGAAAGTACACAACAGCTGGGTTCTGTAATCCCAGAATAAGCGGAGAAAACCCAATAACACGGATGAGCGGCTCAGCCCGTGGTTCACCGAAGAATACGGCCAAATAGGGAGCAGCAAAGAAGGCTATCGAAGCAATCAGGCCCCCGCGAGCAATTTTCATAACCCATGCCGTGTTGAGGTATTCGTCGACGTTCTCGTCCTCGTGCTGTATCAGTGCTTCATCGAAGCCGAGTTTCGAAAACTGCCGCAAGGCGGCGATCGCCAGCAGTGCGATGCCGAGCAACCCGAACGCTGCTGGAGAGAGCAGTCGAGCTAGAATAATCACTTTTATTAGTTGTAGGACGCGGTCGCCAACGTTGATTCCTGCCACCCAAATGCCGCTCTGAACGGCTTGCTCTGCTGTCGACCCACCGGCGGTGAGGCGTTCGTAAATAGACCGAAACAGATCGAGCACTGATATCAGCGTAGACAGTTCTTCGTCAAGTAATTCCCGTTTCCAAGCAGATGGTTTGGCAGATCAGCCGCAGGCTGAGGAAGTGAGGAGTTACTGCTTGATGGTTTCCTTCCCCTGTAACCGTGCTTCCGCCTCGTCCCGGTCTTCGGGGTACCCGACGTCGACGCGCCAACCCTCCAAGCCGATCGCGTCAATCGTGCGTCCACTTTGAATCAACAGATCAATCGCCTCCGAAATCTCATATTCCCCACGATTCGACGGCTGGACGAGATGGCATGCGTGGAAGATTGCTGGACTGAACGTGTAGAAGCCAGTCATCACGAGATTCGACGGTGGGTCTTCGGGCTTCTCCACAACGTCGGTCACTTCGCCGTACTTGTTCGTGTCGCAGACACCGTAGCGACTCACGTCGTCCCAGTCGACTTCCTCGACGAGGAATGCCGCGTCGGCCCGATCTTCTTGCTGGCGACGAACGACGTCCTCGAGGTTTGCTTGGAAGATGTTGTCGCCGAGCATCAGCATGAAGTCATCATTAATGTACTCCTCGACCTTCAGGAGTGCGTGCGCCAACCCCTTCTGTTCACGCTGATGGGCGTACGTGATCGGGATTCCATCGAACTCGTCGCCGTAGTGGTCGATGATGTCCTGCTTCCGGTAGCCGACGACCACGACGAGTCCATCCGCACCGAGCTCCGCGAGCTGCTCGAAGCAGTGCGTGAGAATCGGCTTCCCGTTAACCTCGACCATGCCCTTGGGCTTGTCCTCAGTGAGTGGCCGGAGGCGGGTTCCCTCACCGGCGGCTAGCACGACCGCTTTCATATTACCCGAAGGATTACCGTACACGGTGATAGGTCTGTTGACTTGCTGAACCAAACCCTGAAGCGGCGTCCCACAAACCCATAGGTAATGCGAGTGAGTATCGTCGGCAGCGGCTACGTCGGCACGACTGTTGCCGCGTGTTTCGCCGACATGGGCCACGACGTCGTCAACGTCGACATTGACCAAGACATCGTCGACACAATCAACGCCGGGCAGTCACCAATTCACGAACCTGGGCTCGACGACCTACTTGCGACCCATGGTGGCGACACACTCACGGCGACCACAGACTACGAGGAGATTCTCGACACGAACGTCACGTTCCTCGCGCTCCCAACACCCTCCAGAGAGGACGGCAGCATCGACACGTCAATTATCGAAGCAGCCGCCGAAACGCTCGGTGACACTCTTCGCAAGAAGGATGGTGATCACGTTGTCGTCACGAAGAGCACAGTCATCCCGACGACGACTATGGAGACACTCGCGCCGATTCTCGCAGACGCTTCCGGCAAGCAGCTTGGCGCGGATCTCCATGTCGCGATGAACCCGGAGTTCCTCCGCGAGGGCACAGCCGTCGAGGACTTCCAAAACCCGGACAAAATTGTTTTCGGCAGCGACAGCGAGACCGCCATCGACACCCTCGATAAAATCTTCGAACCCCTCATCGAGGCATCCAACGCGACTGTCGTCGAGACTGGTGTTGAGGAGGCGGAGATGATCAAGTACGCGAACAACGGCTTCCTCGCGGCGAAAGTCAGCCTCATCAACGATATTGGGAACATCTGCAAGGAGTTCGGCGTCGACGCCTACGAAGTCGCTGACGCCATGGGTCTCGACGACCGCATCGGCGAGCGTTTCCTCCGTAGCGGCCTTGGCTGGGGCGGTAGCTGCTTCGGGAAAGACACGAACGCCATCATCAACGCTGCCAAAGAGACAGGCTACGAGCCGGCGATGCTTGACGCGGCCGTGGCGGTCAACGACCGCCAGCCCGAGCGCCTGCTATCGCTGCTTGACGACCACGTCGACGTCGAGGGCGAGCGCGTCGCTGTGCTTGGGCTTGCGTTCAAGCCCGGTACTGACGATGTCCGGGACTCCAGGGCGATTCCCGTTATCAATAGCCTTCAAGAGCGTGGCGCGAGAGTCGCTGCCTACGACCCGGTCGCCGCCGAGAACATGCGCACGCACTTCCCAGACATCGAGTATACGGACGCACCACAGGACGCACTTGCGGGTGCAAGCGCGTGTGTCGTCTGTACTGACTGGGATGAGTTCGCTGTCCTTGACGAGGAGTTCGATGCCATGGAAACACGAGTCGTCGTCGACGGCCGACGTATTATCGAGCGCCGTGATGGCCTCACGTACGAGGGACTTACCTGGTAGCAGAGAGTCGCGACCGACAGCACGGAACCGAGCACTGCGTCAACTGCCCCGCGCACGGTGGCGCGGGGCTTGTCAGTGAACTCGGCCTCTACCGACCGTGGTTAGTCGGACGGGACAAATCCCCGATTCGGCGTCACCGTTCCTGACTTCAGGGCGAGTTGACTGTCGCCCGTCCGCCGCGACGACTGTAGGCCGCGACGGACGTACCGCCACCCAACATTCTTCGCACCCACGTAATCTGCATTCTGAGTTGCACCCCACTTCTCGCATGCGAACTCCGCCTGCCTGACGCGATTCCCGTCGCTCGTGTGACCACACTCGGGACACCGCCGACTCGTGTTCTTCGGGTCTACAAACTCGACGCTAATCCCTTCGGCTTCAGCCTTGTACTCAACTAAGTCAACGAGTTGCCGGTGCGCCCACTGGTGGAACTCTTTGACGGGCGGCGCACGTTCCCTAATGTGTTTCAGGTTCTCAAACGCGATGTACTCGCAGTCGTGTGTTCGTGCTTCTTCGAGAATTTGGTTCGCAACTTGATGGAGGTGGTCGCGGAGATACCGGGACTCGTGCCCACTCATCTGCTGAATCGTCCGATGGGCGGATTGTGTACCGGTCTGCTGGAGATTGCCGCGAATCCGCTCGAACTCCCGATGGCGGTGTCGAAGTTCCCTGCCGGACGCAAAGTACGCCGTACTGGTGGTGGCGATGTTGACGATGCCGAGGTCAACGCCGAGAACTGTCCTGTCCTCGTCGTCGCCCTGTTGTTCGACCTGTTTCTTGGGCTTCGGTTTGCGAAAGCCGAGATGCAAGTAGTAGTCGCCATCACGCCGAGAAAGTGTGGATTCGGTGAGCTCCCAGTCCTCGTTGTTGAGGTACTGGTGTTGGTAGCCGTCTTCGTCGTCCGGCAGCGCTAGATCGCACCGAATGCGGTCGTCAACCGTTGAGAGTGAGACTGTTCCGTCGGCGAAGAGTGTCATCGTCCGGGTGTCGTATTTGACCGTACTGGCGGTGAACTCCGGACGTGAGGTCTTGTACTCCCCGTCCAGTTCTTTGATTTCTTCGACGCCTTGGAGTGCGGCTGCGGCTTGGTGGGTGGCGAGGATTGCGTGTTGACTCCCGAGACGCGTCTCCTCCAACACTCTGTCGTAGGCGAGGTCTTGAAGGTAGGTTTTCCGCGTTTCACCGTGTTCCCATCCGATCTGGCTGCTGATGTTGCAGGCAGTTTGCCACTCGTCGATGGTGGCATCGAGCAGATCTTGTTGCTCGTGGGTGAGGATGGGACGGGTGATTGCGGTGCGTCTCAGGTAGTCGTCTGCCACGGGTTTCAATAGAAGGTAGAGGTAGTTAGTAGTCCGTGGTTTGTGGCAGCGAATGTCGGCTTCAACCCCGCCCACGGTGGGGCGGGGAATCCGCCTCGATACCTCGTTTGAACCCAGCCTCATTGACTGTCGCGACCACAGACACACCAGATACCGAACAACAGCCGAGCACACATCTACGCGACAGCAATGTCTTCACGCCGTTCGCCGGACCTCCTCTCACAGAGAGAGTACGTTTCGTCTGTCTTCCTACACCGTCTGGCAGGCCTGATGAACTGGAACTCGGAGACGCCAATTATCACCACCAGTCGCATACGTTCATACACAGACATACCGGACAACGAGCGAAAAGCCGGATAGACCTGCCTCATCGATTTCTAGGCTTCCCGCTGGAGCCTCGCACTCTTGGATAGAGAGTACGTTTCGTTTGTCTTTGCTGGGTATTGCTTGGGTTAACCAACAGACTGTGTAGATTGGCTTGAGTGTTGGTTAAGGGAAGAATAGGCTATGGAGCCTCTCCACTTATCCGTGGTTAGGGGGGTGGGAACCCCACCATCATTCGTCTTTAGTTAAGACTCACACCTCGGTTGTGTAGCGGTAGCGAGCGTCTCTTGTAAGATCGGTCGTTGCTTGTGGATCTTCTGTGCGTCCTCGATCAGCCGCTCCAACAGCGGCGGTGGCGAATAACCGAGGTGCTCACCGAGTTCGTGGAGGATGAGCTGGGCGTGCGACCGGAAGGTCGCCGCCCAGCGTTCCGGTGGAAACACGAGCTCATCATCCGCCTGCTCGGTGACCAGATCCAACAGATCACGGCTCACAAGCAGTGACAGCAACGCTGCGTACAGCAAGATCTTCACCACGTGCTCGTTGCTCGTGTCGAACTCGTCCAGGTCGTACTGCGTCTTCAACTCACGGAACAGCAACTCCACTTCCCACCGACACCGGTAGATCTGCGCTAAATCCGCCGGAAAGAACTCCTCTCGCGACAGATTTGTCACGTATAGATGGTAGTCGTCGGCGTCCTCGTCGCGGACGCCGACGACGCGGAACCGCTTCGTATCCAGCGACCGCGTCCCGTTGTACGGCCCGCGCTTGAACTCGACTTCGACTTCCACATCGATGTACGTCCGGTCGAGATCGTCGAGCACATCACGGAGTTGCTTGCCCTCCAAGGGAATGGCGCGGCCGCGCCATTCCCGTAATTCATCCGTAATCACCGGATTCGCGTTCTGTTTCAGCCGGCTCACGAAGGAGCCGCCGTTCTCGTCGATCCGCGCAAACCGTCGGTACTTGAAGTACGCGAGGTCGAACAATACGAGGCGGTTCTCAAGCCACGACCCTGTCTTGAACAGCGTGCTGTCGTGTGCTTTCTCGTCGGTAACGTCGATCCGTTCAATCGTCTGTTCAGTGGCATTGTGGAGCAGGTGGAGCTTCGCTCCAGCCTGCTCCTCGTGGCGGGCTTCGAACTGATCAGCGAGAAACTCGTGTAACCGCAACACCGTTCCATCAGCGATCATTACATCACTGAATCGGTCGATGTCAACGTCAACAGTGTCGGGAACAGCGACCTCGTCGAGACCGTGCTCGACGAGGTCGCGGAAGTACTCCGCGAGCGTCGGCGTCAACCGCTGATAGAACCCACCCGGTGAGATCGGCTCGTCAGCTGTGGAGTTGTAGCTGCGTCGAAACCCTGCGAGTGTTCGGCGTTCGCCTGCGGCGAAGCCGAACACGAATGCCCAGACGAAGACGGGAATCTGGAGCTTGCGGTCGCGTTCGACCACGCCGAGTTCCTCGGCGTGCTCTTCGAGGAACTCGGAGGGAAACAGTGTAGTGAGCCGACGCATAATCCGTGATGAGGAGGTTTCGTTGTGCACACTCGACACCTCCTCATTCCTTCCGAAAAGTAGCCTCGATAAGCCGCCACTGTCACGCGGTTCGTCTCCTAACTAAAGACGGATGACCCCACCATATCCGCATAATCTGGCTGGAGGACTAGTCATCTCTGAGGGCTGTGTTGAATCGCTGTAAGGCGTAGAGATTCACTGTTTGACGAAGCGCTTGATGTTATAGACGACACACATCAGCGCGATTTCGCGGAACTCACGAAACCATGAGCGCGCTCGCACGGCGAAGCCGAGCGAGCGCTTCACAGCCGAGTTCACAGTTTCAGTCATAGAGCGCTGATTGTAGCGGTTATCGTCGATTCTGGCGTTGTGTGCGTGGTCGTACGCTGCGAAGATGCGGTGTTTGATCAGCGGTCTGATCCCGAGGTCGCGTAATCCTTCACGAAGCGATTGCTTGTCATAGCCTTTATCGGCCGCAAGAGACCGCAGATCGCCCGCATTTCGGCGGGCGATCTGCTCGGCAAGGTCTGCGTCGCTCCCTTTCCGATTTGTAGAGCAGTGGACGTCAAGGACGGCTTGAGACGCTGTATCGACGAGTTTCGTGACTTTGAGCTTCTGAACGCGGTAGCTGATTCGCTGGCAGTAGTGGCGGCTGGCTGGTGAGCGGTCGTAGAACGTGGCGTCGATCGCGGCGTGTTCAGAGAGATCGTGCAGCTGCGCCGACTGGCGCAGCAGCACTCGACAGACGCTCATACTGATCCGGTCGAACGCCTTACACAACGTGGACGGCGCGGGGAGATCGGCCGCGTTGAGGCCGATCTCCCCGATTATTTGTGGCATCTCTTTGAGCAGGTCGATCGTCATGCGGTACGACGAATCGAGGTAAATCCGCAGACAGTGAAGGGAAACGAGTGCATAGTCGGCGAATCCGCCGCCACCTTCTGGGGCGGCGGATTCGCCTCCATCGCCAGTAACTCTTTGAGCAACCGGTACAACCTCCCCGATGAAGCGGGAGATTTGCGTCATGGTCAACGGAACTCTCCCGCTTCAACTCCTTTGATTTAGCGGCCTACCTCGCTGCCGTATGGCGATTCAACACAGCCTCTCTGAGCGAATTGGCCGCGATGGTCTTGGAGCGATGGATAATTCTACAGGCTGAACAGGGCGAGTGCCTCGGGGCTTGACCCCGAGGTACTTCACTGAGGAGTAATACCACAGAGAGTACGTTTCGTCTGTCTTTTCGACGGGACCGAATTCACGGTTGAGTAAGAGAGTATGTTTCGTCTGTCTTCGGCTGGAGTTGCGTGGAGTGAGAGAGTACGTTTCGTCTGTCTTTGGCTGGGATTGTGTGGTGATTGCGGAAGCTGGATCTGTATTTGATGTGGGGTGTAGAGAGTGGATTTCGTGTGTCTATGGGGTGTAGAATTGGGGGATTGGAGTGGATTATTGGTAGTCACTCCCAGGACAAGCGAGACTTACGAAAGAAGGTTTTAAATATGTAGGATGGTTTCCGGATGGTAGACGCATGGCTGGGCCATTCAGTGACGTTGAACAGACGATTTTTGCGGCCAAAGAAGTTCTCTCTGAAGACTACCAACCAGACCAAATCCTTGAACGCGACGAGGAGATCGACGACTACCGATACGCACTCCAAGACGTCCTCTTTGGCCGCACCCCCCAGAACGTGATGCTATACGGAAAAGCAGGCCTCGGGAAAACCGCAGTGACGAAATACATGATGGAAGCGCTCCAAAGCGAGGTCAAAGAGCGCCCTGACGCCGACGAACTCCACGTCCACGAGCGAAATTGCAACGGAAAGACGGTGTATACGGTTGTTCGCAACCTCGTCAACGAGTTACTCCCTGACAGTGCAAGTGACTTCCCAAAGCGAGGTCTTGGTACAGGCGACGCTTTCGAGGAGCTATACACCCAACTCGATCGGCTTGGTGGGACGCATCTGATTGTTTTCGACGAGATCGATCACCTCGATAATGTTGACACGCTTCTGTACGAACTGCCGCGGGCACGATCGATTGGCCATATTATGAACTCGAAGGTCGGTGTCATCGGCATCAGTAACAACTACACGTTCCGGCAATCGCTTTCCCCAAAAGTCAAAGACACCCTGATGGAAACCGAGATTTCGTTCAGTCCGTATAACGCGAGCGAGCTTCGAACAATTCTCACCGAACGTGCCGAACAAGCATTCGTCGACGACGTTTGTGACGAATCAGCGATCGCAAAAGCAGCAGCAATCGCAGCCAAAGACCGCGGCAATGCACGCCAAGCAATCGATCTCCTTCGCGTTGGCGGTGAAGTTGCAAAGCGACACGGCGACACCTATATCGACGACACCCACCTCACGGAAGCCCAAGAACTTGTCCAGCGAGGCCGCCTTAGCAACCGCATTCGCGACCAAACCCAACACGCTCAATTCCTCCTCGAAACTGTCGCCTACCTCGAACAACGTGGAAAGACACCAACCCGATCCAAGGAGATTAAAACCCAATACGAGGAGATTGCAGAATCCCACGCTGCAGACCCACTCACCACGCTCAAAAGCATTCAAAATCACTTATCGGATCTTCATATGCTCGGGTTCCTGCATCGGAACGGACAGAATCACGGGGAAGGTGGTGGCCGGTACTACGAATATGGCCTCGATCTTGATCCCGAAATCATCCTCGATATCAGACGCGAAATTGAAGAAGAACCATCCTAACAGATCCTTCCAGCTGCAGCCGTCGACTTTCACTGTTCACTCCCCCTGGTCAAAGACAGACGAAACGTACTCTCTCACTCCACGCAATCTGCCGAAGACAGACGAAACGTACTCTCTCACTCCACGCAATCTGCCGAAGACAGACGAAACGTACTTTCTAAACACTCACAGAGATACTTGTGAGAAAAGCATATATTTCCATTCCTTGAGTGAAGGCACGCACGGCGAGATTTAATGCCCAGATGATCGCAAACTCGACCGTGCTTCTCATGGTGTGATTCCCACGTCTTCAGGCGTGGAAGGATGTCAAAGCGTCTGTTAGGACGGAACAGTCAATCGTCGAGTACCAATCGCGCCCGAAGTGTTTTGTCATCCACCGGCTGAAGACGGAGTATGGCGCAAGCGGATGCCGGAAATGGGGAGTCACCACGGCGACAGATTCACCTCGTTGAGGAAGCTGACGGAACGTGGTCCGCCATTGATGAGGGTGCCGAGGTGGCCAGCCAGGGGACAACGCGGGCCGAAGCACTGGCGAACCTCGACGAGGCCGTGGCACTCCATGAGGGCGAAATTGGGGAGCCAGTAACGGATGCTGATCTGCGAGACCTCGGGCTCGACCCTGACACAGTCCCAGACGAGCCCCAGGAACCGGATGCGCCGTGGGTTTCTGAGTAGTTGTGCCGGCTCCGTATTCAGCCAAGGAACTCGTTGCAGCACTCACAGAGATGGGGTACCAGCCGGTCGACCGGGCCGGCAGCCATCTCAAACTTCGATATGTGCATCCGGAGACCGACGAGATTCGAAATGTGACGGTTCCGATGGGCAAAGAGATCAGCGGCGATACACTCCGCAATATTGCCAGCCAGTGTGGCGCGGACGATTTCCAAGCGTGGTGCAACTGGATCGACGACCTTCTGTCCTGCTTCAGTTGCAACGGTGGTGTGTCTCTCTTCGATGAGACCCAGCTCTCTCGAAAGGAACACCAGTGGGACACGCTTCAGTTGCAACGGTGGTGTGTCTCTCGTCATCTGGACGATTGACATCCTCCTGCGCCTGAAGATGCGGGTATTCTTCTTGATTTTATAGCGGAGTAGTGATTGAATAGACGCAGAGCTGGTTCAGCCGAGGAACATTCGACACAGTGGGGTGGGCGGAGAAGAACAGCAGCGACGAATCAAGAACTGTTCCGTCTCCGTCCTTAACCAACAGCATCCACCAATCCCTCACTAGTGTTGGTTAAGACCTGAACACCAGCAGCTACCGAGACCGCCTCGCCCGCTAGCTTGGCTCAGTTATGATAGTGAGAAAGTTAAGGTGTCTGGCCTGCGAATTGATTGGTAACGATGTCGGGGGACGGGTTTCCGGTACGGCCAAACACGAACGAGTATACGGCGCTGAGCTTCCTCGTGGCACACCGCGGGACCGAGTTCACGCTCGGTGAGATCGCGGATGACACCGATATCAGTGAATCGGCGGCAGCAAAAGCGGTGATGCAGCTCCGTGATTGGGGGCTCATCGATCAGTCAGAAGACCACTACTACGTCAATCAAGAGCGGGGTGGCGAGCTAGTACAACGATTAGCGTCTCTTGATGCAGTCGTCCAGATTTTTGCGGCGACGCCGGCTGATGACGCCTACGCCGAACCGGGATGGGGGGACGAGGTTCCCACCCTCGATTGACCTCGTCCGACCCGCAAAGGGGTGGATTGTCCGAAGGAGAGATTCAGGTTGTGCGTTTCTTCGGCGGTGAGGGACGCTTTCGGTGGGTGTCAGTGGTCGCCGTCCGTAACCAATTCGATGTCCACATCCCTCTAGGCACGCGACAATACACCACCCTAGCGGATAATCACTGTCCATTCTGGAGAGGTCCGGTCAGCCTATGAGTTCCGGTCGATCCAGGCTTTGAACTCTTGGAAGTCCTGCATCCCCGCTTGCTCCCCAATCTCTTTGAGAGTCCCTTCGCGGAGTTCATCGTGAAGCGGGACCGGAACTGTTCGTCGTGGGGAGTCATGGCTTTCAGGCGGGTTCCACACGAGGATTGCGTGGTCGCCGTTCGTTCGAACCCACTCGTAAATCCCGCTATTGACCATCGCCTTCACAACGTCCCGACCGGAGAATGGAGAATACGACATTCAGACCGACGCTGTCACTCGAAAACCGAGGAATCATCAAGAGAGCCCGACTGATTGTTCTCAGGATCAATCCCCATGTCGCGGAGGTCGTCGTTGCTGGGTTCCTCACCGGCGCCGTGATACCCCTCAAGTGCGTCGTCCAGATTATCAAGGGCCTTCGTTCGCGTCTTCCCTTGGCTGGTGACGCCGGTCTCCGTGTCTTTGGCAATCCACCACCCATCATCCTTAGTAAGGGTGATTGCCGGATCAACCCCCGTTGGCATACACAATCGTTCGGGGAGCCTATGTAAAAACCTTGTTCCCGGTAGTACTCCCCATTTCAAGCCATCTCCGCCCCGAATCCTAGGAGTTCCAGCCGTGAGTTACGAAGTCCGCTACCACCCCCTGAAGGGGTGGGATTCCGCGTTGTTACCGCTGTGAAGGTCCATCGGACCTGACCAAGGGGCGGAAGACAGACGAAATGCACCCTCTAAACACTCACAGATATACTCGTTAGCAAAGCATATATTTGCATAGTGTGCGTTAGGAGTGGTATGAGCGAGTTCGATCCGGCGCCAGACGGCAACGACGCGTTCCAGCGCTGGCAGGCTGACACGGACACCTTTGACCGTGTCTATGATGTCGCCCTTGGCGTCACCACACTGACAACGTACCGTGGGATTGCGGAGCGAGCGGACTGTTCGGCGAATGCCGCGAAAAAACACCTCGATAGGCTCACGGAGATGGGTGTCGTCCGGAAAGACGAACAGAGCCGGCCGGCTCGCTACGAACGCGATGACGGGTATCTTGAGTGGCAGGAAGCGAGTCACATCGCCCGCGAACTCTCGGTTGAGGAGATCATCGACCGCGTCGCCGAGCTTGAAGCCGAACAACAAACCTACGAGCAGCGCTTCGAGACGGCTAACCCGGAATCTGTCGCCGTCTTCGACACCACCGACCATGAGGCACTCCACGAGCGCATGCACGCGGTGAGTGAGTGGCAAGCCACCACGCGTGATCTTCGCCTCTACGAACTCGCCCGCCAACTCGCCCAAAACGACGGCCACCTCATCCCCGCCTGATGAGTCCGCCGTCCGACTCCTCGCCCTCGACTGGCCCGCCGGATCGACACACACTCCGCCTCCTCGAACGCCACCTCGCAAGCGAGGATCTCATCACCGACACCGCCTTCGACCCCAATCCCCACGAACCACGGCTCCTCCATGCACACTTCGACACGACCCACTACCCGGCGGCAACGACTGCCGCAAGACTAGACGTTCGGTGGTTCACAACCGGCGACTTCTCGTTGCACTACATCGAAACCAACGCGGACGGCCCCCAATGGGAGTGCCGATGGGATCGCCATCCAAATACCCACAATACACGCGTCCACTTCCACCAACCCCCAGATAGCAACGAAGTCACCGACCTCTCCCTTCCATCCGACCATCCACTCGATGTGTACTCAACCGTCCTTGATGCAATCGAGCAACGACTCAACACTCAATGGGACTAGCCACTACACACCAGTAATGAACGTCACTGGTTGATTCCGCGGCGGTTCACAGTTTTTCTGTTGTTCAAGACGGACCGTTGACAGTTAGTTGACGGTCGTTACGGGGTTTCGGTCTCGTCTTCGTTTTCTGTTTCTGTGGCTGTGTGAATCTCACTGCGGTCATCAAGCCCGTAGATTAGTGGCTCCTGGAGTGCTTCCTCTGGGGGAGGTTCCAATCGTCGGAGTCGGATTGTCGTGCCCGGCAATATCGTCAGTAATTGCTTCCTTCGTTTGTACGCGCGCTTGCGCGGGAGTTCGAGCGTCATCCGGCGGTCGTCAAGCGGGATTCCAGGGAGCGCGAAGACGTTCGTAAGAAAACCTATCGCGTCGGCGAGCTTCTCGTTGAACGGGCTGGCGTCCTCGCTCATCGCCCGCTGGACGTGGTCGTGGATTGCCTGAGCCCTTAGCAGTTCACTCGTTTTTTGTGTTTTCGAGGAGTTGGATTGGGGTGGTGTGGCGGTGGTTGCGGGCGAGTGTGTAGAGGCCCCAGGCGATGGGGGCTGTGAGTAATGCGGGTAGGATAGACAGCCACTGAGTGAGGGCGGAAACCACGGCGAGGAGCCAAATGGTCGTGAGGACGAGGGTGCGTTCGTTGGGACGTTCAGTCTCGATGAGTGTACTCACGGAGGTAGCAAGGCTAGCTAGGGTTGCGAGGAGTCGGCTGGCGAGTAATTCGTTTTCCTGAGTGGCGTTCTCTGTGGGTTCCTCACGTGAGACCGGTGTTGGCGCATTAGTGGACGTGGATGGAGGATTATTGGGAGTGAGGAGGTCGGTGTTGAGTTCGTATTCGTAGGGTTCGCGGTCTGTATCGGTAGTGAGGACACCCCATTCGGCGAGTCGATTGAGATTGTTCGTAGCGGTTGTTTTGGAAACCTCGAATTCGCGTTTTATATCTCGCTGCGTACACGTATCACTGAGAATTGTGTCGTCCTCGAGGAGGAGATAGTAGACGATATCTCGATAGGCGACACCGTTGTTCGACTCTTCTTCGCCGGCGATTGTACCATCCGCGTCGTCTTGAATCGGTCGCCGTTCGATTCGTGTCTCGATTTCCTCGGGGATTGTTTCCTTCCAGCGGCGTATTCTGTCGTTTAGCATTTGGTGAATCGACGGCGGTTGCATATCTAAGGTTTCGGGTTGCGTGGATTAGAAACGACCAACGGAGCCTGTAGGAACTGACACGCACCATTGGTGGGGCGAGCACTATTATTCTTCTATATATGTGTGTTGGTGGGTTGTCAGCTGTAAACCCGCGATTGTCAACTGGAATCCGGGGTTTCAGGGCGTGAAGGCTGCGGGTTGACTATTATCCCACCGGCGCTCTGCACCAACTGCGATGTCAGGGACAGGCCCCCACCCATACAACGTCCGTTCGGAGCTGCAGTCAGTAGCACAGAAAGCATTCCGGGACGGCGAGCACGAGAGCAGAGACATCATCGTTCTCGCCTCAAACATTCAGAAGCCAGGTCGGAGGCTCACGCGAGTTGCGGACGCGTGCGCGAACAACGACGAGGTCCGGATCGTCACTCGAACAAAACGACACGCTGCCGCAGTAGCAGCGCTCCTCGCAGCACCAACTCTGGAACCGACCGAAGATGGCGCGGTGCTCTATCAAACACCACACCCACGCCAACTGCCCAATGGAGGGGTCCTCGCCTACGAGAGCGACCGTACGTCCCCGGCAGTCGTCACTACTGCCACGAACGGCGTTGAGCTTCGGTGGAAGGATACAACCCTTCCAGTTCCACTCGAAAGCAGTGGCGAGCAGGGTGCGTACGACCTCCCCGAAGGCGTGTTCGTCGTCAATGAACACACCGACGGGACTGCTGGCCGCCACTGGACAGTCGAACGCGACGATGGAACCCGAGTGTCATCGTTCGATTCACTAACCCAACTGCGGTCGGCGTACCACCTGGTCCATGACTGGTTCCAGCCGGACCGCCTCACCTACCACAACGACGTTACAATCCACTACTACGACGGCGCCACCACCACCCTCAAACCGTACTCGGAACCACTCCCTGGTACCGGTGAGACAGGCCCGAGCGAAGCCCGGGTCAGACAGTTCCTCGAGCAATTCACTATCTCCGAATCAGACGGTGGCATTCCCTACGCCGAGTTCGCCGCGCGATATCACGCCTGGGACGCACACCCACCGGAAGACCACCTCAATCGGTCACAGCTCCACTACACCTGCCACGAGCTCGACGATCTAACCATCGAGGACAAGCCCACTCCCGAGAAGCCCCACCAGCTCGAGCGCGTCGTCGCCGACCGCGTCTGGCGGTATCCACCAGTATTCGAGCGGACGCTCTAGCACCTCACCGGGTAGACGAGGCCCCCTGAACCGAATCACAATCAGCAGTCACCAAATCCAGTGCATGTCAACTGAATCCGATCAAACGGCCGCGAACGATGACGCACCAACCGAGCAAAGTGCCGATCGAGGAGAGGAACTCCCCGCACCAACGGAAACAGCGACGGGAAGGGCCGTGTTTCCGAGGTTAACTGGTGGGAAGCGCCGGAGGAATTCGATTCGGCTCCTGATCCCGCGTGATCCCGAGGCGCTCAAGAACCTTCCGAAGGCAGTCCGGGGAATTCTCGTTCTCATCATAGATGAGGTGTGTGGGGAGCCGTCAATCGACCAGTTCGAGATTCTGATGTACAACGGACCGATCGGCCTGGAAATCGTTGTCCACCCCCGGCCGCTCACAGTAGATGGCCGGGCCATGCAGCAGACGAGACTGGATTCGTTCACTGACCAGGTTTACTCTCCGGCACTCTCAAAGACAGTGGAGGCTGTGAAGCGTCATCTCCCCAAACGCATGGATGCAGAAGTGGGGACACTGGACTTGAGTCCGGTTGGTGTCTCGGACGTGACGACAACTCGACTGTTCGTCACTGAGGACGCCAAAATCTCCCACGATGGCGGCCTGGACATCAGTCCACTTACGGCAATATTCCAAGCTGCCCAGACATACCATATTCCGTTCATCTACCAGGTGCTTCTGGACAAATCCAAGAAGACGTACGATCTCAGTGCTCGTCTCGCGACGTACCGGCCCGAACACAACTATAGTGGCCGACGTGGTCTCGCAAAACTCGCCGAACAAGGCCATCCACTCGATCTCTCCCGGCCGTTCGAGGCGTACAACGTCACGACGAACCACAAGGGGATGACACACAAGCACTGGGATACGGAGTATACCAAGCGTATCGACGGCCGTGACCAGTTTACGGCGTCGTACTCCTACGAGCAGGTTAGCGCGTATAAACCCCGGCCGGAAGTCCGTCGAGAGGCCCAGAAAATCAAGGAGATTGTGCTCGGGAAAAAGGAGCACCGCCGGCTCCTGAACGGGAACGCGAGCTGGGATCCGATCTGTAAACACTCACTCAATCGATACGGGCGCTTCGAAGTCACGCCCGCGCAACTGAAACCATTCGTCGAAGTCGTCCCTCTCGAGTGGACAACGAACCCATGGAAGCTCCTCTCCGGACGGTCCGCACCCACATTCAACACGCACGAGATCATCACGACATCCGGCATGACGGCAGCGAGCCTCGGAGAGGGAACCATCAACCTACCAGAGGATACAGATGGAGTTGCCAACAAGGGCTCAGTCCAGCATCAGTCTCTGGGCATGTTCGTCATCCGGACGTTAACGGAAGGTGGCGATGAAGCCGAGGAAGTCGAGCAGACGAGTGAATCCGTCTCGGATTGTCTGCTGTATCCTGACGACCAGTATCTAAAGGCACTGGACTGCCCGGTCACAAGCGACATCGTGAATGGTGAGTTCGAGAGCAAGACCTCCTCGAAGCCGTCGAAGACGCTCGCGAACGCGGACCGCGCAAACGTGATGGACCGCCACGCGCTGTTCGTCTACGAGAACGAGAAGACAGCCAGACGCGGCTACAAGCACCTCAGATCGTCGTTCAATACGGTACTCGAAACCGGACTCCAGCCCTACAATCGCACCGACCCAGTTCGGTGCCCGGACGACCGCATCCCCATCGTCGAGGGAGACGTCTCGACAACATGGCAGCTCGCCGGTAGAGAGTCCCTCGCCGCGAGCGCAGACGGCAAAGTCATCGCGTCCGGGCCGGCCGACGCTGATGTCGGTACGTTCGACTGGGACTGCCACTTCTACCGGGAAGTCGATGGCATCCACCGCGTGGAAACCGAGGACGGGGACTGCGTCGCAGAATACCGGTCGAACGACGCATTCACTGCCGAGTGGACGCGCGTCAAACAACCCCACCTTCCCACTACCCCGGACTATCTCGCGTTCTCGACTATCGCCTACCGGGACGAAGAGCACAACGAACTTCGGCTGTACGAACCCGATGAATCCCTACGAGCGGCCTGGGATCAGCCTAATACTGAGGGGAAGATGGATCGTCACCGGAACGCGATGGAAGCCTTCTGCGAGGAACGCCTCATCCACGATGACAATCAGGACAACGGCGGTGATGGGGATCACGTCATCTACGAGGACCTTCAGACGGCCTTCCAGGCCTGGTACGACTACCGTTCTGAACACGAACCACCGTCGAATTCCGTCATCGGACAAGTCCTTCCTGAGGACCTGAAGGACGCGAAGACGGGCGGGACGGACAATACGTACAAGTACTTCGACGGGTGGCGCTGGGCCATCCCCCGGGACCTCGACTCCCCACATCATCCCGACCCCGCTACCATCGAAGAGGCCGACCCAGCGACGAACACAGACACGGACGAAGACGCAACGTCGGCACAGCCCCAATCGCCCATGGACGACCGTGAGGACACGTCCGGCAACTCGGACCAACCGGCCAACGACAGCTAGCAGTAACCCATCCCCCAGACTTGCAGTTTTCGTGACTATGCTACCCAACTTCGAACCCATCCAAGAGACGCTGTCTCGGGAAGCCATCGAACTCAGCCGCCACCCTAACGCTGGTAGTGACCATCCCCGCGATCAGGAGTCGATGCCACGCGCACTCGCAAGGACAACCTACCACGCACTCACAACACACTCACTACCGGCTGTGGAGTTCCTCTCCATGCCCATCCATCGCTGCCAGCGATTCTTCCTTACCACACCAACACAGGCCTCACACAAGGAGGCCAACACTAAAGCGGAGGTGTCGCCGGCACTACAGGCACTCAGTGAAAGTGCGGCCCACTGGCTCCCGGTCCAAATCGAACTTCATGGCGTCGAGGTGGATTTCACACCCCTCGGAACAGCAAGTGCACCAACTGAACGCCTCGCTACAACCGCGACAACCACCTTCGAATCCAACCGACACAGTACTCAACCACCACTAGAGGACTTACTCTCAGCGCTCACGGAGCGCGGGTATCCACACGCACTCCAAGTTATCGTCCGTCTCGAGGACGAGCAGGAAGGCACGCTCGCAGCAACTGTACGGGTCGTCGACCTGCACCGGGAGGCCCGCTGGCACACCCGGGACGCTGAGGCATCCTATCGAAGCACCACCTCGATGCCTTCGGTAACGGAGTACTTCGAGGCATTCAAGCCGACCTCGAACCGTGCGTTACCACTCGACTATGGCTGGCACCACCGCGAGGAAACACGCCTCCCAGAGACATCGACACAGCCAATCCTCGAACTCGACCACCCAGTCCAGCGCAACGACTACGACGCTAGGCTCGCCGCGGAACTCGCCACGACACCACTCGAATACGCACGCCTCCTTACTGGCCCCAAGCCACTCGGCGACCTCACCAAGGCATACCATGAGCTCGGTGTCTCCCCCTGGCTCTCACTAGACTCTGAGGCCCTCCCCGCCATCTATGCCCTCACGCCACACACCTACACCACCTTACCGTACGCCGACCACGATGGCCGGGCCGCCCCACACGTCACTCACCGAACCACAATCCGAACGCCACCCAACGACCCAGCTAAATCGACACCGACCACCTACGAACACACACCCACGCCCCCAGCCAGCACGAACAACACCACGAACTCGACTCCCACAGAATCAACTCCAATACCGGCCATCCAACATAATGACTCCGAGCTCGCCACGCAAGCTGCACGGTGGCTCACGGAACACGGCGACCACGTCGACCCTCTTCCAGCAGACACTCCTGGTTCGTTCACGCGAACAACACCCAGTGGACAAACGGACCTCGTGGTCGTCCTCGATGGGGACATCCATCGCGGCGACCTCATCGCGACAGCCGCCTACGCTGACACCCACGACGCCTACACTAGCACCCTCGTCATCGCAGCAACACCACATCTCGCTCAGGACGCCCACCACACTCTCAACCAACCATTCAGAATCCTCTCCGGCCGTCCAGAAACCGTCCTGGAGTCCCAGACCGCACCACTAGAAACCCAAACGTGGCAAGCCGTGCGATCCATCGATTCACCACCAGTCCGATGGCTGCGAACCCAGGATACACTCTACTGCTACTTCGACGGCGACATCGTCGCCAGCACTGACGCCAGCAACCCAGCCACAGCACTCCTTGAGGACCTCCCCCGCGTCCATAAGGATGAACACACGTGGCGTGTACGCGACACCACTGGAACAATCCGAGAGCGCTACACGAACACCCCCGCATTCAGGAACGCGTGGCAGCCAATTCTGGCGCCAGCACGACCTACTCGCCTCGCAACAGGCCTCGAAGCCACAACCATCCTCGTGGCCGACGGCAGCCAACTTCAAGAACACAATCGCTACCCGGCGAGCGAACCCAACCACACCACTACCACTGCCCACCGCACACGACTAGCAGAGGGCTTCCTCGAGACGTACACCATCCCGAGCACCACTAGCACTCTCGAGGCCGATGCAATCGTCCCGCAGTTCGCCGCCTGGGCGCGCCACCAAACCACCGAATCACTCGACCACCAACTCGCCACAGTACTCAATATCGCCGCACCCAAACTCTCTAACACACCACCAAACCCTACAGACACCCACATCAACCGCACCTGGCGGTATCCACCACACCCCACTTCCTAACACTCCAACCGACTCTCCTCGACGACTCCTATCGTCTCCTCTTCTGGAAAACCAACACTCCTCCCTCTCTGAGACACCGAGTCCAAACACACCGACTCCAGTCAAGAACCATCAACACGCTCACCGCCACCAGCACCACTCCTCAACCACCCCAATCCACACCACCACAAACGCCACCAAACCAACCCCCACAACAACCCAGTCCAGCAAAGCCACTCCCCCACCAAACAATTCAACCGAAACCGAACCGCAACCCCCTCTACAACCATCCACTCACCGCCCATGAAACTCCCCCTGAACTCGCATCTAACACCCCCGCATCCAACACGCACGCCACCCACTGAACCGAATTACACGGACAATGAACAGGACCAACACAGAATGACAATCAGTACACCCACCAAAACACAAAACCACCAGACAGCGTCGAATTACAGGGGGCGGCCCTCCGACTGATAATAACAATAACAACGCCAACCACCCGGGGGTCAATACGTTCGGGCAAACCGGTCCAGCGCGGAGGCCAGACAGGGGGCGAAACTCGTGAGTTGAGGTCTCAAGCGAAAGCGAGAAAGTACACATGAAACGAGGGGGTTCGATTCGAGCGCGTGGCGGCAGTTCTCAATACTGAGTTTGAATGCCGATGAGTCAGTAGGACGGCTGGTCAATTCAGAATCCGTTGTCGTGTCCAACTCCGGGTTTCTGTGGCACCGATATCTAGTAAGCCCCCTAGCTAGCGACGATGAGCGAATGGGCAGTCTAGGCGGCGACGAGTCACCCCGTTTGTGTTGCCGTCATCGATTGGCGTCCGTTCTATCTCGGTGATCGCTCTCTCCCCAAGAGGAATTTGTGAACCAGGTTCAATCGGTCGACGCAGATCACCGCTGGGAATGTGCGCTCGGATACCCAATCCAATGGATTGACCCAACACGATGGTACTGAGAAGAGTATCGTAATCGTCTCGAACCCAAGAATGAGATCAGTAACTACCAGCCAGGTCAGAGACAGCGTCACCAACTGTGAACTCAGAACACCAATCCAAGACCGTCCTGAAACCACACGGACTCAGAACCGCTTGTGCTTCCCTACTCCAACCAACTTTATCCCCGAACGGCCTCCCGGAAGCAACTCAACTCGCTCCGAGACGATGACGGGTTTGCCTTGGTACTCGTCTCTTGGCTCCGACCTGGATTGGTCGGTTGGTAGCTAATTGTGCTCTTGCTTTTGGGTGTGTTATTGTTATTATCAGTCGGAGGTGGTCCCGGTAATCGGGGGGCGTCTAGGGGTTTTGGGGTGGAGTGTGTAATTCGATGTGCACGCCCATAATCCTCCCCGTAATTTGGGTGTATGGATAGCTGTGGGCAACTGGAATTGATCTCCGCCTCTCTGTTGTGGTTGAGGATGTGTGGTGCGTAGCCTCGGGGGGAGGGTGTCATACAACAGTTCACATAGCCATCGACGGACGTAGCGGTACCAGCGCCGAGGCTGCTATATACGGCCCCACAGGAATCACAGCCGCTACGCTGAATCGTGTTAGCCGAGCAAGAATAGTCAGTATAACGAAATAAATAACCGGCTTCTACATGGTTATAAGCGGCGTGCACCCGGTGCACGGTCTTCTAAGACTGTAACGCTCTGCAAAGGTACCCAAAATGACTATTGCATGTGAAGAGTTCTATGACACGCTGTCGGGGGATCAAGAGTCCTGACGTAGCAACTGCCCCGTGGTCACTCCTGTTCCGGGTTTTTCATGACACAGATGCCTGGTACTGTGCCTAGACACCAACGCAATCTAGGGATTGTCTGTGGGATGGGGGTGCTGGATTGGTTTGTATTCCCCCGTGGATGGGTGGAGGGTGCGTGTTGAGCGTGCCCCCGTGAGTAGAATGTCTACTAGGAGAACTGAACGCGCGGAGGAGTCCGCTCAGACTAGTTGTACCACGCCACAGAGCACTGCGACACCCACCCAACCAATGACGCCAGGCACTCGCTGTGAGGAAATCGTCGAATTCACTACCCAGTCAGGGACACGCCGCCGCATTCGATTCGTCCCCCACCCCAGCAACGACAACCAGTGGCAGCGCATCGAGGAAACCTGGAGCAACCAGCAGTGGCGGCTCGTCGGCCAAGACACCGTCGGCGATGTCGACCACTGGACGCGCCCAGCCTAACCAGACACACCTCGTAGTGAATCGGACGACCAACCAGTCGCGTCGTCGAACCGCGTCGTCACGCAATCCAGACGACCGTTTCATCGAGTCCATATGCACCAAGAAATCATCCTGTATAGCCAGTATGCCGCCAGCGGTCCACACCTCAGCCAGTGGAGGTTCTGGCGGTACTGCCAGCAGCCCCAAACCCAACACAATGCAACCAACCACCAGCCAGCGAACAGCCAACCGAAGTATCACCCCACCAGCCAACAGCACCGAATTATTCGCGGTCCACTGCGGCAACGCACGACCTCGTCCACTAGCGGAACGGAGGATGTGCTGATGAGTGCGCGCCAATCAGCCTCCTTCCGGAGTCGGTTCGTGCGTCCACAAACCACCGGTCGTCGACGCCAGGAGGTGTGTATCTGATGGTGTCGAAGTCACTCGTAGAAGCGGTCTTCGAGCGCTGGGGGAAAGCCTGTGTGGTCTGTGGGCGTCGGCCGGAGGAATGGCTCGAAACCGACTTCGGCACGCGAACGCAAGCGAGACTCTCGTTCCATCACGTCAACGGCGACGACACCGACGACCGCGTCGAGAACCTCATCCCGCTCTGTCAGAGCTGTCACGTCCACATCCACCGCGTCGACGAGCCACCCTACCGGCTGTGGCACCGTCAACTCCCACTCGAGCATCGCCATGCCTGGAATCAACACTACCACGAGTACTACGAAGGCCCCCGGCTCACTCGCGAGGAAGCCACCCAGCAGTTCGGCGACGACGATGGCACCCCCGAGAGCACCAAATACCTCGAATACGAACGCGACGACTGGCCTACCGACAACCAGGAGACCACTGCAGGCCGGGAAACCGAGGATGACCACGAGGACCAAGACTGAACGATACCACGCCGCCGCACCCGATGGAGCGCGAGTGCGTTTCCGCTTCTCTGCGTGACGGACTCCCACTCGGTGTCGGTCGCGCAGGTCAATCCTGCCGATTCGAAATATCCCCCTCGAGGGAGAGACCACGTCTGGAGAAGGATGTGTCGTGGACTGATTTTTCTCTCCCCAGGAGTGGTGGAGGAAGTATCCAGTGAGAACCAGTGTTCTACGGACTGTATCGAGTAGCAGGATCACGGCCTGGAGGCCGGGATGATGAGTGATACCTGGACCGTCTTTGATGTGCTCGCGAATCGTCGACGCCGATGGGTGCTCGGCGTGCTCGCGTTCAGTCCACGAACCCCAATCCCAGTGCGGGACCTCGCTGAATCCATTGCAGCCTTCGAGTTCGAGAATCCAACGACCACACAGACAAAGCGAGTCCGAACAAGTCTCCGACGAACCCACTTAGACTGCCTCGAGGCGATTGACGCAATCCATATCTCTCAGGACGGAGTTTCGCCCGGACCATCGTTCCACACCATCTTCCACATCCTATCCGTTGGTCTCACCCACCAACCCCACACCCAATCGTGACAGCTACCCGAGTACCACCCAGGAAAATCAGCCAAAACAGGAGTCTACCGACAGCTCCGCCCTACAGGGCGGAGACGGTAACTTGAATTAGGCATCGGTATGTTTGCGAGCGTCCTGTAGGCGATCCGAGCCAGCCGTCAGATCGGTAGTGTCCGTATCGATGAACTCCGTGTGCGAGACGCCAAGTGCGTCCAAGAGAGCACGCCAAGAGATGGTGTAGGTGAGTTGTTCGCCCATCGTGTCGTGGTCGGTCAGCGCCCAGGTATCGATGTGGTCATCAACACGGATGGCGGGGACGACTAGTTTCCCGATTTCTCGCTCGATTCCCGAGTCGATGGTGTAGACGACGAAGAGGTATAGATGGAGGCGGTTGGTGTCTTCGTAGACGTCTGCGCTGGCAAGCAACCGGTGGTGGTGTGGTCCCCAGATCCGGAACCGTCCGGGGGTTTGGGATGGATACTGGTCGATTGTGGTTTTGACCTCAAGATAGCAACTGATTCCGGATGGACTCGGAACGAACGCATCCACCCAGGGGCCTGGCGACCACTTCTCGAAGCGCGCAGTCTCGCTAACGAGGGCAGTGGCGAGTCGTTCGGCGTTGTAGCCGCGTGGCGCTGCGGTTTCACGCCCCCGGCCGTAGGGCTCATTGCCGTCGAATTGCTCACGCACATCCTCCAGTTTGAGCCCGGGACGAACGACAATCCCCGGCAGATCGTCACTCATCCGCCCGGGGAAGCAGCAGATAGATGGCTTGCCGCAGATAGTAGGCGGCATCCGGATCGTCGATTCCGGGATAGGTATTGAGGAGCGTGGCAACGACTGAGTCGAGTGACTGACTTGAGAGCTGGCACTCACAGAATGACGTGGTGAGATCGCCAGTTGGGGTGGTCGTGAGTTCGGTGATTGGCTTGCCACAGCGGGGACACACAGCCAGCGAAGCACCGTCATCGATTGCCGGCGTGTCGATGGTGCTCTCTAGGCGGAGGGCTTGGCTGGTGAGGCGGTCGCGGCCGTCAGTCGTCACCTCGTATGGATCCAGCGGCATCTCAGCCTCGATAAGGCCGGCTTCGTCGAGGGCCTGGAAGCTGCCCAGGAGCTCTTGGTCGGTGAGCCGCGGGTGCTGTGGGGTAGTGAGTGCCGCTCGGATATCACTGCGGGTCGTTGACTCTCCATCGCGTTCTCGTCGAGCGATGATATAGAGGAGTGTGCGCGCTGGGCCGGACAGGTCAGTCCAAGCGACTGGGGCTTGTTGTGACGGCATTTACTGTGTAGTCGGAGTGTCGGCCGCACTCCACAAGGTTGGACTCCCCCCAACGCCCCTGTAGAACAACGCCAGCAGGCCGCCATCACAGAACGGGCCGGAGAACCACAGATACAGCCGTTTCGTCGCTAGTTTCGGAGGCGGATTCACTGACAGCGACCGTTGGGGGTACCACAACGCAAGAGAGACAGAAAACCACCAACTCCTCGAGGACCAAGCTTTCAGAAAGACACTGGGGAAGCTACGCCAAATTCTACTCTGAAGTATGACATTTCAAAGTATGATTAACGAAGGTACTATCTCCTCGTATCTCTGGCCCTCGATGCCCGAGACACGCTTTTCACTACGCCGCACGTCCTTTGTTCACTCGCAAGTAAGGGAGTTCTCTCCGTAGGCTACGTCAACGCTGCCTTGACGTATTTTGTGGAGACAAAACACTGGGACAGCGCATACATCGACCGGCTCCGAAGCGAATACCTTTGAGCGGCTCCCAGTATCTTCGTCGACGATGTCTCACCCTTGTTCCGAGCCTCCCCAATTTCGTTCTCTCGAATCTGGCTCACGTCGTCACGCCCGTTGTAGTCGATTGGCGATGATCTCGAGGGTCTCCCAGAGCACACCGGTCGGCGCTGTCGCGGCAAGCGATACTTCCTCGTAGTTGTAGTCATCGCTCGGTGCGGTCCGCTCCTGGAAATGGAGATGGCCCTCGACGTGTGGATTTGGTTCAAGGTGGACGCCACAGTCGAACCCCGACGATTCACGATAGTGGATTTTGAAATTCGACGTAAGCGATGTCCGGTGGCGGTCATCCAGAGTCGCCGCTGGTGGAATATGGGGATTTGGCTGCCACGTCACCCGTAGCGACGCCGATTCACTCTTACGCCCAAACTGTGCCGGGTCGACGTCCGCCTCAAGTTCAGCATACTGCCCATCCGGGCTCCCCCACGCAGAGCTGATGGCTGGATGGCGTTCGAGTTGCTCGCGCAGTGATCGCAGAATGCGGTGGCGTTTCTCAGCGACGTCCTGCGTCGACTTCCAGCCGCCATCCGGTCGCTGTAAATGGCGGTCAAGCCCGCTATCGACGGGAGGGTGCTCCGTTCCGTTATCATCATCGCCCGCGTCGGTCATGCAGAGGTCGGTGGGCGAGCGGTATAGGTCTCGTAGTGGTCAATCGCGTCCCGAAGCAGTGAGAGTTGATACTGTGCGGACTCCCAATCTGCTGCGATACGAAGCCGCTTTTGCGCTTCCGCAACCGAAATCTCGTTCGTGACGGACGCTCGAAGCGACCGTGGTGATTCGACATCGTACTCCGCTTTCCAGGTCGCAATATCAGAGTGGATCGCTGTGGCCTGTTGGCTGAGAGTAGGTTCTGAGTTCTTTGCGACGAGTTCTTGGATTGCAGTCAGGCGGGTGTAGACTGGGTCCGGATAGTACGTTTTACCCTGTGGTGACTCGTCGGTGACGAGCACACCGAGGTCGACGAGCCGGTCAAGATGATTCCTGGCCGTTGGTTCAGAAACATGTGCTTCATCAGCGATCCAGCCAGCCGTCCGTGGGTTCTCAAGCGATGACGCAACCGATCGTACTCGGTCGAATCCCGTGGTTGCTTCTTTCCATCGGGAGACATACGCCGGTTGGTCGTCCCCATTATGAGAGTCGGCCATACGCTACACCACGCCACGGAGAAATATAGTATTTCCCCAAGGTAAATTATGTTGTTTCGACTATCCGATCTTTCTGCGAAGAGAGAATCCCCTCCCCCGCCGTTTACAGGCGGTCGAGGAGAATTCCCTGGAGCTTGACCCCGAGGCGATTCACACGAGTTGTACCACACCACAGAGCACCGCGACGCCAACGCAGCCAATGACCCCTGGCACTCGCCGTGAACAAATTCTGGAGTTCACCGACCAATCCGGGACACGACGCCGCATCCGGTTCGTTCCCCAATCTAACCACGACGACCAGTGGCAGCGTATCGAAGAAGTCTGGCGTAACCGAGAGTGGCAGCTCATCGGCCAAATGACATCCTCCCCGGCGTGAACGCCGGGGTTTCCGCCGTGGGAGTCTCAGCCGGTCTCAGAGTCCCCGGAGGCAACATTCCCGTTGTGGTGGACGGTACTCGGGTCTGTGCGCTGTTCTTTGGAACGATGAGAGCGTGGTGACTCCGACCAGAGTATCCTACGGTCGGCGTAGGAGAACGTTGCCTCCGTAGGGGGTGGCGCTAATTCCAGACCCCCAACGCGAGGAATACCACGGCTTCAGCCGTGTGGAGGATGTCAATCAGGCGTTCGCCTTCCGCTCCTGTCTTGACTCAGTCGTGAGCGGGATGTCGGCGTCGATCTCGTCGTACCACACGACCGGCCGCTTCGCCCGGCCATCTTCTTCGAGTTCGACGAGGCCGTAGTCGGCCAGCTCGTTCACATTCTCGAGGACCTCTGGCGGGTTTCGGTCAACGAGGCGCGCAAGCTCGCGGATACTTCCCGGCTCGTGTTCGACGATCGCTTTCAAGAGCTCGAGGTTGGTTGAGCGGAAGACACGGCCGAACGTTTCGAGGTTCTCGATCGAGAGCGTCGGCTCGCTGGGTTCGACATCCTCGCCAGTGTCGATCGCTTCGAGGTGCTCTTCGAGGTCGCTACGGTCGGCGGACTTGATCTGAACGTGGAGTGTTTGGGTCATTGGGAATACACAATCTGTTGTTGGTTGTGGGTGAGTCGAGGACTAGTTCCTCGGTCACCGTACTCGGACGAGCTACCAGTCGTCGCGCTTCTCCTCTGGGAGGGCTGCCCGCCAGGCACGGAAGATCTCCGCAAGGCCGGGGTAGTCGATCTCGAAGGTCTCGCCCCCGAGATGGAGCTCGTGGACGCCGTGGTGGTTATCGAACCGGATGATCGGGTCGTCCGCCCCGGCTTCGCTGTAGTGGTAGGTGTACTTGATCCCGTCCTCGAACCGGTCTGAGGTCGGGACCGAGAGCACGCGCACCCGCGCAACGGTGCCGTCGGCGTAGGCTTCAATCTCGTCTTCGAGTACGGTGACATCATCGCTCATCCACACCTGTGCCAAGGCACGCCGTTCCGATAAGTGTTAGGGAAAATACTAACAAAAGTACGGAAACACCCAGCACGTCGGCGTAGCCCCACAAGAACAGGCCCGACCGTAGACCGGCAAATATCCCAACGCTTGCGGTGCGGTCCGGGAAGCCCCGTCGTCGCCGGGCGAAGCCCGGCTGCCTGAGGGATCTTCGATCCCTCTCTGTTCACGACGGAGGGGAGGTCACTGGTCGCCGCCGTCTGGCACGGCTTCCCCAGTGTCGCCGCCGAGATCGTGGAAGTAGTTCTCGGCGTTGTAGATATCGATGTGGAGTCCTTCTTCAGTCACGTTATGGCCGAACTCACTCTTGGGATCGTGGTCGTATCGAACGACTTCCGTCCACGTATCGTCGAGGCGGTATTCCAGCTGAACGAGGAAGCGCGTGACGTCGCCACGGTCATGCGAGTACTCCATTCGTCGCCGCACACTGTCAGTGATCTTAATCGTCCGTGGAACGCCCTCCCAGAAAAACGACTCGCCTTACCGACGCAGGGTGTCTACGGCGTCAACGCCGACTTTCCAGATTTGCCGAATAACCAGCTTCACGTCGTATCCGAACGACTGCTGTTTGACGTACTGGAGGTCGTAGCGTAGTTTCTCCTCGGGGTCGGTGCTCTTGACGTCGTTCACTTGCGCTAACCCTGTCAGTCCGGGTTTCACGAACCATCGTTTCCGCCACGACTGCTCCTCGGCCTCCAACAGCGACTCCTCTTCGGTCCACACCGCACGCGGACCGACGACGCTCATGTCGCCCACCAGAATCGACCACAGCTGTGGGATCTCGTCCAGATGCGTCTGCCGTAACACACGGCCGACGCGCGTGATCCGGTCGTTGTCCTCGTCGTCGACTGGCTCCGCAGATTCACCCTTCGATCTCATCGACCGGAACTTGTACACGTCGAACGTCTCCCCGAACACCGCAGTGCGTTCCTGGCGGTACAGCACCGACCCGCCGTCGTCGAGCTCGATCGCCACCGCAATCCCGAGAATCACCGGGCTCAGCACGACCAGCCCGATCCCGGAGAACGCCACGTCGAAGACGCGTTTCAGGGCGTAGTCTTGGACGTCCCAGGGTTCGACGTCGACGGTGGCGAGCGTGCCGACGTCGTCGTCGGCGGTGAGGACGCGGTCGGCGTGGTCGCGGTGGACTTTGGCCGCGACGCCGTGCTCGTAGCAGGCGTCCAGTGCGCCGAAGAACTCGGCGCGGTCGGTGCGTTCGAACGCGAGCACGACCGTGTCGATGTCGTGGGCGACGAGCACGTCTTCGATCCGGGAGAGGCCGCCGAGGCGATCGTGGTCGCTGAGCGCGTGTGCATCACTGCCGCCGTCCGCGACGGCGGGGTGTGGGGGGGCGGCGTCCGGGGTGCGTGGGACGACTGTGGGGCAGACGTAGCCGTAGAGTGGGTGGTCGATGTCGGCGACGAGGCGCTCGATTTCGTCGAGCGTGTCGCCGACGACGATGGTGCGGGCTGCCGTCGTCGGGGTGGGGCGGCGGCGGATCCAGACGAACAGCGCGGGCACTGCAACGAGAAGGACTGGTGTGACCGCGAGCAGCGTCGTTCTGGGGAGGCGGTACGTGTAGTCGAAGTAGCCGATGGCAGCGAGCGCGAACAGGGCGACGACGACGCGTTTCTGCGCGAGCACCACGACGTCGAGGACGCGACGGGGACGGGGTTTGTACAGGGGGAGGCAGGCCACGGCGACGACGCAGACGGTGGTACTGACTTCGAGTAGTCCTTCAGCGACGCCCGGCGGGTCGGCCGCGAGCTGGGCGAACACCGGGAGCGCCCCGGTGAGTGCTTGGCCGGTAGGGCTGTTGGCGACCCCGACCGCGAGCGCGGTGAGCAGGCAGACCCCCGCAATACTCCCGAGTCGGTACCGCCACCCGCCAAGCATCGTCTATCACTGAGTGGTGGGCGGGGCGAGCGGTTAAGCACTCCGACTTCGCCCCGGGGAGTGCACGTCGGTGGCGAGTTCCTGTGGACTTAAGCGCCCGAGCCGCGACAGTGGAACGTAATGCAGGCAATCGTCGTGGCGGCGGGGCGCGGAACGCGCATGGGACCGCTGACGGAGACGCGGCCGAAGCCACTGGTGCCGGTGGCGGGCGCGACACTGCTTGAGCACGTGTTGGATGCGGCGGCCGGGGTCGTCGACGAGTACGTGATCGTGGTGGGGTATCGGGGCGACCAGATCCGGGAGCGGATCGGCGCGTCGTACGCCGGGACGCCGGTGGTGTACGCCGAGCAGGACACCCAAGAGGGGACCGCGCACGCCGTCGGCTGTGCGGAGCCACACGTCGAGGAGTCCTGTCTGGTGTTGAACGGGGACGTCTACGTGACGAGCGCGCTGGTCGAGGCGTTGGCCGGCGCGGACGGGACGGCGATGTCGGTGATGCCGGTTGCGGACCCACAGTCGTATGGGGTGGTGGAGCGCGGCGACGACGGCCGGGTGACCAATGTCGTCGAGAAGCCGACGGACCCACCGACGGATCTCGCGAACCTCGGGCTGTACCGGTTCACGCCACGAGTGTTCGAGTACATCGACACCGTCGAGCGCAGCGAGCGCGGCGAGTACGAACTGACGGACGCGCTCGCGCGGGCGATCGACCGCGAGGACGGCGGCGTGACGGCGGTGTCCTACGACGGCCCGTGGCTGGACGTGGGGCGGCCCTGGGAGTTGCTCGCGGCCAACAGCGCGCTCCTGGCGGAACAGGAGCGCGAGATCAACGGAACCGTGGCGGACGGCGCGACGCTGACGGGACGCGTCGTCGTCGAGGACGGCGCGCGGGTTCGCGATGGCGCATACATCGAAGGGCCGGTCGTCATCCAATCGGGTGCGGATGTCGGGCCGAACGCCTACGTTCGCGGCGCGACCGTTGTCGGACCAGACGTCCGGGTTGGGAACGCCGTGGAGGTGAAAAACTCGATTCTGATGGCTGACACGGCGGTGGGCCATCACGCGTACGTCGGGGACAGCGTGCTTGGGGCGAACGTGAACTTCGGTGCGGGCACGAAGGTCGCGAACCTCCGCCACGACGACACCCCTGTTCAGGTGCAGGTCAAAGGCGAGCTGGTCGACACGGGCCGCCGGAAGTTCGGGGTCGTCGTCGGGGACGACACCAAGACCGGGATCAACACGAGCCTGAACGCGGGCGTGACGCTGGGAACGGGGACGCGAACAACACTCGGGGCGGTCGTGACAACTGATAAGGGCCGTGACTGAGAGAACACAGTCAATGCAGGCTGTTGTGCTGGCGGCGGGGAAGGGAGAGCGGCTCTGGCCGCTGACGGAGAACCGGCCGAAGCCGATGGTGCCGGTTGCCAACCAGCCCATCCTGGAGCATATCGTGGACGCGTTGGTGTCGGCGGGCGTCACGAGGGTGGTGTTGGTCGTGGGGTCGAACCGGGAGCGCGTCCAGCGGCACTTCGAGGACGGCTCGCGGTGGGGGATCGAGATCTCCTACGTGGTCCAAGACCGACAGCTCGGCACGGGCCACGCGCTCGCGCAGGCGGAGTCCGTGGTTGGGGAGTCGTTTGTCGCGCTGAACGGCGACCGCGTCATCGACGCGTCGCTGGTCGAGGACGTTTGGGAGTGCCACCGCGAGAGCGGCGACCCCGCAATGGGCGTGACACAAGCCGAGACGCCGAGCGCGTACGGCGTGGTCGATCTCGACGGCGGGGCCGTCGCCGGCATCGACGAGCAGCCGGTGCCCGAGCTGGTGGCGTCGGAGTACATCAACGCCGGCGTGTACGCGTTCGACCCGAGCGTGTTCGCGGCGATCCGGCGGACCGACAGCTACGGCGAGCTGGCGCTCACGGACGCCCTCGACGAACAGCTCGCGGACCACGAGCTGCGGGCCGTGCGGTACGACGGCCGGTGGCTCGACGTCTCCGAGCCGTGGGATCTGGTTGCGGCCAACAGCGCGCTCATCACGGACCGGCGCTTCGACCCGCCGGTGGAGCGGCGCAAGCCCCGAGGGAGCGTGCCGGGCGACGATCAGCAGGCACCGGTTGGCGGAGGGACCGTCTGTGGCGAGGGCGTTATCGTGCACCCGCAGGCAGTGGTCCGGAACGGCGTTGCGCTCGGCGACAACGTGACCGTCGGTGCGAACGCAGTGATCGAACAGTCGATACTGTTACCTGACTCGACGGTCAACCCAGGCGCAGTAGTGAACGACAGCATCGTCGGCGCGAACGCGACCATCGGCCCGAACACGACCGTGGAGGGCGGTCAAACAGACGTAGTGCTTGGTGACACGGTCCACCAGGGGGTTCGGTTCGGGGCGTTGGTGGGCGACAACGCCGAGGTCGGCGCGGGTGTGACGGTCGCACCCGGGTCGATCGTCGGGAACAGCGCGGTCGTCGACAGCGCCACGGTCGTCACCGGGCGCGTCGACGACCAGGCGCACGTTACGAGAGGCTGACTATGTGTGGAATCACGGGCTACATCGGCACCGATCCGACGGGGCGCATCGTCCACGAGGGACTGCAGAACCTCGAATACCGCGGCTATGACTCCGCCGGCATCGCGCTCGCCGGCGGCGGCTCGCTGTCGGTGCACAAGACCGGCGGCGAGGTCGGCGACCTCCCAGTGCCGTCCCGCGAGGACGGGACGCGTGGCATCGGGCACACGCGCTGGAGCACCCACGGCGAGCCGACGCGGGAGAACGCACACCCGCATACGGACTGCACGGGCGACGTGGCCGTGGTGCACAACGGCATCATCGAGAACTACGCCGCGCTCGCCGACGAACTGCGGGCCGACCACGTCTTCCACAGTGACACTGACACCGAGGTCGTCCCACACCTCATCGAAACCCATCTCGCCGACGGCGTGTCGCTGCTGACGGCCGTGCAGCGCACGACCGAGCGCCTCACCGGGAGTTACGCGCTCGCGATCACCGCCGCCGGCCACGACGGCATCGTGGTGGCGCGGTCGGACAGCCCGCTGTTGCTCGGGCACGGCGACACCGGCACGTTCGTCGCCAGCGACGCCACCGCGTTCATCGAGCACACCAACCGGGTCACGTACCTCCGGAACGGCGACATCGCGCACCTCACCGAGACCGAGTGGACGGTGTACAACGACGGCGCGCGCGTCTCACGGGACGTCGAAGCGCTCGACTGGAGCGCCGACGCGGCGGGGAAAAGCGGCTACGACCACTACATGCTCAAGGAGATCCACGAGCAGCCACGCGCACTCCGGCAGGCGATCTCCGGCCGCATCAGCGATCTCGGGACGGACGTGACACTCGACATGGAGCTGTCCACGGAGACACTGCAGAACGTCGCGGAGCTCCAGATCGTTGCCTGCGGCACGTCGTATCACGCCGGCTTGTACGCCAAAGAGCTCCTGGAGACCCACGCCGACCTGCCGGTGACCGTGCACGTGGCAAGCGAGTACGAGCTTCGGGGCGGCCGCAGCCCCGAGGACACGCTCGTAGTGGCGATCACCCAAAGCGGGGAGACAGCGGACACGCTGGCCGCGCTCCGGAGCGCGGCCCAGAAGGGAGCACCCACGCTCGCGTTGACGAACACGCTCGGCAGCACGGTCACGCGGGAGGCCGACGACGCGCTGTTCATTCGCGCCGGCCCCGAGATCGGCGTCGCTGCCACGAAGACGTTCGTCTCACAGGTGGCGACCGCCGCACTGCTGACCATGCACATCGGGCGCGCCCGCAACGCCATCAGCACGGGCGACGCCGCCGCGCTCCGGGACGCGATCCGCGACCTACCGGGGGCGGTCCAGCAGGTCCTCGATCAAGCCCCCGAGATCGCGTCGATCGCCCGCGAGTACGCCGACAGCGACGCGTTCTTCTACGTCGGGCGGCGAGCCGGCCGACCAGTGGCCTTGGAGAGCGCGCTCAAGCTCAAGGAGATCTCCTACGACCACGCCGAGGGGTTCAGTGCGGGCGAGCTCAAACACGGCCCGCTCGCGCTCGTCACGGACAACACGCCCGTGGTGGCGGTGTTGACCGAGTACGCGGCACCGGAGAGAACCGCGAACAACGTCAAAGAGGTGCAGTCCCGGGGCGCGGACGTCATCGGGCTCGCGAGCGACGCCGGGACCGCGCGCCACGCCGACGTCACGATCACGCTCCCGGCGTGTGGTCCCCTGGAGCCGGTCGTGGCGAACGTTGCCCTCCAGTTGTTCGCGTACCACATCGCCAACGAGAAGGGGCGTCCCATCGACAAGCCCCGGAACCTCGCGAAGAGCGTGACCGTCGAGTAGCGCTACGCGGTGACTGTCGTCCCGTTGCCCACGGCGGCCGCCGGCACGGTGACTGTGCCGCCGGTCGAAACCGAGTACGCGCCGGGGTACGCCACTGTCACGGTGTAAGTCCCGTTGGCCGCGGCGGTCGTGGTCCGAGTGTACGTGACCGCCTGCCCGGAGACCGTGCCCTCGTGTGTCAGCGTGACCGACGCGTTCGACGCGGCGGTGCCGGTGACCGTCGCCCCCGGGACGACGCGGTAGACCGTTTTTGCGTCGCCAGCCCAGACCGCGCGGTAGTGCGCCAGCCCCGACCCCCAGGCGGTGAGTGCCGAGCCGATCGTGCCGGTGGCACCGTCGGGGACGGAGTTGGTGTCGAAGACGACGAACGCGGCGCGATCTTGGAGCCGGTCGTTCCACTTCCCCGGGGTCGTGGAGCGGAGGAAGTCGTCGTAGTTCGATTGAGCGTACCGGTAACTGCGGCCGTCACCGGATCCGAACCAGTTGTACAGCCGGTTTCGGGACCACCGGCTGAACACGTACGTGGTGTCGTCGGTCCAGTCAGGCGCGTTGAGCGCCGCTTCGACGTGCGTGGCCGCGTGGTACGCGTCGTCGCTTTGCACCAGCGTGTTCGTGCGCAGCGGCGTCATGACTGCGCCGAGCCCGCCGACCAGCAGGAACGCAACCCCGATGCGGAGCGCGCGCGACCGGGTGGGGATCGCAAGCGAGCGCACGCGCTCGCGATCCGACGATCGGGCCGAGAAGTCAAGCGGCGGATCCGCGAGGTCGACCACCGAGAGGAAGTACACGAACGCGACCGCAGCGAAGACGGCGACGAACACGGACAGCTCACCGGAGAATCGGACCTGTGTCACCGCGAACGCGAACAACACGGTGCCGTAACAGCCGGTGAGCAGCCATCGTGGCCGCGAGCGCGCCACGCCCGTGTACATCGCCCACGCACCCGCGGGCAGCGCGAACAGCAACGCCGTCCCGTAGAAGAAGATCGGCCCGGCGAACAGTCCGTACGTCGTGCTGAACAGCGATTTCGTCTCCACGATGGTGCTTCCGGACTGCCCAACGAATCGCGCCCCCTCCTGTTGGAGCTCCGCGACAAACGAGGGATCGATCGTCGCGACGACGGCGAACGCGGCGACGCCGCTGGCTGTGGTGAGCACTGGGGCTGTCCACGATGGCACCCCCACGCGTCGGACGCCGGCCGCGATGAGGGCGGCAGCACCAACGCCGAGTCCGGCCAGCAGCGGTGGCGCAACGATTACCGGCGACTGCCACCCGAGCAGAACATGGCCGGCGACTGCGAGCACGCCGCCGGCGGTGAGTGCAGCGGCGAGCGGGAGGTCTGCGAGCGGCGACTCACCGTCGGCAAGCGCGGCGCTGCGCGCGACCGCGTACACGACGAGCGGAACGAACAGCAGCGGCGCGGCGTTCCAGGAGTGAGCTTGTGCGGCGACGCTGCCGGCGAGTACACAGCCCCACGGGAGGTGGCGTCGCCAGCCAGAGTCGTCGGGAACGGCGACACCCGCCCCCGGGAGTAGACGGACGGCCGCAAGCACGGTGAGCGAGAGCCACACGAGATCAAGGGCGTGGTGGTCGCCGAACCCGAGTGCGGTCCGGTAGGCGTGCACGGGCAACACGGCCAAGACAAGTACGGCTGTGATCCCGACCCGGCGGTCGTGGGACAGCGTGGTCGCCAGCAGATAGCACGCCACTGCCGTCACGACGGCCGCCGCCACTGGATACCAAGCGGTGGCGTGTGCGGCGGCGCTCGCGCTCCCGCCGAGCAGCCGCGTGGCACCGACCAGCACCACCACCAGCAGTGGTTCGCCGCGAGTGATACGGGCCGGAACGTCAAGCAGTCCGGCCCCCGACTGCTGCATTGCCGACACCAGGTACCGGTAGTAGTAGGGGTCGTTGCCGAGCAACACGACGTGTCCGGCCCGGAACACCCGCGGGAAGACGAACACACGCAGCGCAACGACGACCAACAAGCTGGCGGCGAGGAACCAGGCCGCACGCGAGGAGACCGACGGGCTGGGAACACGGTCACGAAGCGAGACCGCGGCTCCGTCGGCGTCGGATGGGTCGGCGTCCGGGTCGCCGAGCGCCGCCCGGACGGCCTGCCGGTCGGCGAGCACGTAGCCGTCGCCGGACTCGACGACGATGCCGCGGCCCACGAGTTCGCCGAACACCCCGGAGTCGACTGGCGCGTCGTCGAACGTCCACGTGTCCTGGCTCCGATCGACCTCGACGAGCGCATCGAGGGCGTCGGCGAGCGCCGGACGGTCAGCGAGGAGGGCCGTGGTCGCCGCGCGCACGTCACTCATTCGTTTTTGTCACGCCAGCCAGCGGGCTAATGTGTTTCGACTCCGCGACGCCCACACGGGCGCGCGATCATTCGCCGAGCGCCTCGACGGGCGGATCGTTGGCTGCTTTCCACGCCGGATAGAGCCCGCTGAGCAGGCTGGCGAAGACCGCGAACAGGAACCCGTAGACGAGGTATTTCGAACTCGGCCACACCAGCACGTCCATGGCGTTTTGCGTGATTTTGTCGAAGATGAACGCACCCACGCCGAGGGACGCAAGCGAGCCGACTAACCCACCGACAGCGCCCAGGAACATCGCCTCGGTGAGGATCATACGAAGAACTTCTCCCCGACGGATGCCGACCGCGCGCAGCACGCCGATCTCGCCGCGGCGCTCGATCGTGCTCATCAGCATGACGTTGAGGATGGCCACACTCGCCACCAACAGTGAGATCGAGCCGATGCCGAGCAACCCCCGTTTGAGCGTTCTCATGAACTTGTTCGCGCCCTTACGGGCTTCTGAAGTGCTCCGGATTTCGAGGATTTTCTCCTCGGTGCGGCCGTAGGAGTTGAACGCCGAGTCGAGGCGGTCAGCGATCCGGGCCGCATCAGATCCCGAGTCGGCGTAGATATCGACGGTGTCGTACTCGTCCTGATCGGCCATCGCAGACAGCGGCACGACGATCTCGGCGAACCCGCCGAACCGAGAGGTGGTGGTGATGATACCACGAATCCGGTACAGAGTGCCGTCGTACTTGACGGGATCGCCGACCCCGAGACCGAGCGTCTCGGCGGTCTGGTTGGTGAGCAACGCGCCCGAGTGAAGGGTTTCGGGTGGATTCGCCGACGTAATGTTGTACGGCTCGGCCACCTCGGTCGCGGCGGTGACGGTGACCACGTCAACGGTGCCAGCGCGGGAAGAAAGCGACGTGGAATCGGATTTCTGCTCGACGACGGTGCCGGCGCTCACCAAGTCATCAATTCGTTCGACCTGCGCCTGCGTGATCCCGTACTCTTCGGCGTCCTCACCGGAGGTAACCGAGACTTTGTTGCCGAGATCACCGAGCTGGGCGGAGGCTTGCTGATTGATCGCGGCGCTCGCCATCCCCATCGATGCGATCGAGATCACACCGATCACGATCCCGAGCGCAGCCAGCGCAGTCCGCACGCGGTTCCGCCCGAGGTTCCGCCACGCCATCAACACGCTGGGGAACCGAGCGAGCACACTCACGTGTGTAACACCCCATCGACGAGGTTGACTGCACGGTCGGAGAACTCCTCGAGTTGCGTGTCGTGAGTGATCGCAACCACGGCGATGTTCTCCTCCTCGGTGAGCCGCTGCATCTCGGTGAGGATCGTGCCACCGGTCTCCTGATCGAGGTTCCCCGTGGGTTCGTCCGCTAGCAGGATCTCGGGTTCGTTGATCAGCGAGCGCGCGATCGCGACGCGCTGCTGTTGCCCACCGGAGAGCTCGCTCGGAGTGTGTGTAAGACGGTCCTCGAGCCCGACGCGCTCCAGGAGATCGACCGCGCGATCGTGGCGGTCAACGGAGGTATCCCACATTGACGGCAGTTCCACGTTCTCCACGGCCGTCAGCATCGGGAGCAGGTGAAACGACTGGAAGACGAACCCCAGTTCCGCGCGGCGCTCCTCGGTGCGCTCGTCCTCACTGAACCCGGTCACGTCCTGGCCGTCGAGGATGACGTTGCCCTCCGTGGGCGAGTCAAGCAAGCCGATCATGTTCAGCATCGTGCTCTTGCCGGAGCCGGACGGCCCAACGACGGTCACCATTTCGCCGCGCGCCGCCGAGAAGTCAACGCCTTTCAGCGCCTCGACGGTCTCGGCACCGGTTTCGTACCGTTTGACCACGCCTTCGAGTTCGATGATGCTCATGGGTTCCGCCAGCGTCGAACAACGACGACGACGATCGCAATCACAGCGACAGCGCCCCCGATCTTGAACAGCGGCAACCCGCCACCGCTCGCGCCGTTGGACGGGCTGGGCGCGCGGTTCTGCTGTTGGCCCGGCGCGCGCTCGGGCGGGGTAGCGCTCCCGCTGGACGCGCCGCTCACGTCGACGGTCACGACGTCCGAGTAGCGCTGCCCGTCGGCGGAGTAGTTCACCGTTATCGGGATCTCGTCAACAGCCGAGTCCGCCTGCACAGTCATATCGAAAGTTGCGAACTCACTGGTTTCGATCTTTCCCACGAAGTACCCGCCGTTGGCGGACAGCCCATCACCGACGGCGTTGACGCGCACCGACGCAGCGTCCGCACTGCCGAGGTTCGCAGCGTCGCCGCTGATCGTGTACGTGGTCCCCCCACCGGATGCCTCAACACCAGTGAGCGCAACGTCTGCGGAGCGCTGTGGTTGGTAGGTGAGTGTCGTGTTCGTGGTGTGGGTACTGTGTTCGTCGTCGAGGGTGTACTCGCCGCGGATCACTAACTCGCCGCTGGGGATCGACGCCCCATCGAAGGTGACGTTCGCACTGTCGCTTTCCGAAACGTTGGCGACTGGCGCCCGCTCGACGATGCGCCCATCGGACACGACCTGCAACTCGCCGGACTTGATCGGGATCGTTCCGTACTGCGTGATCGTGGCCTGGATGTCGGTCGACCCGTTGGTTGCTGTCGTGCGCGCGGAGACGCCCACGTCTGAACTACGATCGTCGACGGTAACGTACACGCTGCGCTGCACGTAGAAGACGCTGCCATCCGGGTTCAGCCCCCGTACGTGGACGCTCAGCTGGTGGTCACCGGGCTCGGTGAACGTGCTCGACAACGGAACCTCAATGGAGTCACCCGCCCCAAGCCTCCCCAGGCTGTCTTCCGTTGCGAGGAGACCGTCGCCGCGCAGTGTGACCTCGTTGACGCGCGCGGACCCGCTTGCCGATCCGGAGTTGTTGATCGACGGGGTGATCAACACCTGCGTGCCCGTCGTTGGGTTCGCAGGCGAGACGGCCACGTCGCCGATGGTGACTGAGACCGCACCGCTGCCAGCGGACTGCGCCCCGGAAAGTGGGGCGACAGCCGACACTGCGGCCAGGGCCAGTACGACGACTGCGAGGCCGGCACCGACACGAGACCGCCGAGTCATCGGTATTCTGGCCGGCTGGCGGACGGTGGCTGGCGGCGTGATTCGACTGGCGTCGATGGAAGGAGGGTGGGATACTGCATTAGGACCGTTCCAGTATCGGGAACGTTCCAGAAACTGGTCGGCTGTGATATGACTCTTTTGGTGGCAGTGAGCGCGCAGTGGCTGTCGCTGGTCGGTCGTCGGTAACAAAGAAAACGGCACCGCAAGTGACCGCGTACGCGCGGTCAGACGTGATTCAGTGGGTCAA